>NZ_JNAH01000004.1 GCF_000759885.1 Prochlorococcus marinus str. GP2
AGAGAGTAAGTTACCTCCAAAGGTAAAGGAGGATACTTCTGATAAAAAGCAAGAACTACCGCCACTACCAAATCTCAATATTAAGGAGAAGAAGGTAGAGAGTAAGTTACCTCCAAAGGTAAAGGAGGATACTTCTGATAAAAAGCAAGAACTACCGCCACTACCAAATCTCAACATTAAGGAGAGGAAGGTAGAGAGTAAGTTACCTCCAAAGGTAAAGGAGGATACTTCTGATAAAAAGCAAGAATTACCGCCACTACCAAATCTCAACATTAAGGAGAAGAAGATAGAGAGTAAAAATGAAAATAAAGAAAGTAAGAGTGGATTAAAAAATAAAAAGAATTTTAAAATTGATACTTCTTTTCTAGATAATGACTAACCCATTTGATTAATTAAATCAAACATAGGTAAATAAAGAGATATAACAATTGTTCCAACAATAGCTGCGACTACAAATATGACCATAGGTTCCATCGCCTTTGTCAAGACTGTAACTGCTTCTTCAACTTCTCTCTTGTAGAAATTAGATAAGTTTTCAAGCATAAATGATAATGCTCCAGTCTCTTCACCTATCTTGATCATAGATATTAATAATCTTGGAATTACTTTCGCATTTGATAAAGATACGCTCAATTCTTGCCCTTGAGTGACAAGAGATATAGCTCTTCGTAAAGCAATTTTTATTATCTCATTATTTGAAGCATTAATACATCTTTCTAATCCTTCTACTAGAGGAATACCTGAATTTATTAATGTACTTAAAGTATCAGACATTGATGCAAGTTCAGATTTTAATATCAAGTCACCAAAAAGTGGAACTTTTAAAATCAAACGATCAAAGAACTCGCGACCTTGTTGACTCGCATATGAAGTTTTGAATAGATATAAAACTATAAAAATTATTATCGGAGCTCCAATTGCAAAAGTCGGGGAAGTTACAAATTTGGAAAGAGTTAACATAAAGCCAGTTAGAGCAGGCAATTCTGCACCCATGCCTTTAAACATTTCATCAAATGTTGGCACTATAAAAATCAATAAAGCAAGACTTATTGTTACTGCTAAAACTAGAATGGCTATTGGATAAATTAATGCCCCTGTTATTTGTCCTTTAATTTTACTTTGAGCTTCAAGTAAAAGGGCTAACCTATCTAAAACTTCTGATAAAATTCCTCCAGCTTCTCCAGCTTCAATTAACCCTATCGTAATTGGAGCAAATATCCTTGGGTAAGAATTTAAACATGAAGATAACTCTTCTCCACTATTGAGTTTCTTTGAAATATCAAAAATACATGCTCCAAATTCTTTATTTGTCATATTCTCAGCAAGTAATTCTAATCCTTGTGATAATGGAACTCCACTTTTTAGCATTACTGCCATTTGTCTAAAGAAAACCAAAAGATCATTCTGAGGCACTTTTAGTTTTGTATTTGGGGGATAATCAAGATATGACTCTTCTCCAAATACGATCCCAAATACTTTTATTGGAGGTGTTCTCTGGATTGAATTAGTTTCAACTATTGATTTGCCATACTCTGCCATAATTAAAATTTAATAGCTTTTTTATTTGAAGCTTTACCTAAAGCTTCTTCTTGTGTAATTAATCCATCTGAATATAAATTATTTAAACACTGCTCAAGTGTATTCATCCCTTCTTGGCTGCCTGTCTGAAGTTGAGAATATATTTGACTTACTTTCTTCTCTCTTATTAAATTGCCAATGGCTGGTGTATTGACCATTAACTCATAGGCTAATGATCTTTTCCCTTTGGTATTTTTGCATAATGTCTGAGACATTATTCCAGCAAGAGAAGTTGATACTTGTAGCCTTGCTTGTTCTTGTTGATCTGCTGGGAAAACATCTACTATCCTTTCAACAGTTTTAGCAGCTGAGGAAGTATGTAATGTGCCTAAAACTAAATGGCCAGTTTCTGCGGCTGTAATTGCAAGCTGGATTGTCTCTAGATCTCTCATCTCTCCAATATAAATAACATCTGGATCTTCTCTTAATGCAGCCCTAAGAGCTGTAGAAAATGAATTTGTATCTCTTTTGACTTCTCTTTGATGAATTATTGAATTTTTAGTATGGTTGAAAATAAATTCAATAGGATCTTCAATAGTTAATACATGCCTACATTGGGTTTCTAACATACAGTTGATAAATGCAGCCAAAGTAGTTGATTTGCCTGAACCAGTTGGACCAGTGCAAAGTACGAGACCTCTGTGCAATTTGGATAAGTTTATAAATGAATCAGGTAGTCCTAAATCTTGCCATTTTGGTAGATCATTAGGCAGGAGTCTTAGAGTGAGGCATCTTTTTTCATTTGCAACGTAAGCATTTATTCTTAATCTTGATAGACCTTCTAATCCTATAGAGGTATCTAAGTCTGCTGTTTGATTAAATTCTTCTAATTTAACTTCTCCTAATAACTCCAGCAATAATTGATCCATATCATCAGATTCAAGCTTTTGAGGACTTATTTTTATATCAGAATTAACTCGCACTGCGATAGGCGCTCCTTCCTCAAGATGTATATCAGAAGAACCCGCTTGTATTGCGAAACTTACTATTTCTCTTGCAATGGACATCTTAAGAATTTATAAATCTGTCTTACATACTCTAATTAATTCTGCAGTGGTAGTTAAGTGATCTTTAACTAACTCAACACCATATTGAGTCAGAGTAAGCATATTGTTTTGAGTTACAGCAATTTGTTCGACTTCTTTATCAGTTTTACCCTCTGATATCGCATTTTGGATTTTACTATCTACTAGTAAAAGTTCATATGCACCAATCCTCCCTTTATAACCCGACCCTAGACATTGAGGACAAAGTGTATTTTCTTTTTTTCTTTTATTTTTTTCTTCTGCTGAAAGGGTATTTGCGTACATAATTGGCGTATTTTTCCCAATTTGAAATTCTCTGGCTTCACTCTCTGATATTGGTCTTTTTATACCACATCCTGTACAAACCCTTCTTAATAATCTTTGAGCTAAAACACCTCTAACACTTGCATTTAATTTATATTTGGGGACATCCATATCTAAAAGTCTTGTTAATGAACTTGTTGAAGAATTAGCATGAAGGGTTGTAAAAACCAAATGACCTGTCTCAGCAGCATCCATTGATGATTCAGCTGTTTCTGGATCCCTTGTCTCTCCTATAAGAATAACGTCAGGATCCTGCCTTAAAAAAGTTCTTAGAATCATTGCAAATGTTTGACCTTTAGCTCGGTTAACCTGAACTTGGTTTATGTCACCACCCATCTCATATTCAATAGGATCTTCTGCCGTAACAATGTTCGTATCTCCTGTATCTTTCTCTTGTAATGCTGCAGCAAGAGTAGTGGACTTCCCGGAACCTGTTGGGCCTGAAACAATAACAATTCCATTTGTCGCGTTCATTATTCTTCGGAAATCTTTTCTAACACTTTCAATATGAATTAAGGTATCAAGATTCAAAGTTGATGCATCACTATTTAGTATCCTGAGTACCATTTTTTCTCCATGCTTTCCTGGTACTGTTGAACAACGAAATTCAAGTTTATTACCTTCAAATTTTCTAAGAATTTTTCCATCTTGACTTGCTCTCCTTTCTGCAATATCCATCATTGCCATGTTTTTCAAACATGCAACTAATTGTATTCCGGGCTTTCTTGGTAAACCCATAAATTTTTGCATAACACCATCTTTCCTTACCCGGATTTTATAACTATCTTCTCTAGGCTCAATATGTATATCAGATACTCCTTCAGTCGTTTTTGCATATATGAGGACACCTCCAGCAGCTTTTTGAATTTTACTCTCCATCATTTCTAATGCTAAATCAGCACTATCTATCTCAACCTCACTTGACTCATCATCATCATCAAATTCAAATTTAATGCCATTAGGATCATTATCTGTAGTTTGTTTTATAGCCTCAAGGACTGCATCTTCATCAAATTGCGATATCTCAATACTTTCTCCACTAATAAATCTCTCTTCAGAAGCATCATCAAGTATTTCTTGAATTTCTTCTTGAGATTTTTCTACAAATTCGCACTTTAAATTATCACCAGATTGTAAGATTCTTTGCTTTATTGGCTCCGCAATGGTTCCTAAATAGGAATAATTAGCAATTGCTATTTTTAATATTCCAGGATTCATAGGCAAACTGGGTTCCACATAAAGTGGAACTACCAAGTTATCCCTACACCATTGCAGAGAAAAATATTTATCAACTAATTTTCTTACGCTTGTAGCTGTATATTGCTTAGCCATTTTCTATCTCTTATTCCAGCATATACATTCTTTATAAGCCCATTTAAGCATAGCGTTATCACAAATTGGTGGCTTAGGAAAGGGGGTACACGTTGGAGGAGGAGGAGGAGGAGGAGGAGGAGGAGGAGGAGCAGCTCCGCATGTATCTTTATATTCTGAATATTCAACCTGGTTACCATCACATATCCATATTTTATCCCCACAAGGTTTGGGACCACCCTCTGATTTTACTGGGTTATATTTATACTCCCCCTCCGTCTTCAGCCTATCTTTTTGGTAATTATATTCGCAAGCTTTTTCGTACCATTTATCTGGTTCATTCCATTCACTCCCAGTATGAAACCAAAACCTTTGATCCCCACATGCTACTGTTGTCTCTCCAGAAGCAGGGCTGATGTAGGTAGAATTATTTTTATTCTTTTGATTTTTCGCCCATTCTGTACATTCTTCACCTAATTCTCTTTCACGTGCCTTTTCTATTCCTCCATTGCACGAAACTACTTCACCTTTATAAAGGCAAACTGGTTGAATGCATTTTTTTTCGACACTATCCCATCTCGAAGTTTGTCCTACAAATCCAGAGACAAGCTTTTTTTTATAATCTTTTTCACAATTTTCTTCTGCTATTTGTAGACGTTCCAATTCCGCAAAATATGCTTCCTGTTCTGGTGATAGACCACAAAGTTGTCCAGCCCAACCTTTACATGAGTTAAGAGCTTTCGGATCATTTGATGGAGTAGCTCTCTTTTGAACTCCTGCTGGTGAAACTATAAAAGAAAAGGCGTATAAAAACTTCTCTTCTTGATCTGCAGGGATTATTCTTGTGAAACTACATTTTGATTTTTCTTGTTCACCCCCAAAACCATCAATCTTATAACCTAAAGTCAATAATTTCTCATTATCTATAGTGTCAGGCCTTGCTTCTTCTCTAAATGTTTGAATCTCAGTCGCAATTCTTAATTTCCCTAAACATTCAGCTGCATATGAATTCATTAAAGCTTTAGCTTCTTCAATTCTGTTAAGTTTAAGAGTATTTAAGAATGCTGGGAAAGAAAATGCCAAAATCGCAGATAAACCAGCTAAAACTACAACAAGCTCTACAAGTGTAAATCCTACTTGTTCTTTATCTTCACTTATGATTTTGCTATCTTTGGATATTTTCATTTAATATCCATAAGTTTCGAGTAATTTAAATTATATTATTCTTTAAGAATTAATGCAATAAATGAATAAATATAGCTTAAAAATAGCTATTTTAAATTCATAATTATTATATAGTTTTCATCATCTAAATTAATATTTATTGTCTCTAGAGAGGGGCTTATATTTTTTACAACAGCCTTTGGAGGGAGTAATTTGGTATTTATATCTCCAATTGAATCAATATCAATTATTCCTTCTTTGTTTTTGTATTCAACAAAAGCATAATCTTTATTATTAAGTGATAAGAAACCTTTTAGTTTGAAATCAGGAATCGATCTATTTGAATCGTTACCAAAAGATGAAAATGGATCTTTTTTCCCATATTTTATTGAACTGGTAATATCCTCCTTTTTATCCAATGAAATTAAATTTAATTCAACTTCTTTACTTTCTTGAATGATTTCATTTTGATTATCAATAGACTTGGCCGGTTTTGGAATAGTATTTTTGAAACTAGATAAATCTAAATCAACATTACTTGGACTTTTGCTGCAGCTAGAAATCAATATGATTCCTGAAAGAGTAAATAAAAAGTTTTGTAATGAATATTTTTTCATAAAAAAAAATCTCAAGATTTTAGTCTTGAGATTCGAATGGTTTTGATGATATTACCAAGTACCTGCCCCTTTGCCATCTGCAGCAGTTGCAGTACATCCAGCTCTTTCACCATGAGAACATGTTTTTACAGCGACACCATCACCATCCATATAAATTTCGAAGTCAGAATCATTCGCATTACTATCAGCATCAGCAATTGCTCCGAAACAAGAATCACCACCCTGAGGAGGATCGCCTGCTCTTTGCTTTACTTCAAAACCTCTAAATGCTTTTGGACTGGCGAAGGATTTTGCAGCTGAAAATGTTGTTGCTGAATTCTCTGCTTGAAGAACAAAACATTCTTTTATTCCGTTAACCAAACCGTTTTGCACCGCTGATGCTCTAGCATTTGCTTGGACATTAGTAAATGAAGGTATTGCTACTGCGGATAGAATAGCTAAAACAGCAATAACGACGACAAGTTCAATAAGTGAGAAACCTTCTTCTCCGGGCTTTGTAGACAAGGTTTTTTGAACTCTTTTATTTTTAAGAAAAACTTCTATTAATGTCATAATTACTAGGAAGTAGTAAATGTAATACTAAAAATTATATACATTAAGTAAAAAAATTACAATTATTTTATGTTTATATTAAAAATATATACGTTAATTTATCAATTGAAGTGATTGAAATCATTCAAAACATTTATAAATTAGTTTTAGGTTTGTGTGTTGGTAGTTTTCTAAATGTTGTAATCTTTAGGCTCCCTCAAGAGATATCAATAATTAATCCAAGAAGTTTTTGCCCAAACTGTAAAAATAAAATTATTTTTCGTGAAAATATTCCAATTATCAGTTGGATATTACTTAAAGGTAGATGTTCTTTTTGCGGCACAAGTATAAATATTAGATATCCATTAATCGAAATTTTAACTGGAATTCTTTTCCTTGTTTTTTCAGAATCTTCACCTGAATTATATAATTTTAATCAAAATTTATTTATTGAAAATATATTTTCTTGGCTGTTTTTATCTATTCTTTTAGTAATAAGTTTTATTGATATTGATTATTTCTGGGTGCCACAGTCTTTAATTAATTTTGGACTTTTAAGTGGATTTTTTAATCTCTGTTTAATAGGAATTTATAATAATAATAATATTCTTTCTATTTACCTTTTTGAAGGCTTAATAGCATCGATAGTAAGTTATTTGTTTTTTGAAATAATAAGAATTTCTGCAAAAGTAATATACAAGCGTGATGCCCTAGGAAAAGGCGATTCTAAGTTAGTCTCTATGATTTCTATTTGGCTTGGTCCGCTTGGAATTATTTTAAGTTTAGGAATTTCTTATGTTATAGCGGCTGTACTAATAATAATTTTGCTTAAATTAAAAAAAATTAAAAAAGGTCAAATGATACCCTTTGCTCCTTTTCTTTCTATAGGGGGATTAATAATTTGGTACTTTGGAAATCAACCTTTACTAAGATTTATATATAGTTTTTAGATTTAATTAATTAATATTTATTTGCAGAATTTATTTAGTAATTTAATTGCTGCACCATCAATTTTTGAATAAGTAAATGCTTCTCTTTCAATGTTTATTAATTCCTCAGGATTTTGGCTATAAAAATTGTGTAAATTTAAATTTATATTTTTTGAGAATTCTAGTGGTAGGCCTATCCTTTTTGGGAAGTCTCCTCGATTACCACTATTACAACTCTGAGAGACATGAATAACTTCATGTCTTAATACGTTGAGAAATGTAGGAGACCCCATGTTAATAGTTCTGTAATTTATCATTATTAAATCTTGGATTGGGACCCAAAGACCTAGAGTCTCATTTCCTATATTTGCCAATTTATTATTGATTTTTAATTCATTAATTCGTTTTAAAAGAGTTAATATTTTTTTTCTATCATTTTTGTAGAAATCACTTCCTAGTGAGATCCTTTTTTTTATTTCTTTTAAATTGATATCACTTTCTCCTGGCCTCTTAATATAGGAATAATAAGACGAGCCATCGATTTTGTTGACCAATTTAGGGGTTAATTTTTTATCTGCCTTAGAAAGTCTTAGCATTAAGTCATTTAAATTAATCGATTCAATCTTCATAGAATTTTTTTCTAACTTATTAATTGAATTCTTGTTGGATGTAGGCGAACAAGATAATAATAAAAAGATGGAAAATAAAAATATTAGAAAATTAAATTTCCTAGATATAAATGACATTACTTTTCTCTAAGTCTAAATTTAGAAATATTGGAGTAGGCTTTTTTTAATGCAATAAAAGTTAAAATTTTTGTTTGATAGAAGCTCATTTTTAAAAAAAGAATTATTAATTTCTGGGTTGAAAATTTATCATTACTAAATTTATAGGAATTATAAATAATATATATTTCTTTAATTTCTTTTTCTAGATGGGGGTAAGAATCTAAAACTCTTAAGCAAAACGATTTGAGTGTTTCTCCTTTTTTTTTGGTGATACTGAAAGTTTTTAATAAAGATAAATATATATTTAAATTTAATCTTAAGAGTCCAATCTTTTTTTTGTTTTCAAGTAATAAAAGACTAATAATGGTTAGAAATAATAAAAAAGCAAAAAATAAGATCGAAATTAAACGATTAAATACTAGATTTTCTGAGAATTTTATTATTTTGAATCTTCTATTAATTATCTCAGCTATATAGTTAATATCTTGTTCGATTCTGGTTAAATTAAAGATATATTTTAGATTAATATTTTTTGCAAATTTTCTTAATCTTGATTCATCTTTATTTATCAGTAATGTTGATGCCTTAATTCGTTCAGGGAATACCCACGAAGTGGGATCAACTCTTATCCAACCTTTATTTTCAATCCATATTTCGTTCCATGCATGTGCGTAAGTATTATCAATCAGAAGATAGTTTTTATTTTTTGCATCTTTAAATATTTCACCTCCTTGAAAACCAATTACTACTCTCGCTGGAATATTTGCATATCGCATTAACAATGCAAAACTTGCTGCAAAATGTTCACAAAATCCTCTTTTTTTTTGAAAAAGAAAGTCATCATAAGGTGATTTTTTACTCATATTTCCTGGGTTTATTGAATAAGTAAAACCCCCTTTCAAAAACCATTCTCTTGATTTTCCTAATATTTCCTCTGGAGTAGATGATTCATTTAACCATTTTTTTGATAATTGAAAAAGTAATTTATTTTTTATCTCACTATTTAGGCTTATTTTTTGGGGAGCAATTTCTCTCCATGCGTTTTTTTCATGAATAATTTCATATTGGTCTCTTTTATTTAATTTTTTGCTTCCAAGAAGAACACCTTTTTTAGTTATTGATAAATTTTCACTTTTAGAATTTCCTTTACCACTCCATGGCCTTTGCATAATGTAGTTAGGCTCTAATATCCATCTTTCACTTTTTAACATTTCTCTATTAAAATTTTCTTCTACAATGTTTTTCTGGATAATATTTTGTTTGTTGAATTTTGAAGTTGATGTCCAAGTATTATTTTTGAATCTATCTAAGACATATACTCTCCAATATCTATTTTCTGGTTTTGGTAATTGATCACTAAAAAAGACACGAGCTACTAATTCTCCATTTTGAGCTAGTGAATTTATATCGCCAGGTCTTAATTCATCATTTAGGCCTGTTTTTGCTGTTGTTTTGAAATTCTGCCTTAACCATGGTTTAGGAGATGGAATATTAATAAAAGAAATTAATGTTAGAGGTAAAAATGAAATTAAAATTAAAAGTTGTTTAAATATGTTTTCACTTTTATATTTATTAAGAACTAATAAACTATTTATCAGTAAAATTAAAGAAAATATATGAATTAGATTAGAAATAAAACCTATATTGAAGAGCGAACTAGTTCCAATACAGAGAAATAATAATAAAATTATATTTTTGTTATTGAGATTATTCCTTACTTCAATCATTTTTATTGATGTAAGTAACCATAACAAATTATTTAATGCAAGAAACCAATCTTCAGAGTTACTGATAACGATAAAATAACAATTGAATATCCAAATAATAAATTCAACTATAAAAATTTTATTTATAGCTTTTTGGCTTAATTTAGAAAAAATTGAAAAATATAAATTTGGCCCTAAAAAAATAATTACTGAAATTAAAAAATTTTTATTAATAAATAAATTTGCAAATAAAAATATATAAATACATAAAATAGTTATATTAAATCTTTTCATGATTGAAGTAAGCTAGCATTGTGAGGCATTTTTGATAATGCTTTTCACTTTTATTTGGGGTGATGAATTCATTTTTGCTAAGTAATATTCCAAAAACTTTATTATTTTGATAATGATTATAAATTTCAAAACATAAATGCTCAAGTGCTTTTTCAATTGGTAAGTTTTTGTTTAATAACAACCATTTATCATTAGTATTTTCATTAGCAAAGTTTTTTGATAAAAGAATTCTTGATCTTGCCATGGATTTCCAATGAATGGATGATTTTCTTTCCCCTTCTCTGTAAGGCTTTATATTTATAAATTGATCTCCATTTTTATTGTTGAAATTTTTATTTTTATTTTTGTTACCTTTAAAGTTTTGTTTATTTATCTTTCCTTTTTTTTTCTGTGGTGCAACTACGAAATTTTCAATTGGTAGCCAATAGAACCAACAATTAAAAAGAGAAAAAGGTGAAGATGATTCACCATAAATTATGTCTGGATTATATATACCTCTTTTCTTACCTTTTATTGGTAGAGATTCAATTTTTCTTTCTACAATTTTTTCTATGAAAATAAATTTATTTTCTTCATTAAGAAATTTTAGTTTAATATTGTTTCTAATTTTTTTTGTATCCAGGATAATTCGATATTTAATTTCAGAATTAGCAAAATTAATTTTTTGATTTATTGATATAAGTTCTAGGCCATGAATATTGAAATGCGTAAGAAATAAGCTTATTACAAAAACTATAATCATTAAATATGATATAAAAACAGTTAGATTATTCTCTAAGTTAATTCCTAAAATATATATAGTAATTAAGGTAAGGATCCAATAAAGTCCAAAAAGATTTGGAAAGATATAAAGATTTTTAAAACCTAGTACTATTTTCCCAGACTTTTTATAAAATTTTCTATAAAACCATTTATTTTGATTAACGAATTGCATCCACTTCTTGAATTATTTTTTCAGATAGTGAAGAAGAATCAATATATCCATTATCCAATCTATGTTCAGCGACTGATTTAAAAATGTATTGAACGTGATCCGGTGTAACGTCAGTGGCACCATTTACATAAGCACATGCTTTTGATGCATTTATAACTGCAATCGCGGCTCTTGTGCTTAATCCCCCTTCCCTGAGTCTTCTACTTTCTGAAAGTAAATCTAATATGTATTCATAAATTTCATTTGATAATTTTTTATTAATTAACTCTTTTTGAATAAATATGAGATCATCTTTAGACATTATTTGTTTGATTGCACTGGGAGTTTTATTCTCTCCCTTTAAAATCTCTTTTTCAGCTTCTCTATTTGGTTTCCCTAGAGATATCCTCATTAAAAATCGATCTAATTGAGATTCGGGGAGAGGTGATGTACCGACTTGATCTAAAGGGTTTTGAGTTGCGATTACGAAAAATTGAGAAGGTAGTTTCATCGTTACACCTTCTATATTAATTTCATTGTCATTCATTGCTTCCAGTAAGGCGCTTTGTGTTCTTGGACTGGCTCTATTTATTTCATCTGCTAAAAAGAAATTACTGAAGATTGGGCCAGGCTCAAACTGGAAAGATGACTTTTCTGAATTGAATACATTTATACCGATAATATCTGAAGGTAAAAGGTCACTTGTAAAGTGTACAGATTTTGAATTTAGACCAAAGCATTTAGCAAGAGTTTTAGATAAGGTCGATTTCCCTGTCCCAGGGAGATCTTCTATGAGTAAGTGACCTTTAGCCAAAAGACATATAACTGCCAATTTAATTTGTTTTTCATTACCAAGAATTACTTTATTTAGTTCATCTAAAAGTGAATTAATTTTTTCTTTCATAATTGAAAGTAAAGTTTCTATGTTATACCCATCATAATTATCTTTTATAAATGTAACTGCAAAAAAAAACTCCCTAAGTTATAGGGAGTTTTTTAAAAGTTGTAAGATCTAACTAGTGTAAGATTTACCTCTATAAGTAAGTTCATTATGCTGTTTTTTTACAGCTTCCTTGTTTTGAGTGTACTTTTGTCCTCTGTAAATAAGAGTCATTTTTTAAGCTCCGGTTTCGCTTAAGTCCCCGTTCCATGGCCTAAGTCGATTTGCGGCTTGCTAAACGCAAGTTGAACGTTTTTGGTAGCGGTTGCTACAAATTTATACTAACATCTGAGAAAATTATTTGTCTAGGTCTTTAATAAATAAACTTAATATTTTTATTATGAAATTAGGCTCCTACTAAAAATATATATGTTTATTTTTATGAAGTTTCTTGCAGGTTACATTTTGTTCGTTTTTCAGAAGTATTTTTTATTTAATGAACTTTTAAATGTAAAATTCTTAGGATTATAAAATTTGTTTTATGTTTTCTAAAAGCAAAAAACCTACAGTAAAAAAATCTGCAATAGTTGAAGAAACTCCATTATTTGCTCAATTACTACCATTCGCAAATAGAATGAATGATAAGGTTCAATTAGTAAATGCTTTGGCTTTTACTTTTATTATGGGATTCTCAATTTTTGGAATTGCTTTATGGAAACTCTCAGCGCTGACCTAATTCTTTAATTTTTGCAAAGCTTCAATTTTTGATTCTTTATTTTTAATTATGGTTATTAACCATTTAGAGGCAACCCCTCTAGATATTGATCTATTTTTTAAAAATCTACATATATAAATATGTAGATTTTTTTCGTTTTTGGAATTAAATTTTTCTTCAAATTCTAATATATCCGCTTCTAGCGTTCTCTTTTTAAGCTCATCAACTAAGGCATGGCTTGAGGAATCATTAAATAGGTTCCCAATATTTAAGCTTAATGTCATAAATAGTTTATGTACCTATTAAAGAGGTAGCCGTAAATCCAATTTTTAAAAACTAATTTATATTTTTTATTTACAAATAATCTAATATTAATCTTTTGGTTTGGCCAGAGGAAGAAGACACTTATCTGAATCACAACCCGCTGGTCCTGCTTCAGATAGTTCTCCAACATCATATTTATTAAGAGCGTCAAAGAAATCACTATTGACTTTCCTCTCTAATACTTTATTTTGCAATGATATATATTCCTCTTTGCTTATTGGTTCAAAAGGTAACCTCGGGAAAGTAGCGTTAGCACTAAATCGAGCCAACAATGCCGCTGAAATATATCCTTCATTATTTTCTATTGCATTATGAATAGCTTTTGCTAAATCCTCGATTTCATTTTCTCTAAATTCTACGGTTGCAGAGGTATTATGCTCTGTGTAAAATTTCTGCACTTGCATGTAAAAATCAAATTGAGCTAATGCTGAGAAATTATTGATGTCTATTTGGTCTGCGCCCTTTATGTTTGCCCAACTAACTTCTGTAGGTATTTCAACTAACCATTCTGTACATCTTGGATCAAATGGATTATCGAGCAAGCATCCATTTTCATCTTTATCTGATTGAGATGGAACAACTGAGTAACCATAATCCATGCAAGCTAAAGCAATTGGGTCATTTTTCCTGAAAGTTATTCTTCTTATGAATCTTTGAGCCTTTGGAGGATGCCATCCTGGAGCTGCTCCAGTAAGAAGACTCTTAGTTCCCGCTGGCTGTACTGTTGTGCATCTATTTGGTCTTCTTAGATTATGCTTATCACAATATTCCCATACAGTTTCTTTTACTATTTTTCTCCAATAATCTAGGAATTTAGCTTCCTTTTCTTTGAAGGCCTTCCCTTCTTCGTTATTTGGCCTTCCTGCTTCCCACCATTTCAACCATGGCGTCCCAAAGGCATGGACACAAAAATCAAATAATCCAGTGAAACTTACTCCCACAATAGGATCATATTCCCTACTTTTTCTGTAACGCTCAACTTCAAATTCATGGTTAAGTAAGCATGCTACAGAAAGAGCCGCTGCTTTAAAAGCCTTTTTTTGCTCTTCAAAATTTCCTGGATCAATTTGATTTAAATGAACTTCAGCTAAATTGCAGTGGAAATCATTTCCCAAGATCTCACCACAAGGGTTAAGTCCATATCTGCTCATCCTGTGGTCCAACTCTTCTTCTGAAAATGGACCATAACTACTATTTATCCAATTTCTCGCTTCATCCTTACCTTGTTCTGAGTAGATTTCAATAAATTCTTTTCTCAATTCATCATCCTTGAGAATATCTGCATTTGATCTTGCGATTGCTTCTGGAGCAAATTGAATAGCTCCCTCCCCGGAATAGAATTGTTTCGTTACTGCATCTAAAACAGTTTGGTAAGTTGGTTTAGTATGGTAAACCCTAGTATGATTAGCCATCCTTAGGGCATCTTTTTCAGGATCTATTCTCCAATTACCATTCTCATCTTGACTCCATAAATTTTCTTTCGCAGATGCTGCTTCCTTATCATCTGAAGCAAATTGTCTCATTCCAGCACTTCTTCTTATATTCCCAGCAACTATGGTTACTGCAGCTTCATCAATTAATAAACAACACTCTACAGTACTTAATTTCCTTCCTATCGCTTTTCCAAGAAGTGATGCGACTCTAGAGTAAAGATCTTTCAGTTTGATAGGATTTGCCATACCACCAAAACCTTTTAATGATTCTCCAGCAGGCCTAATATCTTCCAAATCAATATAAACATCAATTTCTCTTGCAAGATTCTCGTTACTTGATGCCTCAAGAAGATATTTATAGCTATCTACCCATCCTCTTCTGCTATCTCCAACTTTGATATGTAGGTCTTTACCTTTGATTTCTAATGATGATTTTTCTTCCCTTTGATCTTTAGGAGTGATTCCAACTTCGCTAACTCTTTTAATGTTTATTTTGTTTATTACAGTAGGTAAATTGTTTATAAAATGAGGCTCAATTATTGCACCTGTGCCACAACCCATCATTGCTAAGTCCATCATTAAAGCAAAGGCTTCCCAATCAATTAAATTTGTTGAAGTACAGTTGTATGCCCCGGAAAAATTTTGGTTTTTATTAATCCAAGGAGTTCCTCCAATCCATAACCATCTCCCTGATGGTTGAGCTTTTTGGTTGCTTTGCATCTCTCTCATCAGGATCAATTCTTCATCAGAAAGTTTTCCTAATTCTTTTAAGCCTGATAAATTCCTTTGGCCTACTTCGCTCCAGTTCTCCCTTTTGCCAGATGAAGTTTTTCTACTGTAAGATCTGAAAAAAACTGGATAAGCAGCTGGAGCAGTCTTTGGAAAATCATCTTTTTTAAGATTATTGGAATTGCTCTCTGAAGAAGCTTTATTTGGTGCAACAGTCACGATAAAAAAAATGTATGTAAATAACCTGTACTGGAAGAATAACTCTACCTGTGGCGTCTGCAACCATTCTTACCACTATTTAACGGTTTGTGTAGAATTATGTTTAATATGAAATCTTTGTTTCAAGAAAGGATATGGAAAGAATCCCTGAACCTGAATTAATGTTAGAAAAAAAACAAGTCATTTCTTATGACGAAGCTGATTTTTCAGAAGGGGAAGTTAATCTAATCAATCAAATAAATTATTATCTTTTGAGAAAAAATATTTCTTTAGGTGAAAAAGATTTAATAGTTGATTTAGGATGCGGCCCAGGAAATATTTCTGAGAGGTTAGCAATAAAATGGCCTAATACTGAAGTAGTTGGTATAGACGGTTCTAAAGAGATGATTTTGAGAGCAGAATATAATAAAAGTATTTTTACTAATCAAAAAAAATTAAAAAATTTACGCTACATTTGTTCTGACATCAAGGACATTAAATCAAAGAATTTCTTACTTAAAAAAAGAATTAGTTTGCTTGTAAGCAACAGTTTGATTCATCATGTTACTAATCTTGAAGATTTCTTCAACACAATAAGAAGTTTGTCTAGTAATACAACTGTAAATTTTCACAAGGACTTAAAAAGGCCATTAGATGAAAAGTCTGCTTTAGAACTCAAAGCACAATGTTCAAAAAAATATAATGAGATATTAACAAATGATTATTATGCATCTTTAAGAGCTTCTTACTCTTTTAAAGAGTTAAAAAATTTCACTTTGGAGAATGATTTATCCTCTTTAGATGTGTTTGAAGAAGGTGATAATTATTTAATAGTCTATGGTAATGTTTAAGAACTAAGTGAAAGGCACTTATATTATATAAATGAGCTTAGGTACTAAAATTCTAAATAATAAAGAAATACTGGATGCGGTAAATAAAAGAAGAAATTTTGCTATTATTTCTCATCCAGATGCTGGGAAAACGACACTTACTGAGAAGCTTCTTTTGTATGGAGGCGCCATTCAACAGGCAGGAGCAGTAAAAGCTAGAGGTAATCAGAGAAAAGCTACCTCAGACTGGATGGAACTTGAAAAACAAAGAGGTATTTCTATTACATCAACTGTATTGCAATTTGAATATGAAAGATCAGTAATCAATCTATTAGATACACCAGGACACCAAGATTTCTCCGAAGATACTTATAGAACATTAGCTGCTGCTGATAATGCAGTTATGTTGGAAGATGCTGCTAAAGGACTAGAACCTCAAACTAGAAAATTGTTTGAAGTTTGCAAGATGCGAAAAATACCAATATTTACTTTTATAAATAAAATGGATAGACCAGGAAGAGAGCCATTTTCTTTACTCGATGAAATTGAATCAGAACTTGGATTAAATACTTTGCCTATTAACTGGCCAATTGGGAGTGGCGAGGAATTTAGAGGGGTTATTGATAGATTTTCGAGGGAGGTGATTTTATTTGATAAAGCTGTGAGAGGGAAACAATCGAATGAGAAAAGATTAAGTCTTGAAGATAAAGAGCTATTAAAATATGTAGAGAGAGATTTACTTCAAAACGCACTTGAAGAATTGGAGGTTCTTGACGAGGCAGGATCGAAATTTGAAAAAGAAAATGTTTTTAATGGCTCTTTAACCCCAGTTTTCTTTGGATCTGCTATGACTAATTTTGGTGTAAGACCATTTTTAGATAGTTTTTTAAAAATGGCACAAAAACCAACTTCAAGAAATAGTAATAAAGGGGATATTGAACCTGCAAGCGATGAATTTAGTGGGTTTGTTTTTAAGCTTCAGGCAAATATGGATCCAAAGCACAGAGATAGGGTCGCTTTTATAAGAGTTTGTAGTGGTAAATTTGAAAAGGATATGTCAGTTAAACATTCTAGAACTGGGAAAACAATCAGATTATCAAGACCACAAAAAATATTTGGGCAAGATAGAGAAGTAGTTGATGATGCCTATCCTGGAGATGTTATTGGTTTAAATAATCCAGGTATGTTCTCTATTGGAGATACTCTTTATACTGGTTCTCATTTGGAATATGAGGGCATACCCTCCTTTAGTCCTGAAATATTCAGCTGGCTTAGAAATCCAAATCCATCAGCATTTAAAAACTTTAGAAAGGGTGTTAATGAACTTCGAGAAGAAGGTGCTGTTCAGATTCTTTATGACTTTGATGAGAGTAAAAGAGACCCTATACTCGCAGCTGTCGGTCAATTGCAGTTGGAGGTAGTAACTCATAGATTAAAAAGTGAATATGGTGTAGATGCAAATCTTCAAGCAATGCCATATCAATTGGCTAGATGGATTTCTGATGGTTGGCCAGCCATTGAAAAACTAGGCAGAATATTCAATTGTAAAATAGTTAAAGATTGTTGGAATAGGCCAGTTATTCTTTTCAAAAATGAGTGGAATCTAAATCAATTTGTTGAGGACAATAATCAATTAAATTTAAACAAAGTTGCTCCCGTTGTTAGTGGAGTCGAACCAATTGTTTTATAAAGTCTTAATGGATTATAAAATTAGTTAATCTGTTATTATTGGTTAAAAATTTTGGATTCAAACAGTAGTCAAAACAATAACGAAAAATCACCTTATGAAATTTTAGGTGTAAAAGAAGGGGCTGCTTTTGAGGATATTCAGAAGGCTAGAGATATTAAAGTTAAAGAGGCTGGTGAAGATTTAATTTTAAAAGCGAAAATAGAGTCTTCCTTTGATCAATTACTAATGGGTAGTTTGAAAGCCAGGCAATCAGGAAATGTAAGCTATGAAGCTGTGAGTGCCTCAAAAAAAGAAAAACAAATTAATCAAGTTACAATTAATAATTTCCCACTGCTTTCTAAGATAAAAAATTTTAATAATAACTCTAAGAATTCAAGTCAGTATAGTCTGCCAAAAATAACCACCCCCTCATTTGATAATCTTTCAATAAAAATATCTGTTGGGCTATTATTTTTAATTTTGTTATTTATCAGTCCAGACTCTAATAATAGAATTTTACTCTCTATCTCAACATTAATACTTACCTATACTCAAATTAAATCAGGGAAAAGATTTATAGGTTCTCTGGGTTGGAGTGTTACTTTTCTCTCGATAGGATTAATATTTGGCGGATTGCTTGAAAACAACTCTTTCATTCAAGAAGTATCAAACAACTCTTTATCAATACAAAAAATTCAAAGTATTCCAGCCATGGTTATTTTATGGCTAGGCATAATTTTTTTATGATTGATTTTCTATCAATGATTTAATTTCTTCATAATTTATAAGATATTTATTCTTACAAAATTCACAAACTAACTCTGCTTTGCCATCTTTCTTGAGGATGTCCTTCAACTCGCTCTTATCAAGCATTCTCATAGCATTCAAACTTCTTTGTTTGGAACACTTGCATTTAAAACTAACTTCTTGTGAACGAGCTTTTTCAGAGATTGATTTATCGTCAATATCGGGAAATATATTTCTAATTAAAGAAAGAAGATTATCTTTTGACTTAAATAGGTCTTCGCTGAAAGAATTAATTTCTTTACATCTTTCTTCAAGTAGTGAGACAAGTAGAGGGTCAGTATCTTTTTTAGGTAGAACTTGAGCTAATAAGCCCCCGCTACAAATAACACTTTTATTTTGAATTTTTTCTCCAATAAATACAGCAGAGGGCGTTTGCTCTGAGTGATATAAATATGAAGCTAAGTCTTCAGCAATATTACCGTTTACTAATTCAACAGTGCTTGTAAAGGGTTCTCCAAAACCACTATCTCTAATTACATTTAAATATCCTGTACCTATTGCTTTTGTAAAATCAAAAGAATATTTATTATTATCTATTTTGACTAAGTCTAATTCTAAATTAGGATTCCCTACATAACCCCTGACTTTTCCGTCTCTACCTGCATCAACTAGTAATCCCTTTAAAGGTCCGTCAGATCTAACTCTTAAAGTAACTCTCCCATGCATTATCTTCATCGAGCTTGCTAAAAGCAGTGAAGCACTAAATGCTCTGCCTAAGATACTGGTGGTTAAATAAGAAAGACCGTGTCTTTTTTTTGCTTCTAAAGAAGATTCTGTTGTTAAGACCGCAACTAATCTTATTCCTCCATTGGCTGCAGTAGCCCGTACTATCCTATCCTGCATGATTTTCTTTCATGAAATTTTTGATTTTCCCTTTTTCCAAGAATAATATCCTAGAAGGAATTCCCTCAAATATGGCAGGTTCATGGGTAACAATAATAATTGTATTTTTATTTTTTAAATCCAGAATTAAATTCTTCACATCATTTCTCATTGAATAGTCTAATCCAGCAGTTGGTTCATCAAGTAAAAGAATTGAGGGGTTTCTAAGTAGTTGAACTGCTACAGCTAAGCGCCTTTGTTGTCCGCCACTTAGCTGTTCTGGTGGTTGAGTCAGATTAATTTTTTTCAAACCAACTTTATTTAAAACTATTTCTATATTTTTTTCTCTTAAAGATTTATGGCCTATTTTTAACTCTTTCCCAATGGTTGTACCTATAAAGTATCTTTCAGGAAATTGGAATACTACTCCACAAAACCATCTTCTTTGTCTAGGAGACAAAATTTTATTTTTCCAAGTAATTTTTCCTTTTTGTGGATTCGTTAATCCGCTTATTATTTCGAGTAGTGTTGTTTTCCCAGAACCACTATTGCCGCAAATTAAAATAATTTCATTTTCATGAACTTTTAAATTTAAATTGTCTATTATTTTTCTTTCACCAGTTTGGGGTTGATATGATATTTCTTTTAAATCAAGCATTATTAATTAAGTTTTAGGTATGAATTTGAATCTAGTAATAACTTACTTATAATAGTTGTAGATCTAAAAAGATATTAGTCAATATGAATATTATTTTTAGGGAAGTTGATCCTTTTAATTGTTGGATATGGATCAGGTTTTCAGAGTCACCAACTCAAGATGAAAAAAATTATTTAGATGGTGTTTTTGATAGTTGGTACGTTTTAGGAAGGTTAGGTGGATTTAACTCTGAAAATTTGCAAACTCATGAAGAGGGTTCCGATCTAAGTTGGATGTCCTACGATAATGAACAAAAAAATGCATCTCTTCCAGCCTTAATGCATAATTTAGGAATTATGGAATATCAAAACCTGTGGGGAAGATGTTGGGTTGATTTTGGAACTTCAGACTCCATTTCAATAGATATATTAATTAATTCTTTGAATGAGATATCAAATAATTATGTAAAAATTGAAGAGTTAATTATTGGGGGTGAAAATAATGATTGGGCAATTGAAGAACATGAGGATTTAGTTTTCAAAGATTAAGTGTTTTAGATGGAAGACTTAACAAGATTAATTATTTCCCATGAGAGAATTGAAAATATTAAGAACAATAATTTAGAACTTTCTAAGGAAGAGGCTCATTATTTAAATAAAGTAATGAGGATAAAAAATGGAAAAGAAATATTTATAGCAAACGGAGAGGGTTTATTATGGAAAGCTATAAAAGTTAAAAATGATTGTTTAGAAATAATTCAATTAAATAAACCTTACTTATTTCAAGAACAAGAAACATACTTATTAGGAATAGCTGTTGTTATACCAAAAAGTGGTTTTGAGGATATTTTAAAAATGTGTACTGAAATAGGAATTGATTTTATACAGCCATTATTTTCAGAAAGACAGGTAAACAAAAATTTAAATTTTTCTAGAAAACTTTTGAGATGGAATTTAATTATCAAAGAAGCAGTTGAGCAAAGTGAGAGATTATGGAAACCATCTATTTTAAATGGAATGGATATTATTGAATGGATAAAAAGTAGAGATAATCAAGAAAGAGTTTCAATTTCCATAACTAGAGAAGAAACACTATATGACTTAAATCAATGGTTAAGAAAACAACAAGAATTTGGAAATAAAAAAGGAGGTATTTTTTGGAATGTAATTGGTCCTGAAGGAGGTTGGTCCTCTAAAGAAATTGATTTTTTTAATAAAAATAACATTACCTTTGTTAAACTTTCCGACACTATCTTAAGAACTTCGACAGCTAGTATTAACGCATCATCAATTCTAAATCAGTGGAGAATTGATTTGAAATTAACGAATTAAATAAATATGGATTTAATTAGAAATCAATTTTTAATAGGTTTTTGCATTAATTTTATTTTGATTTATATATTTTGTAAGATTCCTTTGATGACTAAAAGTGGTTGGGTAAGTGCAGGCATCTTAGGCACAATTTTGTGGGGATGTTTGTCTTGGCAGGGATGGATGTCAGTTGTAATTTATTTATTATTTGGATCTCTAGTTACCAAAATAGGTTTTAAATATAAAAAAGCACAAGGAATTGCTGAAAAAAGAGGCGGGAGAAGAGGTCCTGAGAATGTATGGGGCTCTGCAGCTACAGGATTATTTCTTGCCATTATGACCAAATTTTTTCCTGCCAACATAGTGATGTTTAAAGTAGGTTTTGCTGCAAGTTTTGCTGCAAAGTTGGCGGATACTTTTGGTAGCGAAATTGGGAAAAGATTTGGTAAAGACACATACTTAATTACTTCACTTAAAAAGGTGGATAGAGGAACTGAAGGAGGAATAAGTATAGAAGGAACATTAGCTAGTTTTTTGGGATCAATATTTATGGCTTTTATAATGCTTCGTCTATCAATTATTTCTACAAAATATCATTTTATAGTTGTTGTAGTTTCTGGGTTCTTGGCAACACTTTCTGAAAGTATTATTGGTGCTAAATTTCAAAATAAATATAAATTAAGTAATGAATTGGTAAATTCAATTCAGACAAGTATTGCTTCTGTTTTTGCTATCTTTGCTCTTATTTTATATTCATATTTTTTAAATCAATAATATTTGGAAAGACCTAGGATTCCTTCCATTTTGTAAGAATTTGCCAGCTTTTAAGTCTTTGGAAAAGCCAGAAATGACCTTCGGAATTTAGATGAATTCCATCATTCGTAATCCAATTTTTACTCCTTTTATCAGAGTATATTTCTCTAAAAGTAGGAAGAAATGGGACATTCTGATTGAGGCATACTTCCTCCATTCTCCTTTCATAAGAATTACAAAAATCATTTGAGTACCATAGACATCCTGCAAACGGCATTTTGCTTTCGTCAACTGGTGTCAAACCAATAACAAATACATTTGTTTGAGAGTTCATTTCATTAATTAGCCTCTCTAGTCCATATTCAAATCCATCTATATCTAATTGATGTCTTCCATTTATCTGACCAATTGCTGCAGTGTCGTTAAGACCTACATTTAGTAGGATTGCTTTAGGTTTATTTCTTCTCGTTTCTCCTCTAGATGACCATTCTTTTTCCCATCTAGATGAAACTTTTTCTATCCCATCTCCCCTAACGCCAAGTTGATAAATAACTGGCCCATTTTGATTATTACACCAATCTTTTCTAAGCCTCTCACACCATCCACCACCCTCATTATCTCCCCATCCATAAACTGAACTATCTCCAATTACAACAAGCTGTTTTGGTAAACTAATCACTATATCCGGAAAAAAATAATTACTTGATTTAACAAATTATTCTTACAAATCAAGTTAAACTATTTTTGATTTTACCATTTATTATTTCACCAACTATTGCGATGGAGCTATAAGCTATCAAAATTATGGTGACTTCTTGCCATGCGAAGGAACTTAGTGATTCTTGCAATTGCCAACCTAGACCAACACTTCCAATAACCCCAACAATTGCAGTTTCTCTAATAATGATGTCAGATCTATAAGCGCAGTATGCTAGGTAACTTTTTGCTTGTTGAGAAAATAAACCTAAAAGCCAACTAGTCTTTTTTGAGATTCCTAGAGATTGCATTGCAATATAATTTCTCTTGTCTTGGCTATCTAAATTTGTAAAAAGTAATTTGCTAGTAATACCAGCATTGTGGAGACCTAATGTTAAAGCTGCTAAAGATAAAGAAGGATTATTAAAAGTTAATAGAGTTAGAAGTATTATAGGTGTAGGTATTAAACGTAATAAAAATGCAAAAATTTTTATAAAAATTTTAGAACTATTGTTATTAAAAATTCCTATTACTAATGGAGGTATACTAATTGCGATTCCTGTTGATAAAAGACTTAAAATTATTGTTTCTAATATAAGTTTTAAGAAATCAAATAATCCTAAATCTGAGCTTGATTTAAATAGAGAACTAACGGAATTAAAATTTTCAAAATTATTATTAAAAATAAAATAAAGAAAATATGAAAAAGAAAATAAAATTGTTATAAAAAAAACTGCAATAAAAAAAATAGATAGGATTTTATTTGTAGGATTAGATTTTATTTTTTTGAATATTAATCCAGAAAGAATTATCAAAATTGCTAAGGACCATAAATAAGTCCATAACTCTCTAAAATTCAAAGTTTGGAAAGATAAAAAAATGCTGGTACCTATTCCTCCAATCCCAAAAATTCCTAAAATCACAGTACTTCTTATTGCACACTCTAATCGATATAAACCAAAGTTTTTAAATGTATTTATTATTGGATTCCATATTAAAGTTAGTAAAGAAGAAAATTTAGGTGCATTTATTTGATTTATAGATTCAAAACTTTTGTAGTCTATAGTTTCTAATTGTTCAGCAAAAACTTTTGAATTTACAGCAATATAAGGTATACATATAGCTATTATTCCTATCGAAAAATTTATTCCATATATTTGCATTAATATTATTCCCCAAACCACTTCGTGTATAGATCTAATTATTGTTAGAAAAACCCTTATTATGCGGTAGAAAAAATTTGGAATATTAAAGATTTTATAAAAAATATTTGAGGAAATTATTCCAAAAATTGCTCCAAAAATAATACTTACTAACCAACTAAAAAAACCAATTAAAATAGTTTCATTTAATCGCTTAATTACTGTAATAATAATTTCATTATCGATCTTGGGATTAAATGCAGAAATTAAGAATTCTTGGAATAATATAAATCCTCCAAAATGAATATTGTTTATTAATTGATACCCTAGAGGTATGCATACCAAAATTGGAAGAAAAGATAATGAGGTATAGTTTAATTTTAATTTGTTCAACTAATTAATATATTTTCTCTAAATGAATCTTCTTTAAATTATTTCTTTTGATATTGAAAAAAATTTTACCATCCCTTATTCCAATAACTTTATCGAAATCGTTCAGCAAATCTAATCGATGTAATGCAACTAATACCGCCTTTGGGGATTTTTTTGTATCATTTTTATCGACACTTTCTAGCATTAGGTTTTTAATTGATGTTATCAATTTGGGATCTAGATTATTAAAAGGCTCATCTGCAAGTAATATATTTGATTCTTGGATTAATGATCTAGCTATAGCCACCCTTTGTTTTTGCCCCCCAGATAGTTTTCTGATTTTTTTGTCGTAAATAGAGTTATGAAGTCTACATAATTTCATATATTTATGCGCCTTCTTAAAAGAACTTATATTTAGTAAATTTTTAAAAGCGAAATAAAAATTGTTTTCCGCTAGTAGTCCGCAATTAACATTTTGTTCTGCAGAGAGATCCTCTATTAATCTTAAATCTTGCCATATAGTTGTTATTTTACTTTTCTGCTTTCTATCTAATTCCTCGAAACTTTCATTGAATAATTTAACCTCACCTTGAGTTGGCTTTATAGTGCCATTAAGTACTGATATAAGTGTAGTTTTTCCTGAACCGCTTTTACCTAAAAGTGCAATTTTTTCCCCAGAATTTATTTTTAAATTTATTTTATTTAGGATCAGATCATTTTTGTATTTATAAGATATATTTTCTAATTCTAAGACAGTATTATTCATCTAATTTTATTTAATTTTCTCCCGATTTCCTCTATATTTTTGTATTGTTTTGATTCTGCGTTTATAAATCTTTTTGCATTGAACATATCTAGTATCTCTTTATGTGATTTTTGCTTTATATCTAAATTTAGAATTACTGATTTAAGTTCTTTTGTAAACCCTTCCCCGAATCTATTTTCAAGATCACCTTGAGCTACCCAATGATAGTCAACATATTCTGGTGTGATCCAGAATAATTCTAAATTACTTGTTCTTTTGGGATTATTTTTAAGATTGTTTTCCCAAACCTGTTTATTTAAAGCTCCAGCATCAAATGCCCCACTATTAACTAAAGCTATAGTGGCATCATGACTCCCACTAAAACCTGCTTTTTTCCCTTTAAAATTTTTAATTTCTACCCCTGCTTGATTTAAAAAATATTCTGGCATTAATCTTCCAGAAGTAGAGTTTTCAGAGCCAAAAGTAAATCTTAAATTCTTTAGTTTTTTAAGTCCTTTAATGTTTGAAATTGAGTTAATTTCTAAATTTTTGTTTACTATAAAAACACTTTTAAATTCCTTATCGATATCTCTTTGAGCTATGACAATTGAATTAGGTGTTTGTAATCTTGCTTGAACTCCTGATAAACCGCCAAACCAAACTAAATCTAAATCTTTAGTTCTAAATCCAGTTACTGCTGCAACATAATTAATAACAGGAATGTATTTAACTTCTACATCAAGTTGTTTGGATAATTCTTTTGAAAATAAATTAAATCTTTTGTCCAAAACATCTTGGTTTTGATCAGGTATTGCTCCAACTTTTAAAACTTTGGGATTTGAAAATACAGGTGATGAAAAAACAGAAAATAATAGAGATGAACTTAGTAGGAAATTCTTTAAATTAAACATAACTTTTTTAAATTAATAGTATTCGGAGATTGCTTTTTCAAGTCTCTGTAGTCCATCTTTTATTTTAATTTCTGAAGCTGCACAAGATATTCTTATACATTGATCAGCTCCAAAAGCTTTTCCAGGTACAACAACTAATCCGTAATCTTGAAGAGCTTTATTGCAGAAATCAACAGAAGTAATTGAGGAGTTGGGTAATTTTGGAAATGCGTAAAATGCTCCGTTAGGTTCTTCAATATAAATACCATTTATATTATTAAGGCCCTCATAGAGAAGTCTTCTTCTTTGATCATAATGGCTATTTATCATTGAGAAAAACTCATTATTAATTTTTAAAGCCTCTAAAGCACCTTTTTGAACAAAAGAGCAAACATTACTTGTACTTTGACTTTGTAATGCTGAGGATGCTTTGATTACATCTTTGGGACCTACTAAATAACCTATCCTCCAGCCAGTCATAGCCCATCCTTTCGCAAACCCATTTATTATAAAAATTCTATCTTTTAAGTCATTTGCCAATGAAGATAAACTGTAATGTTTAAATTCTTTTTTAAGGATTAGTTCGTAAATCTCATCAGAAAGAATATTGATATTTGGATTTTCTCTAGCTAAATCGGCAATTTGTAATAATTCTTCCTTTGACATAACTCTTCCAGTGGGGTTATTAGGAGAATTGATAATTATAAATTTAGTTTTTGAAGAGATTTTAGACTTCAAATCTTCCATATTTATTTTGAATCCATCTTCTGCGGAAGAATTTGTAAAAATTGGCTTCCCACCCGCCAATCTAACCATCTGGGGATAACTTAACCAATATGGAGAAGGAATAATAACTTCGTCTCCAGTATTTAAAAATACTTGGAAAAGATTATATATTGCTTGCTTAGCACCATTTGTGACCATTACATTTTCAAATTCATAATTTAAATCGTTTTGAATTTGAAGTTTATTTGCAATTGCTTTTCGGAGATCTAAATTCCCTGCTGCGGGCCCGTACTTTGTAAATCCATTAAATATAGCTTTACTTGTAGCCTCTATAACTTCTTTTGGAGCATCAAAATCAGGTTCACCTGCACTTAAATTGCAAATATCTACTCCTTCTGCAGATAATTGATTTGCTTTAGCACTTATCTGCAATGTAAGAGAAGGCTCAATTGAAAGTGCCCGATCAGATAAATTAACTTTACTCATTGATTTATCGCTTTTCAAATATAACTTTTAATAATGACAAATGCATAAATTTACAATAAATAAAGGTATCACATAATGGTTTAAATTAGTTCATTTTCTTAATCTATTTTGTTTTGATGTTTTGAGTTCTTAAGATAAAAATGTTTTAAATTTTTATTTTCGGTGAAAAGGTTAGTTATTGGGAGAGGAAGTGTATTTGCAGATTTGTTAATAATTGGTGAGGCACCTGGGGCACAGGAAGACTTAGAAGGAAAACCATATGTAGGTAAATCTGGTAAGTTATTAAATGAATTATTGATAAAAGCCGGGATTGACCATAAGAAGGATGTTTATTTTTGTAATGTAATTAAATGTCGTCCACCAAATAATAGAAAACCCACTGATAGAGAAATCAATATTCATAAACCTTGGTTATTACAGCAAATAAAGCTAGTTGATCCAAAAGTTATATTACTTACTGGTTCGACTGCTATGAGAGCTATTTTAGAAGTTAAAGATCCTATAAGTAATTTAAGAGGTCAATGGATTAAAAAAGATGGGAGAGAAATTATGGTAATTTTCCATCCATCTTATCTGTTGAGATTTCCCTCAAAAGAAATTAATAAACCTTACCATCTAACTTTGAAAGACTTAGAGAATGTAAGTGGTAAACTATATGCCGTATAATTTAGTGAATCCTTTTTGAATATCAAGAATTAATGTCATTAACTCAATCAAAAGAGGTTAATAGTCTCTCCAAAAGATATTCAACTCATATTGAGAGAAGGATTACTAGAACAGTAATGGTTGGTGATGTAGCTATTGGAAGTGATTATCCAGTAAGAGTTCAATCCATGATAAATGAAGATACTATGGATGTCGAAAATGCTTATTTAGCTATTAAAAGACTTCATGATGTAGGTTGTGAAATAGTTAGATTGACTGTTCCTTCCTTAGCACACGCAAAAGCAGTAGGAGATATAAAAGCAAAATTATTAGAAAATAATATCAATACCCCCTTGGTAGCTGATGTTCACCATAATGGTATGAAAATTGCGATGGAGGTTACAAAACATGTTGATAAAGTAAGAATTAATCCTGGATTGTTTGTGTTTGAAAAATCAGATCCTACAAGAACTGAATATACAGATGAGGAATTTGAAACTATTAAACAAACAATACTTAAAAGATTTACCCCTTTAGTTGAAGTTTTAAAGGCTGAAAACAAAGCTCTAAGGATTGGAGTTAATCATGGATCTCTATCTGAGAGAATGCTTTTTACTTATGGAGATACTCCATTAGGGATGACAGAATCTGCGATGGAGTTCGTCAAAATTTGTGATGAGCTTGATTTTCATAACATAATTATTTCCATGAAAGCTTCCAGGGCGCCCGTCATGATGGCAGCTTACAGAATGATTGCAGATAGGCTTGACTCGGAGGGATATAACTATCCCTTACATTTAGGAGTGACTGAAGCTGGAGATGGTGATTATGGAAGGATTAAAAGTACTGCTGGGATTGGAACGCTTTTAGCAGAAGGGTTAGGAGATACTATCAGGGTTTCTTTAACAGAAGCCCCAGAGAAGGAAATACCAGTCTGCTATTCAATTTTGCAATCTTTAGGACTAAGAAAAACAATGGTTGAATATATCAGTTGCCCCAGTTGCGGGAGAACACTCTTCAATCTAGAAGAAGTTGTAGACAAAGTTAGGAACGCCACTTCTCATTTGACGGGCCTTGATATAGCAATAATGGGATGTATTGTTAATGGGCCAGGAGAAATGGCAGACGCTGATTATGGTTATGTTGGCAAAGGCAAAGGAACTATTGCCTTATATAGAAGGAAAGAAGAGATAAAAAGAGTACCTGAAGATGAGGGGGTTAATGCTTTAATTCAACTTATCAAGGATGATGGGAAGTGGATTGATCCTTAAGGATTTGTCAAATTTTTGAAATTATAAATAAAATCTTTTTATAATTAAAAATATCGAATTCATTGAAGATAAGAAAATTGCTTAAAAAAAAATTTATAATTCTTTTTGCGACAACCTTTTCTGGGCTGTTTTTAAATAATATTGCGGAAGCAACAGTTTTAAATAATAGTTATAAAGAAGTAATTGATCATGTTTGGCAAATTGTATATAGAGATTTTCTTGATTCAAGCGGTAAATTTCAAAAATCTAATTGGATTAATCTAAGAAAAGAAGTTTTATCAAAAACATATTCAGACAGTAATGAAGCATATGATGCGATTAGAGATATGCTTTCTAACTTAGATGATTCTTATACAAGATTTTTAGAACCTAAGGAATTTAATCAAATGAGAATTGATACCTCTGGGGAATTAACTGGAGTTGGTATCCAAATAGTTAAAGATAAAGAATCTGATGATTTAATAATTATTTCTCCTATTGAGGGCACTCCTGCATTTGATGCTGGAATTAAAGCTAGAGATAAAATACTATCTATAGATGATATTTCTACTGAAGGCATGAATATTGAGGATGCCGTGAAATTAATAAGAGGACAAAGAGGTACCAAAGTAAAGCTTGAAATTCTTAGAGGTTCTAAATCCTTTTTTAAGATTTTATCAAGAGAAAAAATTGAAATAAAATCTGTATCAAGTAAAGTCAATCAAACCAAAAACGGCTTATTAATTGGCTATGTAAGGATTAAACAATTTAATGCAAATGCATCAAAAGAGACTAGAGATGCTATTAAGGATCTAGAAACAAAAAAAGTTGCAGGATATGTTCTTGACTTGAGAAGTAATCCAGGAGGTTTATTAGAATCAAGCATTGATATCTCAAGGCATTTTATTAACAAAGGAGTAATAGTAAGTACAGTAAGTAAAGATGGTTTAAAAGAAACAAAAAAAGGAAACGGTCAAGCTCTAACAAAAAAGCCCCTAGTTGTCCTAGTTAATGAGGGTTCTGCCAGTGCTAGTGAAATAGTCTCAGGCGCAATAAAAGATAACAAAAGAGGAAAATTAGTTGGTAAGAAAACGTTTGGTAAAGGCCTAGTTCAATCTATGAGAACCTTAGTTGATGGTTCAGGTCTAACTGTTACAGTCGCTAAGTATTTAACTCCGAACGGCACTGATATAAACAAATCTGGAATTATTCCAGATATAGAAGTAAAAATGAATATCAACCCTATTCTCCAAAGAGAGATTGGAACTAGAAAAGATAAACAATATAGAGCTGGTGAAAAAGAGCTAATAAATATAATTAATAGAAAGAATCAGATAAGCGAATTTAAGCCTGACACTACAAACCTTAATGCATTCCTAATAATTAATAAGAAAGAAAAAGTATTTTCATTAAATTAATTACTCATATCCAGCATTCTTTTTATTGGCACATAGGCTCTTCTTATTATTTCTGGGTCAAGTTCGATAGATGGGGAATTGTTTTTTAAACAATCTAGAATTTTTTCTAAAGTATTTAATTTCATATATGGACACTCGTTACATTTACAACCTTCTACATCTGGGACTTCAATAAAAATTTTGTTAGGTTCTTTCTTTTTCATTTGATGAATTATTCCAGGTTCAGTAAGTACCATGTAAATTTTAGATGGATCTTTACTTACGAAATCAAGCAGCTTACTTGTTGATCCAATAAAGTCTGAGAGAATTAGTAAATTTTGACTACATTCAGGATGAGCAATTACTTTTGATCCTGGATTTTGATATTTTAATTTTAGAAGTGCTTCTTCACTAAATGATTCATGAACAATGCAGCTGCCAGGCCATAATTTAAGATCTCTTCCTGAATTTTTCTGTACCCATCTCCCAAGGTTCTGATCTGGCGCAAATATTATCTTTTTATCTTTAGGTATCTTTTTAATTAATGAGACTGCATTACTACTTGTACATATCAGATCACTTTGAGCTTTTACTTCTGCAGTGCAATTTATATAACTTACGACATAGTGATCTGGATTTTCTTCTCTGAATTTTTGAAATTTATCTGAAGGACAATCGTCTGCTAATGAGCATCCTGCGTCAATATCTGGTAATAGGACTGTTTTATTAGGGCTAAGTATTTTTGCGGTTTCGGCCATAAAGTGTACACCGCAAAAAATTATTATATCTGCGTCATTATTTGCAGCTTTCCTAGATAGATCTAATGAATCGCCAATAAAATCTGCAATTTCCTGAATCTCTGGAGCTTGATAATAGTGCGCAAGAATAATTGCATTAGCTTTTTTGCAACGCTCCTTTATTTCAGAAATCAAATCCTCTTCGTTTTGAAATGATTTCTGTTTTGCAGTAGAAGTTATACTGGTCAGGATTTAGAATATCTCTAAATAGATTATATGCCTTTAAATAGAAAAAATTCTGACAAATTTAAAAATTGCTATTGTTGGTGACTGTCATGGTCAATGGTCTGAATTAGACTTGAAAGTTTTATCGATTATCAAACCAAATATTGTTTTATTTGTTGGTGATATTTCTGATGGAAGTGTCAAAATAATTAAAAAAATCAATGAGATCAAAATTCCTACTTTTGTGATTTTAGGAAATCATGATAGAGGGAAAGATTCTACAGGCGAAACTCTCTCAAAGCAGATACGTGTTCTTGGTGAAAAATATTGTGCATGGGATTTGAAAGTTTTTAATAATCAAATTAATTTATTGTCTGCTAGACCATGTAGTTCTGGCGGCGGCTATTATCTTTCAAAAGAAGTTAAAGGCGTTTATGGACCTATAACCGAAAATGATTCAATAAATAAAATTATCAAATGTTCAGAAGAGACTGTTGAAGAAATACCTCTAATAATTATGTCTCATGCTGGTCCTTCGGGTTTAGGTTCAGAACCTAAAAGCATTTGTGGGAAAGACTGGAAATTACCCTCTTTAGATTGGGGAGATAGAGATTTGTCTGCTGCTATTTCTCAAATACAAAAGAGAAGAAAAGTTGATCTTGTAATTTTTGGTCATATGCACAACCGGCTTAAAAGAAATCTAGGTTTAAGAGAGATGTTTAAAATTGATAGCGAAGGAACAATTTATTTCAATACTGCTGTAGTACCAAGATATAAAACTGATGAAGATGGGAAATTGCTAATTAACTTTTCATGGATTGAGTTTGAAAATAAGGAATTAAGGCATGTTTCTCATCGATGGTATTCAGAGTCTGGCGAAATTCGTGAAGAAGATAAATTTTTTTAGGATTAAATATCTCTGATCATATTTTAAGTATTTTTGGGCTTTTCATATCTTGAAAATAATGTTTGAGATAAGATATAACCCGCAATTCCTGCGGCTGTAAAAGCTAAACCATTTTTAAATAAAGGTAATAAATCATTTGTTCTGGATATTATCGGTGCCAAACCAAAAATTCCAAATAACATTCCCCATAAAGGAGAAAGAAGAGCTAAAAATCCAATTGATATGACTTGACCTTCTTTTCTTGGAGCAGATGCGAAACCTGCTACTAAACCTCCGAGAATCGATGTACATAAAGTCCATATATATTGCTCTTTGGGTAGGCCAGGAACAACTTGGCAACCTCCTCTTTCGAGGCAAATCTTTACTGAATCTATTGCATCTAATACTGCACCATCCTCACCGTGATCTTTAACATAGTATTGGTTGCCAAATCTTGTTTGAAGTTCAACCCAAAATAACCTTGGCATAAAATTAAAATAAGCCTCGCCTACGTTAAAGTTCAGCAAATTTCCCCCTCTAGGATCCGCAACTATCAACAAACTTGTCTCATCTAAATCCCAATAGTCCTTTATTGCACTACCAGGAGAACTTTCAAACTGAGATAAATATTTAATTTTCCACCCACTTTCAATTTCTAGATTGTTGAGCTTTTCCTCTAAAGATTTTTTCTGATTAGGGCTTAATGTTTTAGCTAAATCAATTACTGGTGTTTTTTCTTCAGGTAAGAGATTTGGATTATTTATAGCGAAAACGGGTTTATGTGAAATTAAAACTAATATAGATAGAAATATTCCTAATAAATAGTTAATCTTTGAAGGCATAAATAAGTTTTGTCTCTTTATATTTTCGCCGATGAATAGCTTACCCGCGAATAATCCAGATTGGTTAGTAAAAAAAATAATAAAAATGGGTGGGACTATAAGTTTTTATGACTTTATGAATTTTGCATTAAATGATCCTATTAATGGTTATTACGGAAGCGGTAAAGCTAAGTTAGGCGTTCGAGGAGATTTTGTCACATCACCATCTTTATCTGATGATTTTGCTTTTTTGGTTGGTAAACAAATAGAAGATTGGTTGATTCAGTTCAAAAGTAGTTTTTCATCTAATCAAACATTATCTGTAACTGAATTTGGAGCTGGAGATGGAAGCTTTATGAGTGGATTAATTAAGTATTTTTTAGCAAACAACAAGAATTTTTTAGAAGGAGTTTCTTTTGTAATTATTGAACCTAATGAAGGGATGGTAGAAAAACAAAAAAATAAATTGGAGGAATTTTTGAACTTAGGTATTGATATTTTATGGAAAGGTTTGGATGAAGTAGAGGAAAATAATATAAATGGAATAGTTCTAGCAAATGAGGTTTTGGATGCTTTGCCAGTAGAAAGAATAACCTTCTCAAAGGGAAAATTAATTCGACAAGCAGTTTCTATAGACAAAAAATCTCATAAATTATTTTTTGATGAAATGCCAATTACACGTGAATTGGAAAAAAGTTTTGAACTTGCTAAAAGTGAGTTGGGAATAACTATTCCGCCTGAAGATGCTCTTGAAGGATGGACGACAGAATGGCATGTAGATAACTCAAAATGGTTAGAAGCTATTTATGGGAAAATCAATAATGGTATTTTATTGATTATTGATTACGCTAAAGAAGCTAAAAAATACTATAACTCTAAGAATTCTGATGGGACGATAGTTTCATATGAAAATCAAAAAATGAAGAATAATATCCTAGATTCTCCTGGAAATTGCGATTTAACATCTCATGTGTGCATTGAAACTTTAATTAATGATGCTGAGACTCTTGGATTTAATACTGATGGAATAACTAAACAAGGAGAGGCTTTGTTGGGGCTTGGATTAGCAGAGAGACTTTATGGGATTCAGAGAGAATTAAAGGAGAATTTATCAAATGCTCTTTTAAGAAGAGAGGCATTACTCAGACTAGTAGATCCTGTTTGTTTAGGTGATTTTAAGTGGTTTGTTTTTAAAAAGTTTAATGAGAAGAAAATGAATATAAATTCAACCTGTTTGCGTTAAGAAAAAAACTTTAAAAATAATGAATCATCTACGTCATCATATATATCAACAGCACCAATTTCTTTCGGTAATATAAATCTCATTTTGCCATCACGAACTTTTTTATCACCCATAAGTATTGTTAGAACGTCTTCTTTATTTATTTTGGGAATCTCAGTAGGAAGATTATAACTCTCTAAGAGTATTCGCTGTCTCTCTAATTCTTCTTTAGACCATAACCCTTTTTCAATTGCTATTTTCCCCGCAATATTCATACCAATTGATATTGCCTCACCATGCAGGAATTTGCCGTATCCACATAAATTTTCAATAACGTGACCAAAAGAATGACCATAATTCAATATTGCTCTAACACCATTTTCATGTTCGTCTTGAGAAACAACATGAGACTTTGTTTTAATTGAACTATTAATTATTTTAATTAAATATTCATTTTTGAGATTTATAAGTTCATTTTTGTTTTTTTCAATTTCTAGGTATTCGAAAAGTTCTTTATCTTTTATTACTCCGTATTTTATTACTTCAGCCATGCCTGCGCTAAATTCTCTTTTGGGCAAACTTTTTAAGGTTTCTGGATCAATAAAAACTGCTTTAGGTTGATTAAAAGCTCCAATTAAATTCTTACCTTTTGGATGATTTACTCCTGTTTTTCCTCCCACAGATGAATCAACCATTGATAATAATGTTGTTGGAATCTGAATATATTCGATACCTCTCAGCCAAGTCGCAGCAGCAAAACCACTTACATCTCCAACAATTCCTCCTCCAAGGGCAATAATTATTGAATTTCTATCTAAGCCAAATTCAAATGCTACATCATATATTTCACTTAAGGTTTTTAAATTTTTATATGATTCTCCAGCCTTGATAAGGAACATTTTGGCCTGAAATTTATTATCTTTTAAATTATTTAAGAATTTTTCACCATATAAATTTGATATTTCTTTATTTGAAATCACAAGTATTTTTCTTGTCTTTGTTATTCCAATTTTTAAGAGTTCTTCGCTGATATTATTCAGTATCCCTGCTTCTAGAGTTACTTCGTATGACTTATCACCTAATGGAACTAATATTTTTCTCTCATTCACAATTGATTACCTAGTTAAAATTTATAAATATTTGGTATTGAATACTTTATATATTAGCAAAATCTAAGCTCTAGATCCTTAAAAATTCAGTTGTTAAGAATTAGAAATGGTAATAAAATCATGCTATGAGTTTAAAAAAAAATATAAACGATATTAAGAAAAATTATTCCCTAGGAATAATTGGAGGTGGTCAGCTGGCATTGATGTTAACCGAGGCAGCAAAAAAAAGAGATTTAGAAGTATGTGTGCAAACAAAATCTTGTGATGATCCTGCTGGTTCAAAAGCAGATCATGTCATAGAAGCTGATCCTTTAAAGATAAGAGGTAATAAATCATTAATTAATGAGTGTGAAAAAATAATTTTTGAAAATGAATGGATAAAAATTGATAAATTAAATTTAATTGGCAATAAAGATATTTTTGTTCCAAGCCTTAATGCAATTAAACCATTAGTAGATAGGTTTTCTCAAAAAAAATTAATAGATAGAATGAATATTCCTTGTCCAAAGTGGATAAGTATTGAAGATTTTAAAAATCTCTCGGATGAGGAAATCAATAATTGGACTTTTCCTTTAATGGCAAAATCAAATAAAGGTGGATATGACGGCAAAGGGAACAGAAAAATAAAGACAAAAGAAGATTTAGATTCTTTTTTAACAGAGAATAATTCTGATGAATGGTTAATAGAAGAATGGATAGAGTATGAAAAAGAACTGGCTCTTGTCGGTTCTAGAGATAGGACAGGTAAGATAAGATTCTTTCCAATAGTTGAGACATTCCAATCAAACCATGTTTGTGATTGGGTTCTTGCACCTGGAACAAATGAATATGATTTGAACTTATTTGCAATAAATATTTTCTCTTCAATAGTCAATGAACTTAATTACGTTGGTGTTTTAGCTATTGAATTCTTCTATGGCGATAATGGTCTTTTAATTAATGAAATAGCTCCTAGAACACATAACTCAGCTCATTTCTCTATTGAAGCTTGTACTTCAAGTCAATTTGATCAATATGTTTGCATTTCTTCCGGGATAATGCCACCTGAAATTAAAATGAACTGTGAAGGGGCAATTATGATAAATCTTCTGGGATTAAAAAAGAATTTCCCAATCTCAATGGAAACCAGAACTAAAATGTTATCTGAAATTGAGGGTTCTAATATTCATTGTTACGGCAAATCTCGAGAAATCCTGGGAAGAAAAATGGCTCACATTACATTTTTATTAAATGGTAAAACGCATTCAGAAAGATATGATGAGGCACAAGTTTTGTTAACTATGGTACGAGACATATGGCCATCTCCAAATGGATAAAAAAATAAGTTAGAGTTAAGTCACTGGATCTTTGGTTAAGTTCTTCTTTATGTGCTCTGATCTGACTCTCTTTCGACATGAGGAGACTGTCGTGATGCGGTAGTAAACCGATCTTGTAATCGGAAACGAAAGCCCACTTTGAATCCTCTTCTGGCATTTCCAGGTCGATGCAGCAGAGAACTGACGGGGATCCGGTGTTACCTATCAAAATGCTTGCAATAACAGGCATTTGGTAGGTATTTTATTTTTTAGGAATACCTTAGTTGTTTTTATTCTCTGTCAGTGTAAATAATTTGTTTACTAAAATACTTGACGATCCATTTCAAATGTATTTATATTAATAGTACACATGTATTACTAATTAATGACTTTAGGAGGAGCTAATGTTTGGACTAATTTTTCTTACGGTTATCGTAATGAGTCCCCAAGTGGTTGGTTGCTTAGCCCAGACCGCAGCAGATTAATCTTATTTACAAGGAATAAAAAATCTCCAAGAAGTAGTATGAGAATTTTTGCTCATACATATTATGCAAATGATCTTGGTGAGCCAAGGGCAATTAAATCATCAACTCAAATGTATTTGGATAATGCTTGGGATAAATGGCATGACCTTCAATTAGAAGGTTGGACTTTTGAAGAACTTGAATTACCTGAATCAGTATGACTAACTTAAATCCAATCAAAAAGAAACTATCAAAATTAGATAGAAAGATATCTATGCAAGACCCATCAAAATTATTAGCAGAATTTTTTAATGGTGTTGTCGTGGAACTTGATGAAGAATATAAACATGACTCATAAAGAATTGATAGATCAAGTTTCTGCAAATTTATTTAAACAAAGTGGAAAGTTAGAAAGCAGAAGATCTTGGTTGGCAATGAGAAATTATCTCGAACAATTAGATAGCGAACAACTTAAATCCATGCTTCAGGACCATTGATGATTTTGAAACTTTATTTATGAGTTATTTATTTGGTTTTTATTTTTTTCTTAATTCTTAGAAAACTGTAAGTTCCAAAGCCAACCAAAAACATGTCCAAGTAAATATGCCAAGTAGGAAAAATCTGGTGAACTAATTCCATTAGCTCTTTATTGCCACTTGCCAATAAGGATAATCTAAATTTGATTTTTCTCTAATTAATTGTAATTTTCTGGAATTTATCTTTACTACTATTCCATCTGTAGGATATTCCCTAAAAAGATTCCCTTCTAGCCATTTTTTTCTAAATACTTGAACTTGGCTTGTGAAGTTGCATGAAATATCCTGAGGGATTGTGAAGCGTAGCTTAGAAAGGCTCTTTTTGGATTCATATTGGTTAAGTGTTGAATTAAGTATTTGAAATGCGCAGAAGCTAAGACTTTCAGGAAATCCTTTTCTAGCTCTGAGAAATCCAGAAGCTATTCTCTGGGAGATGTTTGGACTTTGGTTGGGTGCGTATAATTCACCTCTAACTTGAAGCACTCCACGTAAAGGAAGATAATTGGGAATGTCTTTAACTTTTGTCAGTTTATTAGTAACGTCAGCTCCTTTTCTTGAAATTGCTTTATTCAAGATCCCATCACTATATTGCAAAGCAACAGCACAACCATCAATTTTAGGTTCAATTAATAATTTGGTATCTGCTAATAATCCTTTCAAAAATTCATCTATTGAATCTTTTTCTAATGAAGGTAAAACTAGCTTATTTTTATTTTTAAAGTAATCACAATTAGGGTTTGTTCTTAATAGATTCTTTTCAAGTTGGTCGAACTGCTTATCAGAAATTAAAGCATTGCCATTTCTATAATTATCGTCATACCATTCAATTCGTTCTTCTAAATAAGTCTTCATTTAATATGATTTCTTAAGTTTTTGGCTAGGAACCCAATTTGATTTATTTATGATCCATTTTTCTCTATCTAAATATTTTAAAGTCCATAAAAGAAATGAAGAAATTTGTTTTAGAGATATGCCAATCACATATCTTGTTTTGGGACTTATTGATATAAATGCAAATAATAATATTAAAAAAATAAGTTGAATATCCTTAATCATTTAAAAAATCAGCGTAATTTTTGAAACTTTTTAATTAATGCAATTCTTATAACCTTCAATCTTCGCTAGTTCATCAATGTTCAAACCTGTTTCTTCTAATAATGTTTCTCCAATATCGTCTTTATTAAATTTAGTCAATGCTCCTTTAGTTGAGTATTTGATACATTCGTTTTTATATTTTACCTCTTTGACAACAGGATATAAATAAAAACCAAACAAAATGATAAAAGTTCCATAGGTTAAAACTTTTCTGTGGTTTTTCCACCATGTATAAAATTTATTGGACACGAAAAATAACTATCTAACTTCTATTTTAAATTGATTGTCAATAAATTACTTAAATAATTGATGGACTTCTTAATTTATTGTTTTTTCATTAACAGATCTAATCCAAGAATAATATCTTGATTTTCTAATCCTTTGTTCTTTCGAGACTAATCTATCGGCAGATTCTAAAAGTGATTCTCCTTTCTCAACTTTTGTTGTAATAGAAATACCAAAACCTTTTGCTTCAATTTTTGGAGTGCCACCCTCTAAAAAAAATAGGAAAGACCAACCTTTATTCCATCCTAGATAGAAGGGATTCCGATACATTATATTTTTTGAGTATATTCTTAAATCATATTTTCCTTTTTAAGAAGTTACTTGTATACACTATTACCAAATAAGAAGTTTACAACTGATTATTTCTGGGAAGTAATTTGAGTATTTAAATAATTACTTGCAGGAGGACTTGACGTGGGCAAGTAGTACATTTATATTAATAGTACAACTGTATTATTTTCATGACTTCAGGAGTTGCTAATGTTCGGACTAATTTTTATCGTGGCAGCCTTATTGACCCCCCAACTGGCTGGTTGTTTAACCAAAAGAGTGGTTTATTAATTTTTTTTGAGAGTTATAAGAAATCTGTATCTAATAACTTAAAAGTATATACTCACCTTTTCTTTGCAAATGAATTAGGTGAACCAGCCCAAATTAAAAATTCAAGAATTCACTCTATTGAATGTGCTTGTGAAACATGGAATGAATTAATTTCAGGAGGTTGGCAAATTGTTACTAATAAATTCCAGTAATCATGATCAAGGTAAATCCGTCAAAATGGGAATACCTAAAAGAATCTACCCTAAAACGAAAACGGACAAAGATTTGTATTACATGCAATCACTTTCGCTACAGCACTACAGAAACTTTTGCTACTATCTTGATTTGTCCAAGATACGAAAAACGCATACCACAGGGTGATCATTTAATTAAAGGTTGTGAGTATTGGCAAAAAAATAGGATGATTTTTTCTCCTGAAGCATCCTAATTATTCTCTAATTAAACTTTTCTATGCAGAGATATTTTATTATGTAAATAAAGCAATATTTTATACAACTCAAAAAATTCTTTTTAAGTAATTTGAAAAAATGATTCAATTTTACTTTTCCATATTTTTATTAGTAGTGCTTACATTTTTTGCACTTTTATTAGATGCACCAGAATTGGCTTCTTTAATACAAACATTTTAGAAAAAGATAAATCAGCATTTTTACTGATTTACTTTCTTTATATGTATGGCGTAGGTTTAACTTATTGAATCGGAGGGATCAAATGATTGACAGTCCACCAGAGGAATCAGATTAAAAAAAATTTACATCTAAATAAAACTAATGCTAAATAAGGAATGAATCTTCTATTAGAAATTCATTCCTTTTTTAATTATTTTAAAAACGTTAAATTATGAATATTAAATTTTTAAAATTAGAAAGTATTCATATTGAAATAATTAGATGTCAAAGTCACTTGTAGAAAGTGGCAAACTTTACCTGAATCCAAAACCAGTTTTTTGTTCTTCCTTTTCTTCCCATTCATTCATAATTAGTTTTAATAAACTTTTAACTTCTAAATTCGAAGTATCAGTATCTTTTTGAAGATTTATACAAATGTTTTTTATTTCTTCATAAGCATCATCTATTAATATTGTTTTTTGGTCTGGATTAGCCATAGAATTTTAAAATGCTCCATTACAGTTAAAACCACTGCAGTTAATAACCCTAAAAATATTCATTAAAAAGTTGTGGAATCTTTCATCATAAAAAAACGCCCAGGTTGTAAATATAGCAAAACCAGAGACCGCGAAAGCAGCATATTGGAGCCAATGTATACCAAAGCTGTCTAATCCATTTTTATCAAAATCAGAGTTACTCAATTGTTTTTTTTCTTATAATAAAAATTTTTTTTTTAAAAGGCGAGTTTGTTTTGAACGAGAGATTTATTTTCTTTTAAACTTTAATAAATTGATAATTTAAATAAAACCAGGTATTATCCACCCAAAAAAACCGTAGTTCACTATTAAAGCTAAAAAACCAATCATAGCTAATCTCCCATTTGTTATTTCTGCATTTTTCCAAAATTTACCCATATAATTTTTTATTTTTTTAGAATTTTTATCTATCAAATAATTTGGTTCTAAAGGTTCCTGTAGCCTTTTTAAGGCGTATAAGGAAAATTGAATTGTAATTGCTATGATAACAACTATAAAACTAGTAAGAGCATCCATTTTTATATTCCCTATGAGATCGATTAGTAAGCCAAAGAATAAATGACAGTTGTTTGTATCAAACATTTCCTTATTTCTGTGTTGTTGAAAGAGGAAACCTTAACTTGAATTATTAACAAATGTAACATATTTAAAAAAAAATAGTATGAATTCTTACTTTTTCTTTGGATTTCACATTATTAAAGACTAAAATGTCACATTTATGTATCAATTATATCCTAAGAGTAGTCTTAATTTAATTGCAGAATTGTACTTAAAGTTTTATTCTTCTAATCATATAAAGTTCAGAAGAATTTTTACTATGAACGTTAATTTAATATATATTTATAACTAAATTTATTACTTCTGTTTGATTTCCGGAAGGTAAAATTTATTGCCTAATGTATAACCAATTGACATCAGTACGAACCCAACAAGTTGAGGTAAATGAGAATTTGCTAGAGAGATTTTTTCAATCATTTCTCAATCTATAAATTTCTATAATAATAAAAATTTTTTAATACTGTAAGTCTATTTTCTTTTTGATTCTTTAATTTCCCCAGATTTTTTTAACGAATTAACAAGCCTTTCATTTTCTGTTTTTAAATTTTCTAATGCAGATTTTGTGAATTGTTCTTTAGCCTCAAATTTTGCTGAACTTATAACTTTTTTATTGGGCAATTTTTTCTTCTGTTCTGGATTCATATTAAATATATTTTTAAAAATTTTAGAAGTTATTATTCTTGTATTAGGTATTATTTTTTACAGTTTTCTTGTTAATAGTATTTGTTTACATAGACAAATTAATCTTTATCTTGTGGGAGCCTTATCCATCCAGAAGTCCATTCTGATTTTAGTTTTGCCCATAGGATCCTTTTAATATCTTTTTTATTTTTGGTAGGAAAAATATCAACCCATCTATCTTCATTTTTACCACCATAAGCTTTAACTTGAAAATGCCTATTACCATTAATAGTCTTTGGTGCTGTCCAACAAAGAGTAGGAGGCCATTTCATGAGAAATTTTAAAAGTTGAAAAAACTAAAGGTTGCTTTGCCCAGTCAAAACTAAACCATAATAAGCAATCGTACCGAGGATAAGTACGATACCTAGTATTCTAATAATCATGCTTTAATATTTTTAAATTAAAATTACATTAAAATGGTTTTATAAATTTGAGTTGAAGATTTAATATTTTCTAATTTTTACTTTTTTTATTTCTAACTATGGAGTGGCAAGATTCAGGATGCCATTCATTCTGAATTTTGCCAATAAAATCATAAATAAATGAATCGGGACATCCAGTTTCTTTTTAAAGTTCTGAAAGTTCTTCTTTAATGAATTCATATACGCTTATTACCCCTAAATTTTCTTCTTGGCTGGGAGCCCATTCTTTATTATCCATTAATATTGTTTAAATTATTTTCCACAATATCGTAATAGGTTATATCTCCATAATCAGCATCCGAACAACATAAATCTCCATATAAATCCTCTAACAATTCGTACGCATCTGAATACTTATCAAAACTTTGAGCGGTTAATTCATCATCTTTTCCATCAATTCTAACTATTTTGTAGGTCATATCTTACTTAAATGCCAAAAGTATTTTTTTGATTCATTAAACTATCTTATAAATAAAAATCTTATTTAGGAGTATTGGTTGGGTAAAGCTTTTGAATTTTATTTTTCTGAATTTCTATTTTTCTTTGTTCATATTTTTTTGCCATTATTTTTCTGATAAATAATTGTGGGATAAGCCAAACTAATGCAATAGCTACAGCCATGAAAGCAGGATTTCTCCACGTTAACCTAATAATCTCTTGTATTAATTCTTGATTGGAAATTTCCATACATTAAATTTCGATGATAAAAATATCTTGACTTTCTTTTAAAAATCTTTTAAACATCACAACCTATCATAACCTTAAAAAATCTTATAAGTAATTTTATAAATTTTTTCTTTTTCTAGTTTGTTTTTTTTTATATTTGGATTTAGATTAATTTTTTACTTTTAGTTTAAAGATGCCGAATTATCTAATTACAGGATCAAATAGGGGCATTGGATTAGAATTATGTAGGCAAATTCATAAGAGGGGAGATAATGTAATTGCAACGTGTAGGAAATCTTCAAAAGAACTTAGAGATTTAGGAGTCAGAATTGAAGAAAATATAGAAATTTCTTCTAATGAGTCCATAACAAATTTGTGTAAAAAATTATCTGGAGTTAATTTAGATTGTTTAATTCATAATGCAGGAATTTATGAATATAATTCTTTCGAAAGCTTAGATAAAAAAAGTATTTTGCGTCAATTTGAAGTCAATGCACTGAGCCCAATATGTATGACTCAATCTCTTAAACATCTTTTAAAAAGATCTTCTAAAGTTGTTTTTATCACAAGTAGAATGGGATCTATTGAAGATAATACTTCTGGAAGTTCTTATGGTTACAGAATGTCTAAAGTCGCCTTGTCCATGGCAGCAAAATCACTTTCTGTAGATTTATCTAGAGAAGATATTCATGTAGCTATTTTGCATCCTGGTTTAGTGAGTACAAGAATGACTGGCTTTACAAGAAATGGAATTAGCCCTGAAGAATCAGCAAATGGCCTTTTAAAACGTATTGATTCTTTAAATAAAAATAATTCGGGTACTTTTTGGCATGCCAACGGACAAGTTTTGCCCTGGTAATGTCTTAACCTTTGATTGGAGAGATTTATATTGTTAATTTGTTAAAAAACTTTTAAATTTTTAGCGAATTTCTTTCCTTGTTTAATTCTTTTAGTTATCTTTAAAAAAACATTAGTAAAGGAGGTGATTCATTGTCGTATCTACCGAAAAATGCGGTTACCAAAGGGGCCGTGAATTCAGTATCTTCATCACATTCATCGGTCTCTTTTTCTTTAATTAAGAAAAAAGGTTTTATAATTAATAGATTTATATAAAACAATCACTTAATAATTAGTAGCTCTGCATCTCAAGTAGTTGCAGAGTTTTTTTTTGAATTTTAATAGTCTTTCAAAATTTACCCTATCTTTTTTGGCCGAAGTAAATTAAGGCTAAAAAAGATAAAGTGCTTACCACAGCGATTAAGTACCACCCAGTTGAGGAGTTGCTTGTTATTTCTGTCATCTATTTTGATTTATTGAAGGAATTTATTATTTGAGTGAAAATCACAATTGATATCATTAAAAAAACTAAAAGTATATAAGTTACGTTCATTTATAGAAAAATGCTAATTATTAAAAAGATTATTCCTAGAACTACTGTAACAATTGCTCCATCAACTAATAAGTCTTTCCATGTATAACTTTTAAGCATTCTTTTTCGATCTTCCTCACTCATAAGGTTTTTCAACCAAGTCCAATCTAAAAGCTGAGTCAATGCAACACCAAAAATTAAATGACCAATCAAAATACCAATCAGATCAATCTTAGAAATATCTTTAGTGAGACTTGTAATTATAAAAAAGTCCACTAGCTTTTGTCTTTATTAGATAAAGCGCCACCTTCTTCTTTGTATTTTTCCCAAGCTTCGCTTATTTTTGCTTTAGATAAATTTTGTTTACCCTCAGAGAATTTATTTTTGAGATTATTAAAACTATTAGTCAGCTCTTTTTTTGTTGGTTCATCAAGAAAGTTTGATGTTAATTTCCATAAGTACCAGCTACTAGCTAGAAGAAGAATTAATCCCAGTAATTGCATGTTGGTTTTTTACTATGCTATAACTTTTTTAACGGTTTCGATAAATAAATTTATTTAATACTCGAAGATTTTTTTGACATAAAAAAATTTAAAACTTTAACCAGTGGAAAAATATTCTATCCAGCAACCATATAGTTAAACCCCCTTCTAGGAAAGCCAACCAGTACATCCCGTAATCAGAAAATCCCATTTGTTCTTTTACTGTTTTAATTAATTTTTTGTGGGCTTGAATGAGATCTTTCATGAACAATCAAATTTTTTTAAACCTGCTGAATTTTTTTAACCAAAAAACCCTTCCCGTAGCAAGATAAACATGTTTTAGTCTCATCTAATGAAATTCTTAGAAAACCTGCTCCATTACATTTAAAACAATTTACCTTAGTGTTTGAATAGATTTTTGATTTAATTTTAGCAGCACGATTTAAGTAAGAAACAGTTTCTTTACGACCGTTTGCCTTGGCGGCTTTGTTTAAAAGCTTTTTGTAGTTGACTTTAAGTTCTTGGATATTCATTTTTTATAGAAACTAAAATGCGAATATAGGAAAAGCCAAATGTTTAAATAATTGAAAAACTTTTGATTTCCCGTCTATATTTCTAATCTGATCTCTTACTGAGATTAAAATAATATAACTAGGATTTGTCTTATATGGTTGGTATCAAGAGTTTTAATTTGTATATTTAATAGAAAATTTATATTTGAAAACCTTAAACTATTTAGGGTGATCATTCAAGAAATATAATTTCGTCTTATAAAGAAAATTAAGAAATTTATTGTTTAAAAATATTTTTAAGCTCTAGGATTATCCAGCCTTTTTAAGGTTTTTGACTAAAAAATCATTTTCTTTAGTTAAAACTTTAAGCTTAGATTTTTCCAACTCTTTAATAGTCTCGGAATTTAAATCCTTTTTTGTCTCATTTATATTCATAGAATTGGAAATTAAAAATTATTAAAAGACAAATGAAATCATAGAGATCTCTAAAAAAATTTGTGGATAGTTTTTCTTAAAAGAAGATAATATTTTATTTTGCACATAGAAATTCAAATTTAATCAACATATTGTGGAAAACCCTGTTGAAAAATGCTTAAATAGTGGATAACTCTTCGGGAGCATTATCAAAACAAGCTTTTCTGGAAAAATTTTTAAGTATTAATATTTCATCAAAAAAAATAAAATATAGTTTAAAAAGCATCATAATCACTTGTTATAACAGTGGGATCATTCCTTTTTTTTAAAGATAAAAATTCTCTTCCAGAAGCACATGTTGATAAAAAATTTAAAAAGTTTTTTCTTTATATGTATCAATTTGAAAATTAAAGTGAAGAAAAATCAAACTAAACTTGAAATTTTTAATTTTTGCCATAGCTGATCAAAAAATGTTTTAATTCGGTTTTCTCTATTCAAAGATTTTTCAAAACAAAAATTAATCAAATACATTTGAGATAATTGAAAAATTTTAAATGACAGAAGAAAAAAAAGATTCAAAAAAATGTTCTGGAAAGAAAAACATCATGTTTGCCTACGGGTTTATACAACTGGGCTCTAGTTTCGTATCTGCAATAGCTTTAGTTGCAATCGCTTTTGGATTCTGTTCTGTAAAAAAAGAGTCTAAACTTTTCAATAAATGTGTTGTAGAAATTATTGAAGATGGTGGTACCAATTCTGAGGCCGTAAGGTATTGCAATGGGGGCAATTAAAAGCCCTAAAGAACAATTAAATGGATCCAACCTGTGATTTGATTATTGACTCTTTAAAAGAGTTGCCAATTGGAGAAACTGATCATTTTATTTGGTTCATAACAGATATTGGCATTGTTGCCCTATTTAAAAGAGAGGAAGACTTTGAAACTTATAGTTCGAGTGTCGAAAATGAGGCAAATAAAATTGCTTTGGATATAACTAAAGAAGTGAAAGAGTACTTAAAAATAAAAGAGAAACAGCTTTTCTTGTTTTATTCATAATCTAGGATTTAGTTCTTAATCTAGTAGGATGGCTCAAGGTTTAGCGCCGGCTCTATAATATTGTTTTCGCTTATTAATTCGTAGGTTAGCTCTTTATTTAGGGCATTTATATAAGATGTATAAAGTTTTCCCCAAACAAATTCAAATTCATCCTTACTTAAATTCTTGAAAAGAATTTCTCCTTTGAAGTAAATGTGATAAGAATCATTCATCATGGAAAATTAATCTTATCCTTTTTAACGCAGTGAAATATGTATGTAGTATTAGGTGCTACTAAAAAGAAATTTTTATTTAGAAGTTAGAAATACTTTTAGACTATCCGTGTATTCATTTTTTGTTTTTTGAATAATCCGACTGTCTCATCAAGATCCATACACGGCTGAATACTTATATCCATTAACCTTCTCCAGGGATGCCATTGCTTCCAAATTGTCTCAAGAGAATCTGCACTTACTACAGAATGTCCAATCCCATTTTGAACCATAAAAATCCAAGAATGAACCTCATAGTTCTCAGGTCTATTTTGGGGACCACCTGATTCGTACCAATTAATTAGCATTTCTGCTCCTTCTTCTTGATCCTCGCCATCTGTAAATTCGTAGGAAATCAAATACCTTTGCATATAGATTATTATTAAAATCTTTAAACTATTTTAACTATAGATTTAGATATTGCCTCCTAATTTAATTAATGCTATCAAGTTTATAGAAGCGATTGTTTTAAATGTCTGAAAGATTTGGGAAAATCAAAAAGAATATTTTGACTAATTTATCTTTTATAAATAGGACAATCTTGAAGTATTTTCATAACCATGATCTGTTCGTATAGCTCCAGTTAAGAGATAAAATTTGATACTTTTTAAAATACCTTAAATTAGTTACCATATTTGTACTGTTTAGATACCAATGAAAAATAAAAAGGATCAAAGCGATCCAATTGATAATTTAGAGTATGAAAAAGTTCTAGAAGAAGAAATAATTAATTCGTACGAAAGTAAATTTCAGAAAGATACTGAAGAAGATATTAAAAAGATTAAATTTTACAGACTTAAAAGAACTCCATTAGAAATACTAAATAGGTCATTTTTCTTTTTCTTTATTGGAAGTTTTCTTTTCTCTTTGTTTTTAGCTTATTCAGAAAGTAAGTTATGGTTCATACTTTATGTAATAAGTGCATTGTCATGTGTTTTCTATACTCCTAACAGGAAGGCAATTAAAGAATTAATAGCAGCTTGGCCAAATATAGAGGATCTCATTAAAGGGAGGAGTTTGTGGAGAAAAGGCAAGTAAAAAGATTATGAAACCGTTAAATTCATTTAAAAAGTGGTTATTAAATATTCTTGTGCCATACATTGAGGGTACCAACAAGAAGAAAGAGGATAAAAAATGATTCTAATAAAGGTTGGAATTGTTGTTGAAATATTTTTGTTTGTTGTAGTTTTTTTATGGGTTAGGAAAATAAATAGAAAACAATCCAGGCAACCATCTCTATCAAAAAAAACAATAAAAAATCTCAAATTTTAGAATTTTGATCACAAAATAAGGAATTTTTATAAAGAGATCAAATTTATGGGAAAATTCTTTACTTTTTTCTCTCACTTTGTGTGTGAAATCGGTTAGAACAATTAAATCGTTCTTAAAAAATATGGTTTCTTCCATTCAAGGTCTTGCTCCAATAACCAATCCATTAAATAGTGTCTTAATAGAAAAGAAACTCATAAATGTTGATCAAAAGTTTATTCAACTTGTTTCTCTGGCAGAAGGATTACCTCGTACAGAAGTCATTGAAAGTGGAAGGAATTATTGGAGAGGTGTTTGTAGAAGCTTGATTTTTAGATTTCCTGATGACCTTGAAATTTTAAAGCTTGATGTAAGAAGTTATGTAGACAGATCAAAAGGAATCATTCAAATAAGATCTGCAGCAAGATTAGGTCAATCAGATTTAGGCGTTAATCTAAGACGAGCGGAATACTTGTTTAATCAATTAGAGAAATTTTAATTAATCTGTTTTTTATAAATTTAAGGTTCTTTTTACTAAATAGTTGTGCTTTAATTCATAAGAATATTGAACTGACATGGTTAAGATAATCTTAGTTGGAATAATTGTAGCTCTTGTGTATTCTCAACCTGACCTTCGTCTTACAGTCGCTGATTGGTTAAGAGCAGCTTCTGATTTTCTTATTGAATCAGTACAAGTAAAACCTTGAATAAATTTTAATGAAACATTAAAAAAGACCTGAGACGGTAATCATTTGTTTAATGCATACAGCTACGAAAATAAATATTATTATCCTGCTTAATATGTATTTCACTTAAACAAATAAAAAGTTTTAGAAACATAATAGAAAATTTTTTTGAAATTTTTGAATAGTTAACGATAATAAGTGATATGAAGCTTAGATTATTTGAGTTCTATTTTATTAAAGACTATTTAAGGCCTTGGTTTGGTCTTATTTATTCTTTATTCTTTCTGTTTTTTTTAGGTGCAATTGGCTATCGAATAACAGAGGGATGGGAATGGAGTGATTGCTTATGGATGGTTCTGATCACAATAACTACTATTGGTTTTGGAGAAGTTCAACCTTTAAGTCCTGAAGGCAGGATAGTAACTGTTTTAGTAATCGTTGGCGGATTGATCTTTATTCAATTTACCTTTCAAAAAGCTGTAAGATTATTCGAATCTGGCTATTTTCAAAGAGTAAACGAATTACGTTTTAAAAGACTTCTTAGAAAAATGGAAAATCATGTAATTTTGTGCGGATATGGGAGGGTAGGTCAGGAAATTTCTAACCAAATAAAAACGCAAAATATTCCAATTATTGTGGTTGAGAGCGATGAAGATAGAAAAAAGATTGCTGAAGAAAAAGGTTTAGAAGTTCTTTGTGCTGATGCAACTCTTGATGAGACTTTAAAACTGGCAGGATTAGAAAAATGCAAAAGTTTGGTTGTTACTTTGCCCAATGATGCTGCTAATTTATATGTGGTTTTAAGCGCTAAAGGGATAAGAAGTTCTATAAGAGTAATTGCAAGAGCTGGGACTGAAGAAGCCGCAAGTAAGTTGAGATTAGCCGGGGCAAGTATAGTTGTAAGTCCTTATATAGCTGCAGGAAGAGCAATGGCATCAATGGCTTTAAGACCAATAGCTATCGACTTCCTTGATCTGCTCGCAGGAAGTGAATGTGAAATTGAAGAATTTGAATTAAGTAATGATATTAGTCTTTTTGAAACAGCAGAGAAAAGATCACTTTCTGAACTTGGAATAGGAAAAAAAAGCGGTGCAAAAATTTTAGCTATTAAAGAAAATGAAAAGTTGTTCACTAATCCTGGTGGTAACTTTATACTTCAGCCAGGTCAGGTATTAATAGCATTTGGTAGTAAAGAACAACTAAATATTTTGAACGGATTATTAGGAAATCTTGTCGTAGCAGTAGAACTATTAAAATAGATAGATCGAGATTAAGAATTAATAGCTAAATTAGTTGTGAGTGCAATAAATCAAATGAAAATATTTAAATATCTACTTGTAATTCCTGTAATAACTTTAATAATTGTTTTTCAAACTTCTTTGCAAAATAGATTTCTAATGGCTTCTGATATTAGAGATGGAGAAACAATTTTTAGAAATGTTTGCGCAGGCTGCCATGTAAGAGGTGGATCAGTCGTTCTTAAAGGATCCAAATCATTAAAACTTTCCGACCTTGAAAAAAGAGGAATAGCAGATGAGATTTCAATAGCAAAAATTGCTAATGATGGGATTGGTTTTATGAAGGGTTATAAAAATAAATTGAAGGAAGGAGAGGATAAGGTTCTTGCACAGTGGATTATTCAAAATGCAGAAAAGGGTTGGGAATAAATGAAAAGCGTACTTCTTGCAAATTTTTTACTTCTATTAGCTGAGCTCTTAATGCCAATATATACATAATAATTTTATATATCAAAATAATTTGATTTATTTATCTTTTGATTTTTAAATTACTTCTTGGCTGTAATTTATATTTAACAGACTCGTTTCTCATTACAAAGTGGGCATTTTAAAAAAAATCTTTATTTTCTCTTCTGCTATCTCATTAGTTCTCTCTCAAGATGCGATTGCTTCAAAAAGATTAAGCGGAGCAGGTGCTACATTTCCCTCGAAAATTTATACTAGGTGGTTTTTTGACTTGGCGAAATCAGGCGGACCAAGGGTTAATTACCAGGCAATTGGTTCGGGCTCTGGAAGAAAAGCTTTTATAGACCAAACCGTAAACTTTGGTGCTTCTGATGATCCTATGAAGGCTAAGGATATAGAAAAGGTATCAAGAGGTTTAGTACAGATTCCTATGGTTGGAGGAACTATTGCTTTTGGTTATAACTATGATTGCGATTTGAAACTTACTCAAGAGCAAGCAGTACGAGTTGCAATGGGTATGGTTAAAAACTGGAAAGAATTAGGCTGTAAATCAGGAAAGTTAACTTGGATACATCGTTCTGATGGTTCAGGAACTACTAAGGCTTTCACAAACTCTATGGAAGCATTTTCTCCAACATGGATTTTAGGAACTGGTAAATCAGTTAAGTGGCCAGCAGGCGTTGGAGCAAAAGGTAATTCTGGTGTTGCAGGTGTAATTCAAAACACTCCAGGCACAATTGGTTATGTAAATCAGTCATATATTAAAGGTAATGTTAAGGCTGCTGCACTTCAAAATCTTTCAGGGGAGTTTCTAAAACCATCTGCAGAATCAGGAGCTAAAGCTCTTAATGGTATTACTTTAGATGAAAATCTTGCGGGTAAAAATCCTAATCCAACGGCGAAAGGAGCGTACCCTATAACTTCATTGACATGGATACTTGCTTACGAAAAAGGTAATGGTAGAAATACTAAAGCAATCAAACAAGCCCTTAATGCATTGTTAAGTGATGAGTATCAAGATAAGGCTTCATCCCTTGGATTTATCCCCTTAAAAGGCAATATCCTTTTGAAATCAAGAGCTGCCGTTGAAAAAATAGGTAGTTAAATTTTTAGATAGATGTCAAATTATCATGACTTTCATATACCTTTAAGTCGTCTTAAAGTCTTTTACAGCATTTAGTAGTAGATTTATAGAGATATTCTTTTTTTAATGGAAGAGAAATTAACTCTTTTCAAGAATCGTAAAAGATTCGGTATCGAAAAAAATATAGATATTATCTTCAAGAATACTGCCCTAGTCTTGTCTAGTTTCGTAGCAATAATACTTTTAGGAATTATTTTAGTAGTCTTTTTCCAGTCATTTGAATCTTTTTCAAGGTATGGTTTGAAGTTTTTAGTAACCTCTGAATGGAACCCAGTAAAAGATGAATACGGAGCTTTTACTGCAATTTATGGCACATTGGTAACTTCATTTCTTTCGTTATTAATAACTATCCCTTTGGGCGTTGGAACTGCAATATTTATTACCGAGGACTTTGTGCCGAAAGTTTTTAGAGAAATAATTGGTTCTTTTGTTGAATTATTAGCAGCTATTCCATCTGTTGTATTGGGACTTTGGGCAATATTTGTAATGGAACCTTTTTTTAGAGCCTTTTTTGTCTTTTTACATAATTTCTTTGGTTGGATTCCTTTATTCAGTACAGAACCAACAGGTAGGAATTCTTTGTTAGCAATATTGATTTTAGTAGTAATGCTTTTGCCAATAGTGACTTCCATTGCAAGGGATTCACTTAATCAGGTTCCTAAAAAGCTTAGAAATGCAGCCTACGGAATTGGAGCAAGTAGATGGAAAACAATATTTTCAGTGATTTTACCGGCAGCATTATCAGGAATTATGGCAGGTGTTCTTCTTGCTTTAGGTAGAGCAATGGGAGAAACAATGGCTGTCACAATGATAATTGGTAATTCAAATGCATTTAGTTGGTCTCTATTATCTCCTGGATATACCATTTCCTCCATGCTCGCAAATCAGTTTGGTGAGGCTGATGGAAGTCAGGTTTCATCACTATTTTATGCAGCTTTTGTACTAATGATCCTATCTTTAGTGGTCAATATCTTTGCGCAGTGGCTAGTTAAGAAATTTAGTCTCAAATATTAGATAATTATGAATTCACTCTATTACCAGAAAAGATTATCAAGAAATATAGGAGATAAATTCTTTACTTCTTTATCAGTAATTTGTGCATTGATAGCAATACTCCCTTTGATTTTTCTAGTGACTTATATCCTTTACAAAGGTGGAGCTCAAATCACACCAGAATTATTTACTTTGGAACCAAATCCTCCAGGAGATGATTTGGATGCAGGAGGTATTAACCCTGCATTAATAGGTACATTAATAATTACTACTATTGCTTCAATTATCGCCATTCCAGTAGGAGTTGGTGGTGGAATATATCTAGCTGAATACTCTAAAGGCGGAGCTTTTTCAAGATTTATTAGATTCGGAGTTAATGTTCTGGCGGGAGTCCCCTCAATAATTGCGGGTGTCTTTATTTATGCCTTAATTGTTTCTACAAAGATCTTGTTTGGGAGTATGTACAGCGGTTTAGCTGGAGGGATGGCGCTTTCAATATTGATGTTGCCTACTGTGATCAAGACCACTGACGAAGGTTTAAAGTTGGTACCAAATGAGTTGAGATATGCGTCTCTTGGTGTTGGAGCAAGTATGTATACCACCATATTGAAAGTTACTTTGCCCTCTGCCTTTAGGTCTATTGCTACTGGCGTTGTACTTGGTATCGCAAGAGCTGCAGGTGAAACAGCACCTTTGATATTTACGGCTTTATTCTCTTACTACTACATAACAGGCTTTGGCGACTTGTTTTATGAGATGGGCTCCTTGGCCGTATTGATATACAACTTTGCTCTAGAACCATACGATGCACAGAATAAACTAGCCTGGGCAGCTTCCTTTATTCTTGTTTTGTCGATACTATCAGTAAATATATTTTCAAGGATATTGGCTGCTTTTACTGAGAAAACCAAGAGAGTATAAATGATTAAAACTAATAAAAAAATACCGAAGAATATCATTTTATCTCTTGAGAATGTTTCTATTAGTTATGGAACTTTTGAAGCTGTAAGAAATGTTTTTTGTAACTTTAAAAAAGGAAATATAACTTCCCTTATTGGTCCCTCCGGGTGTGGTAAATCAACTGTCCTTAGATCATTAAATAGGATGAACGATTTGATTCCTAATTGTTCGTTAAAAGGAACTGTCCTCTTTGATGGAACAAACATTTACGATAAAAGAGTAGATCCAGTTGAAGTAAGAAGAAGAATTGGAATGGTTTTTCAACAACCAAATCCTTTCCCGAAATCTATCTACGAAAATATTGCATTTGGAGCAAGAATTAATGGATTTACTGGAGATATGGACGAACTAGTAGAAAGTTCACTGAGAAAAGCCGCTTTATGGGACGAATGTAAGGATAAATTAAATGATAGTGGTTACTCTTTATCTGGTGGACAACAACAAAGATTATGTATTGCTCGAACGATTGCAATTGAACCTGAAATAATTCTAATGGATGAGCCATGCTCAGCTTTGGATCCTATCTCTACTTTGAAAATAGAAGAGACAATGCACGAACTTAAGAAGAATTACACAATAATAATCGTTACTCATAATATGCAACAGGCATTAAGAGTAAGTGATATGACTGCATTTTTTAATGCTATTGAGTATGAAGATGGTGATGGAGGGAAGGTTGGTTATCTTGCCGAATTTAATTCGACAAAGAAAATTTTTAACTCTCCAAAAGAAAAAACTACTCAGGAATACATATCTGGTAAATTTGGTTAATGTTTAATTTTTACTTTTAAAAGAAAGATTTTTAGCTTTAAAACGGATAAAGGGTAGACAAACAGTATAAATACCTATATAGTTATTTCGAATTAGCAAGTTTATCGTTGAAAAACTACCCTTTTCTACCTTTCTTGATTTTTGCAGGGGCTCTTATAACAACTGCAACAATAGGATTACCTGTATTTACTTCATAATTTAAGAGTTTTTCTACTTCATGTAATCTTATGGTTTCAATATTGAATAAAGAATTACTTGGAAGTCCTCATAAAACCTTAATAAAGGCAGATTTATTTGACTTTATAAAAAAAAGAGAGAATATGAATCTGTGTGGGAGTGAAAAATCTGTATTAAACCCATTTTTAAAATTGGTTAATTTCTAATTTATTTATCATGGATAAAACTAAAGAACAGTTAGAAAAATTAAGAGAAGTAGCAGAAGCATCTCTTACAAAAACGGATGAACTTCAAAAAGTTTTGGCTCAAATCGAAGCTTTAATGTCTAGAAAAGAATCACAAACATTATTAAAGAAGAAGTAATTATTTAAAAAATAATTTTTAGTTTTGTACTTTTAATTACACCTCTACAAATTCATTGTAGTTATTAATTGGGTATGCAGAACCCGTTCCAAAGTTTTCTGTTAGGTCTCGGGGTCTTACCTTCTTTAAGTAAAAGACCTCTTTCAATCATTTGTGTTTTTAGAAATATTATTTGCTTGTTTAGTTGATAACTTTATATATTTCTTTCTTGCAGACATTTACATCGAAGAATTCAGTGCTTACAATTTCTAAGCCTGTTTTTTCTGTAACCTCAACGGTCGCATTACATTCGTCTTGTTTAAGAGCCATGTAAATTGGTTTTTTATTGCTTACATCTAATTCAATATTAGATTTAGTATCTTCTTTATATTTTTCCATTACAAGTTTTAGGGCCTCTATCTCAACTGAAAAATTCTCATTAGCATTTGTCTTTAATGGAAAAATAATTAATGAAAAAAAAATCAAAGCTATAAATTTATTCATTTCTATAAAATGCGTCTAATTTTTTTATAACGTGGATTCTGAGGTAAAGAAAGGGTCATTAGATGTATATATTTTAAAATTGTCTATGTTTACTTATTAAAAACAAATATATTTAAATTAATTGGTGAAAATGTTAATTGAGACTTCTAAGTATTAATAAGTATATTTAAATGCAAAATTTAATACAGATTAATAGGCTTTTGAGCTAACAATCATAATTCAATTATTTCTTCTTCAGAAACAATTGCCCATTTTCTAAATGACTTTTTACAGGGATAGCCTCCCGTTAAGTCTCCAAATGCTGGCAAAAATAAAGTATTTTTATTCTTATCCATGGCAAAACACCTAAAAGATAAACTATCCCCTTTGTTTCTCAAATAGAGTTTTGGATGATAATGTCCACAAATATTCAAAATTCTATTATCAGCTAAATCAACTGGCTCATGACTGAAAATAATATTTTTTGTTTTTTTAATATCAAAAATTTTTATATTTTTAATATCACAACCTGCATCATGATTTCCAAGGACAAGTTCAACATTAATTTGTAGTAGTTTAGGAAGATTTTCAACTTTTTTTTGAAGAGTTTTATCTATTGAAAATTTACTGTGAAATAAATCCCCCAAAACTATTAACTTTTCAGGACTATGTTTTTTTACTATTTTTTTTATTCTTGTAAAGTTGTTTTCATCTGAATTATTAGTAAGAGGGATACCATTTTGCTGAAAATAATCAGCTTTCCCAAGATGAATATCGCATATCAACAATTCTTTTGTTTCAGGTAGAAATAAGGATCTTGAAGGAAGCATCTCAAGCAATATATCTTCCCAATAAAATTTAAAAGAACTTTTTTTCATTTAATCACTATATTTTTTTATAAGTTTTTCTACTCTTTTTTCTATTGGTTCATTGCTTAAAGTATTTTTAAGTCTTTCAACTAATAAAGGGAAAGCAAAAGGAGTTGGCGTTTTTATCTCGTTTAATAGCATTTTTAAATTTTTTAATCTTTCTAATGATCTAGATATTCTTTTATTTTCTAATTGATATTCTTTAACTTCTTGATGCGATTGTTTTATCAAAAGATGGCCTTCTTCATATTTAGTAAAGACATCGTAGAAAAGACTTGAACTTATTTGAAGTTGAGAGGAGGTTTTTGTTTTAGTTGGATTATTTTGATTCACAAGTCCACTTATTTGGGCAATATTTTTAAATCTACGTTTTGTTAATTCTGAAAAATTAATTGCATTTTCTAGATCTTCTTCTAATTTTTTGTTATTCAAAAAGTAATCAGCTTCTGTTTTTATTATGGAAAAATCATAATCTTCTGAGGTGGTTAAGCTGAATCCAAAATCATTGGCAGTAATACTAAATGTAGATTGTTTTAATTTTGCTAATCTCAAAGCCCATAAAAATGCAATTCCTTCATTTACAAATTTGCCATCAAGTGTAAAAACAAAAAGATTTGATAAACCCTTGGTTTTATATATTTCTATGAGGAATTCATCATTCTTTGGAATATTTGAAAGAACTTTTTGTTTCTTCAATATTGGGCGTAATGAATTGAGTTCTGGATTTAAGCAATCATAATTTTCTAGTCCGTTGCATATATCTATTTCTTTTCTCAAACTCTCACAAAGTAGATCAGAAATTGCCATTTGACCTCCAACCCATGCAGGAATTAGAGAACTTTTTTTTGTTGATTTTTTAACGTACAAAATCATATCTCTTATTCTTACAAATTGAAGCATTTTGCCGGCAAAGTAAAATGTATCTCCGGGATTTAATTTTGAAGCAAAATTCTCCTCCAAATTACCTAAGGATTTACCTTTCGTATATTTGACATTCACAAATTTGTCACTTGTAATTGTCCCAATATTGAACTTATGCATTCTTATTAAAGATTTGTCTTTTACAAAATATTTAAAGTTTTCATTATTATTTTGTGATTCTTGTTTAACTATCTTTTTATATTTTGGGTATGCTTTAAGACATTTTCCTCCATATTCTAAAAAGTCAATACACCAATTCCAATCTTGATCCTTTAAGTTTCTATAACTCCAACAACTTTTAATTCTTTCTTTCTCAATTTTCGGATCAAAGCCATTCCCGCATGCCAAACTTATTAGATGTTGAAGCAAAACATCATAAGATAATTCAGGAAGTCTTATTTTTTCATATATTCCCCTTTTTATAATTCTTCTCATTGAACTAATCTCAAATAACTCTAAAGAATTAGTAGGCATAAAAATTATTTTCGATTTTCCACCCGGTCTATGCGCACTTCTTCCTGCTCTTTGAATAAGTCTAGCGATATTTTTTGCACTACCAATTTGAACTATTTGGTCTACAGGTTGGAAGTCAACTCCCAAATCTAAAGAGCTGGTGCAAACTACCCATTTTATTAATCCGTCTTTAACCCCTTCTTCAACTCTTTCCCTATCTTCTTTATCAAGGGAGCCATGATGAAGTGCGATTTTGTCTTTCATCTCTGGGAGAAAAAATTTAAGACATTGATACCATCTTTCAGATTGATTCCTTGTATTGGTGAATAATAAGGTACTTTTATTTTTATCCAATATTTTTAAAAGTGAAGAATGACTTCTAATCCCTAGATGACCACTCCATGGAAATGTCGTTTCCTCCTCTGGTAAAACACTTATAATTTCAATCTCTTTTTGAATATTTGTACTTATAATTTTGGGTTTAATAGCGCTCATACCAACTATTGCTCTTGCCGCTTCTTCGATATTCCCTATAGTTGCAGACATTGCCCAAATTTGTAAATTTTTTATATTGCCTCTTAGCCAACTTAATGATAATTCGCACTGGTTTCCTCTTTTACTACCCATCAATTCATGCCATTCGTCAATAATTATTGAAGACAAATCCTTAAAAAGATTATTTGATTCTTTATTAGAAAGTAAAAGAGATAAAGACTCTGGAGTTGTAATAAGAATATTAGGTGGTTTAGCTAACTGCTTTTTCTTTTCATATGGTGTGGTGTCCCCATTCCTAATCTGAACAGTGATTTCTTTGTTAAAATGCAAAGCTGCTAACTGTATGGAATTTTTTAAATCTCTACTTAGGGCTTTTAAAGGCGTTATTACCAATATATTCACACTTTTTTGATTTTTTGGATCTTCTATCTGTGATAGAGGCCCCATTAATGCAGCATAAGTTTTGCCGCATCCAGTGGGAACTTGTATTATTCCATTCTCTCCATTTAAAAATGCTCTCCATGATTCGATCTGATAGGGTAATGGCTCCCATCCATTTGAGGAGAAAAACTGTTTAATTTTAGAAATTAAATAATTTTGCTTACTATTTTGCGTAATATTTTTCATGATATTTTTTTCATCAGTTTATAAGCATTCTCTAGGCTATCTGCATCATTAATTTTTTTATCTTTTCTCCATTTTGTTATTCTTGGAAATCTTACTGCTATGCCTGACTTATGACGTTTTGAAATTTGTATTTTCTCAAAAGATATTTCGAATACCATTTCTGGTTTTACCGATCGAACAGGACCAAATTTTTCTATTGTATTTTTCCTGATCCATTTATCTAGCTCTTTTATCTCAATATTCGTTAAACCAGAATATGCACTTGCAAATTTAATTAATTCTTGTTCTTTCCATAATGCAAAACTATAATCTGTATAAAGACCAGCTCTTCTACCGCTGCCGCCTTTAGCGTAAATTAGAACAGCATCCAGTTGCATAGGATCAACTTTATATTTCCACCAAATACCTTTTTTTCTCCCAGACGCATATATAGAAGTCTTTTTCTTAATTATTAATCCTTCAGTATTATTTTCTCGAGATTTTTCTTTATAAGTTAGAGCATCAGACCAATCTTTAGGATATATTAAATCACATATTTTGAAAATATCAGAGATATTATTCTCAGTTTGCTTTTGCCATTTTAAAAAATATTTTTCTAAATAAATTCTTCTATTTTCTAATTTAATTTCTCTTATATCTCTTCCATTAATCTCTAAAAGATCATAAGCAATAAAAATGATTGGATATTTTATTTGGATTGATCTAGTAGGAGATTTTCTATTTATTCTTTTTTGAAGAAAAGAAAAATCAAATGCAATTTGTTGTTTAAAATTCCAAACTAATAATTCCCCATCAAGAACAAAATCATCTTTTATATGTGATATTTTCTCTACTAATTCTGGGAAAGATTCATTTACTAATTCTTGCCCTCTTGTCCATAAAGAAACATTGCCTGATCTTTTAATTAATTGCATCCTAATACCGTCGTATTTCCATTCAAATTGAAAATCATTTATTGAATTTTTGAAGATTTTATCTTCAATGGTATTTGCCAGTAGAAATGGAAATGGTTTGGAATTTAATTCTTGAAGATTGATATTCTTGTTAATTAAAAATTCATATGATTCAATTGAAGGTTTGAAATTACCCATCAACCTATGAGAAATAATTTCTTCATCAATATTATTTAGTTTTGATATTGATTTTATGATTAATCCAATAGAGACTCCAACTCTAAAAGTACCTGTAAGAATTTTATTAAAAATTAGATGGTTATCTTCAGGCAATGTTTCCCAAAGATTTTTAATTTCTAAATTTTTCTCCACCTCATCAAGTTTTGATAATTCAGGTATTATTTTGCTTAGTAATTCATTGAGACTTATATTTGATAATTTCTTATTTCTAGAATTAGTTTTATTTTTAAGTAATAACGTTATTACCTCAGCAGAATCACCAACTTTTAAATAACATGTATCAATTAACCATTGTGGATAATCATATAGTTGAGAAAAAATATTTTTTAAATATCTTCCACTAATAAATCTCTTTCTACTTTTTCCAGTTAATAGATATATTGCCCATGAATTATTTATTGGTTCATTTGATAAAAAATAACTTTTTAAAACTTCAATTTTATTATTTGTACTATTAATTGAATCAAGATCCGCAAATAATTGTGAAAAATTTTTTAAGCTCATATTTATTCGCTGAAGAAAAGAACATTTATTGATCCCTTTTCAATTAAATATTTACTTAAGGCTTCACTATCTCCATGATGAAAAAATACATTTTTTGCTTCTGAGTTTTTTACGACTTCTAGAATCCCATCCCAATCTGCATGATCAGAGATTGCGAATCCTTTGTCATATCCTGATCTTTTTCTTAGAGCTCTTATTGACATCCATCCACTCGCAAAGGCTGTTTGAATATTTTTGAAATTTTTTAAATATGAGCCTTTACTTAAAGATGGCGGTAACAATATTAAACTTCCTTTAAGTTCATCAATCTTTTTTTTATTTTCGATTTTCATTGTATCTTTGATATCAATTCCAAGTTTTTTATAAATATTGTTCATTTTATGTATACTGCTGTGAGAATAAATATTACCTTTAAAACTTGTTTGACTAATTTCGTTTAATAATCTTTGAGCTTTTCCAAGTGAATAGCAGAAAAGTAAAGAAGTTTTTTCTGGGGAATTAGTTATCCATTTTGAAATATCATTTGCTATTTTATTCGTTGCATCCCACTTAAATATTGGTAATCCAAAAGTACATTCACTTATTAAATAATCAGTTTTTACTATTTCATAGTTTTTGCAAGTCTCATCTTCTTGAAGCTTAAAGTCACCTGAAATTAGCCATTTTTCTTCTGCAAAAATAAATCTTATTTGACTAGATCCAAGGATATGTCCGGAAGGATGAAAAGAAATATTTATGCCATTTATCTTGAATTCTTCTCCATAATCAAAAGTCTTAATTTTTATATTACCTTCAACTCTTTCTTTAAGAAGTATCGCAGTTTCGTTAGTAGAAATGTATTCTTCACAGCCAAATGTAAAGTGATCAAAATGAGCATGAGTTATTAGCGCTGTTTTTACTGGCTTACTTGGATCAATCCAAATATCGGCAAGTTCACAGTAAAGATTTCCATCTTTGTATCTAATTAAATCTTCTTTTTTAATTCTCAAAACTACATCTCTAAAAATGAAGTTAATTTAGCTAATTATGCCCACGCTTGTTTTGATAAAGCTATGGCTGAAATTGTTATTAAAGCAATAACCACAACTCTGTTGCTCCAGTTAATCATGAATGATCTAATCATGTTAATGGAAACTCTATTAGATCGAAAAATTTTTTCATTATTAATTATTTTATCTTTCTCATTATTTTCTAAGAAATTTAAATTTTTGATCTCATTTATTAATTTAGATTCGCAAGTTGAAAGTTGTTCTACTTGATTTAATACATCAATATCCTCTGGTTTTAATAAGGAATTTAATTCTTTAATTTGTCTTTCGTTTTTTACAAGAAATTCATTAACTATCTCATTAGTTCCAAACCCCTTCTTTATATTTAAAAGAATTACATCTCTTTCCCATGATTTTTCGAGAGAATTTAAAATTTTGTTTATGCTCATTTTAAGTATTTTTACTTATAATAAATTATTATTTTTTTCTTCTGTGGCTTCTTTCTTCATGTAATAAGATAAAATTATTTTTATTTAAGATTTGCGAATAAGTCTGTTTGCAAAATATTTTATTTTTACCTTTTCTACATTTTTCTTAGAACTGCTTTTGGTTTTAAGTTTATTTAAATTGATCACTTCATCTGACGCATTTTTGCCCGTTTCAAAATAACTTTTAATTTTTTCTATTTCTTCTTCATTTAATCTTTTTGTCGCACCTTTTGCGTTTATTCCTAGTTTCTTGCAGGCTAATAATATTCTATTACTTTCTACATTAAGATCTTTGGCAATACTGAAAATAGGAGTGTTGATAGACATTATTTTCTTTACTATGAAATTTATTATTAATAGTATATTTATAATTTAGAAATAAAAGATATTTTTAACTATTATTAATTTCAAAAACTTTTTTAATTAGGCTACTTCATCTTCGAAATTATTTAAATCATTAAACTTTTTCTTCATAGTTTGGTTATTTCTAGTTAATTTCTTTACTGTTAAATCTTGTGATTTGCTGTCTGCGGACAAAAGATGTTTTTTTGAGAGAACTAGAGCCTCTTTAGTTTTTTGTAAATGGGTTATTGATTTATCAATTTCTGAAATTGCATCATTAAATCTATCTTGGGCAAGTGAAACATTTTTACCAACAGCATTTTTGAATTGCTCAAGAGTACTCTCAAAATTAGTTATATCAAAATTCTCACGTTTCATTAAATCAATTTGTGATTTGTATTTTAAGGATTCCATAGAGGCATTTCTTAATAGAGATATGATTGGTAAGAAAAATTGTGGTCTTATGACGTACATCTTTGGAAATCTATGAGAAACATCTACTATCCCAGCATTATATAGTTCACTATCTGGTTCTAGAAGCGATACGAGTACTGCATATTCACAAGATTTTTGTTTTCTATCTTTATCTAATTCCTTTAAAAAATCTTCGTTTTTTCTTTTATTAGTTCCATTTAAACTTTCATTCTTCATCTCAAACATTATAGATACGACTTCAGTTTTGTTTTCATCAAATTCTCTAAATATATAGTCACCTTTACTTCCAGAGGTGACATCATTATCCTTTTCGAAATATGAGTTTTTAAACGCAGAAGCACGATTCAGATTAAATTGTGTTTCGCAATGGATTTCTAATGTTTCTCCAACCATCTTTGTAGATAATCTAGATTTCATTTCTCTTAACTCCTGTATAGTCAGGTCTCTTTCACTAATTTTACTTTTATACTTTTCTTCAATTAATTTTTCATTAATTGAATGTTCAAGCCTTATCTTTTCAATAGAATTTGTTAATGATGAGTTCTCTTTTTCTAAATTAGTAACTGCTTCATTAACTTTGTTTTTTAAAGTTAGTTCTGAAATTAAAGACTGGTTTTTAATTTCATCCTTCAATTTGATTAATTGATTATTCAGTGAATTAATTTTATTTGTTGCTTGATTTTTTAAATCATTAAGAGCATTTGTTTTCTTTTCTTCAGCTATTTTTAATTTAGATTCAAGAGTTTTGATCTCAGATTCTTTAATACGATTTTGCTCTATTAACTGTATTTTTAACTCACGTTTTAAAATTTCCAAAGCTTTTTTATTATCTTCTTGTGCTAATAGAAGTCTTTGTTCTATTTGCTTATTAAATTCTTCATCTTTTATTTGAAGAAGTATTTCTTCAAAACTGCTGGGATCAATTCGAAATGTCTTTCCGCATGATGGACATTTAATATCTTTCATTTTTTATAACAAAATTAATATTTGAAGTGATTGAATATTCGAATTATTTAAAAAGAATATTATTCTTGACTAAGAATAAACAAAGATCCATTAATATGCATTAAAAAATAAAATAAATTCTCAAAGCTAGTCATATTAATCCAGATTCTTTAAGGATGTTAATTTTATTTGCCAATTCAATGTCTGCAGATGATATTGAGCGATCTAATGTTTTGTGAGAAGAAACTGTGTAACCACTATCATCAACAAATTCATCTTCAGCATCTTTTAAGTGCATATTCTTATTTTGTGCTTCATTGTAAATACCCGATTTGTATGTATTAGATTTGCTAATGTTGCCAAATCCAAAATTTGCTATTCCTCTGGCATCTAATGCTTCCTCAACTAATATTCCAACTACTTTTGATCTGCTTATAGATTCGCTCTTGGATATTTCATCAATAATTTCAAGAACTCTTTTTCTAGGAAGATATCCTATTCTTTTAACTTTATTTTCCATAGTTCTTACTATATGTCGTTATTGTAACACTTCTGTCAAATAAGATTTGAATTAGATTGTAATAAGGCTAAATTTGTTTACCAGAAGAAAGTATGATTATGATATTTATAATTTTTCCTTAATTAATTATTAGAATAGTTTAAAAGCTTCCTTTAAGAGCTTTTTATAATGAGCTCAAAATTTTAAAAAATTTTTAATTTTAATTTAAATACCTATGAAAGATAAGCTTTATGATAATGCTGACAGTTTTGCAGTTTCATTTGACGAGGAATGGAAAAATATTGATTGTGAGGATCTACGATTAAAGATAGATAAAGTATTTGAACTTTTGTCTGACCACCCTTTTTTACTATCGAATCCTACAAATGCAAGAAAAATGGCAGAATTTAGAGTGTTTTCATTAAAAAAATTCTAATAATTTTATACTTTCCTTTAGTTTAAAATTTTAAGCTTAATTTTGAATTCTTAAGATTCACATAGTTGGAGAATTAAAAAACCCCTTGCTGTATAAAAATATTAATATGCCTATTATTGGACCAATTCCAAATATAAAAAGAACTAATTTTGCAGAATTTTTTGTTTGACCTAATTTAAGATTTTTATTTGTATTAGTTTGAATTTTTTTTGATTTTTTCTTTTTCATGAAAATTATCTTACTATATCGCAACATATAAAAGGCTTGATATTATATTTAATCTTAAATAACTATTTGATTTAGCCAAATTCATCTAGGAATCATAAAAACACAATATTGTATAATGTAATGAACCAAAAGCAAATATGAGTGCTACAAAAAGAGAAGAAGTAAGTTCTCACCTTAGGTATATAAGGTTAGAGCTTAGAGAAATGCATCAAATGCTTATAAAAGAAGATTTGTTACCAGATTTAAATGAAGCGAAGGAAGTACATGCGCAATTAAATGCTTTGCTTGATTTGTTATCGGATAAAAGAGTAAAAAAAATAAATAGTCAATTTGGTAATTATTGAATCATCTTAAGATGTTATAAATAATTAGTAGCAGATTCTATTTTTTTACGTTTATCGTGCATTTGTTCTAATTTATTGTAAATCTCTTTAATTTGGATTTGTAATAGATCAGTAGAATTTATATTAGTTAAAGATTCCATAGCTGAGAGAAGACTATCTTTAGCTTCTATCAAATGTCTACATTCTTTACTTCCTGCTTCGTATGACATGAATTTAAAATTGTAATTATTACAAATACTACAATTTTTGTTCAGTATTGCTTGATACTCTTAATCAAACGAAAGCGTTTTAATGTAATTTTTAATACATAATGGTTGATTAATTTAACTAAAATTCAAAAAAACCTTTATGCAAGAAAATCCGAAAGACTATGAATTTTGCATTAAATTATCAATAGATAACGCAAAAAAAAGAATTAGCCTCCTAGATAATCAAGATAGTAAGTGTGTTTTTGAGGAATATAAAGAATGGATACAGGATGGATTAAATAACCATACAGTTTTACTACTTAGGGAAGACCCAATTATCTAAATAATATAGAACTATTTTTAATTCTTTTGGTTAGAAGTAACCTTAAATAAAAAATAAAGACTAACAATAAAAGTAATTATTAAAACTATAGTCAAAGATGAGAAACTATACATTATTACTTCTTTAAAGTAATTTAAATATAGCAATTTTCATAATATTTACCCTTTAATTCAGTTTTCTTTGAAAAGTGAAAAAATAAATTTTTTAAAATTTTCTTTTTCTAAGAAGATTTCTTTTGCTTTGTAACTTTTTAATTTCTTAAAAATTAAATCAATTATATGTTCAGATTTCTGATTCATACCAAAAGCTTATTTTTCTAATAAATAAATTTTTTCTTCACCGATTTTATCAGGCTTAGTTATTTTACATCCTTTATCTTTTTCCATATCACAATCCTTTGTGGCAGGAACAGATTGCCAAGTACAAATCTTTTCTTGAGAATCTTCTTTTAAGATAATCCATCCATCATCTAGGTATTTTGAAATTCCATCTTCTCCACATGAAAACTTTATTTCCATCCTTTTCTTTTCTATATTAGGATTCTCTTTAATATTTTCATCAGAATTTATTAAGGGTAATTCTTTAATAACTGAATTACTACAGGAAGTAGAGAAAATTAAAACAAAAAATATTTGAGAAATTGATTTTATCCTTTTCATTTGTTGAATCTTTTGGTGGTTAAAAGTTATTTAAATTATAAGTTAATTTGATTCTATTAAACTTAACAGTTTATCTACTTTTAGCATCAATGTTTTGACTTCATCTGGCTTAGGCAATGTTAATTCTTCTGTAACTGCCAAATGCATTTTTTTAAGATTTTGCCTTAAATCTTTTAAATGCATTTTTACGTTTTCTTTTTTTTTGTTTACATCAGACATAGTATGAAAATATAAATTTAATTAAAGGTAAGGAATTATTATAATATTTAATATGTTATTAAATAGAAAATTATTAAAAATTTAGTTTTTAAAATTCTCTATTTCGTAAACTTCTTCTCCACCATAACAAAAGTTTGTTGATAACATTTTTAGTTCTCTTTTGGTAATTCGTTTTATATTTTTATTCTTAATAATGTAATTTTTAGCTGTTGCTTCACAATCTAATTTATTTTTAGCATGTTTAATAACTGGATAAAAATATGTCATTACAGCAATTATGAAGAAAAATATTATTAATGTTCTTTTGTCATTTTTAATAAATTCTCTAGATTTCTTTTTGGCTTTTAACAATTTTATTAGTATGGTTTCTGGTAATCCTAATTGGACAAATAATAGTTCTACCCACCATGGTAGTTCTCTATCTTTCTTTCTCTTTGAGGTTTCGGAAGTATTCATTCTATTCGGATCATTATTTTGGTTTCTTAAACTTTTAGGATTACCTTTTTCTTTTTTATTCATATAATCAAATACCTTATTTGGGATGAGGGTTTTTATTTTGATTTGGAAACTATATATTCATATTATAAGTTTTGATTTAATTTATCTATGAATTTTAGTATTGTAAATTTGTATTTAAACAAAAATTATAAATGATAAAAAAAAGGAGAAAGTTAAATAAAGATTTCGAAAAAAAAATATATTCTTCTAAAAAAAATGTCGAATTAGTTTTGGCCAAAATTTATGATATTGATGATGAAGATATTCAAAAAGAATATATGAATGCATTCAATGCAGTTGTTTATTTATATGATGAATTAAAAGAAGATTATGAAAAAGTAGGATTTAATGAAAATTCGGAAGGCTTTTTAACAAAGTATAAAAAGGCTTTTAATCTTTTTGAATCAGAATTTGAAATTTAATTGTTATCACTTTCTATAAGGTGATACAGGTATTTCAATTAGATATCCTTTTTCTAGTTTAGATTTTTTTTCTTTTAGATTTTTAATACAAAATTGTTGATTTTTCTCCTTTTCACAAAATTTTTTTATTTGGTAATTAGTAAGTGATAAGGATTTATCTCCAAAGATGACTAAAGCAAGTAAAAATAAAGATACATTTACTAATCTCATGATTTGAAGATAGTGGTTTTTTTTTATTTTCATTTATTAGATTATTTATCATTATATATATCTATTATCTGTTTTAATTGATCTTTATTTAAGTCTGTTGAAATAAAAACTTCTTGAGCTGTTTTGCCTTTTCTTGCTATAGCCTTATATCCGTTTTTAGTTTTCACTGACAATCTAATTATTAATTTAGAAGATCTTCCTCTTACTCTTGATATCACAGCAGGCGTTACTGTCTTTATATTTATGTTTAGTGCTAATTTTTTGAGTATGGGTATTAGGCCATCTAAATTAGTACTATGATTTAAAACTAGCCTGCCCAATTTCTTTTTTATTTAATTATATTTAGAAAATTTTGTTAATGAGAATTTAAAGTTACCTTGGAAATTATAAAAAAATTTTGAAGTTCTGTTATATTTAAAATAGTAATTCTAATCAAATGATCTTTCAAATAGGGTGGGCCTCATTAGCTGCAATCTTTACTTTTTCAATTGCTATGGTTGTATGGGGAAGAAATGGGGATGGCTCCATTGATATATGATTTCTTTTTTAACTTATGAAGTATATTTTAATAAATTTCTTATCTTAACATCTTTTGTTTTACTTATATTCATAACATTAGCTGTAATTTATATATCTTATGTCTCCTGGAAAGATAAAAGAAGATTAAAGAAATAGTTATTTTTCTTTAGTCTTTTTTCTTATTTTTTACTCTCAGTTCTTCAATCAATTCTTTTGCTTGTTCCATTTTTGATATGCTACTTTTGTAAATCCCAATATCTTTTTCTGCTTTATTAGTAGATAATTTTAAATTCTCAAAAATATCAGAGATTAATTTATTTATCTCAGATTCATTTTTCAATTTGAAATCTTGGGAATTTGAAACTAATATGTATACCCCTAAATTTAATATCCTTGAGGGATAAAGTTTGGAATCGCTTTTTTCTTTTAATAATTTCAATATATCTTTTGATGACTTATCCTTAAATTCTATTTGAGATTTTTGAGAGATTTGATTAATTTCCTTTGCTTCAAAATTTGTTGAACTGCATAAAGAATCAAAAAGTAGATCCAAATGTTTTTCTGGTTTGTATCCTTTAGTTAATTCTTTGAATGTTTCGGTGAGACCTACACAAAAGAGATAATCCTGTGTAAATTCATTTTGATGATTTAACAGATTAAGTTCGACAAGCATTTCATCAACTATTCTTTTATATAAACCTGGAATAACGTAAGGGAATTGTTCATGAAATAACTTTTTGCTATCTGAAACAGTCAATTTTTCTTTCAATTTTTTATATGTAAACCTTAATAAGGTTAGCGTATGTTGACTCAATATCGTTAATATCTTATAAACAGATAAATATTATTATGATCCCTTTAGTTTTAGAAGAATCAGGTGGAAGTGAAAGAGTATTTGATATTTATTCAAGATTATTAAGAGAGAGAATAATCTTTTTAGGGGAACAAGTTACTAGTGAGACTGCTAACAGAATTGTTGCTCAATTATTATTTCTTGAAGCAGAGGACCCTGACAAGGATATTTATATGTACATAAATTCACCAGGGGGATCCGTCTACGATGGTTTAGGTATCTTTGACACAATGCAACATGTTAAGCCTGATATTCACACAGTTTGTGTAGGGTTAGCAGCCAGTATGGGTGCTTTTTTGTTGGCGGCAGGTACTAAAGGTAAAAGAAGCAGCCTCAGACATTCAAGGATAATGATTCATCAACCTCTTGGGGGTGCTAGAGGTCAAGCTAGTGATATTAGAATTCAGGCGGATGAAATTTTGTTTTTAAAAGAGCGACTTAATACAGAATTATCAGAGAGAACTGGCAAGGATTATGAAACTATCAAAGAAGATACAGACAGAGACTTTTATATGTCACCTAAGGAAGCAGTTGAATATGGATTAATTGATCTAGTCCTCGATAAAAAACCTATTAAAGTTTAACTTAATAGCTGAGGAGTTCGTTCTTTCTTAGGAATGGAAGTGAAATTAGAAAGGATTCTTGTAAACTCTTCACCATCTAATGTTTCTTTTTCTATTAATAAATCTACTATTTTATCCATAGCTTCTCTGTTTTTGCTAACTATAGCGTAAGTTTCTTTATAACATTCTTTAACCATTACTCTTACGCTTTCATCAATTTGTTTGGATATTGAATCAGAAACTTCACTTCTAGTCATTAAATCTCTACCAACGAATACTTCTTGGTTCCCACTTTCTAAAGCTATTGGACCTAAATTACTCATTCCAAATCTAGTAACCATTTGGCGAGCCATAGAAGCAACTTGCTGGAAATCCCCTCCAGCTCCAGTTGTAATCTCACCTTTTCCAAAAACAACATCCTCAGCAGCCCTTCCTCCTAAAGCACCCATTATTCTTGCTTTAAGTTGAGCTCTGCTAACTAGTGTTTGTTCATCGTCTGGGGTGAACCAAGTTAATCCTTTTGCTTGACCTCTTGGAATCACTGTCACTTTTTGTACAGGATCATGATCTTTAACTAATGAGCCAATTAGAGCATGGCCAACTTCATGATATGCAATTAATCTTTTACTTCTTCCGTCAGTTAAAGGAGAACCCTCCATCCCTGCGACAATCCTATCTACAGAGTCATCAATTTCTGAAATACTAATAGAATCTTTTCTTCTCCTTGCAGTTAAAATAGCAGCCTCATTTAATAAATTTGCTAAGTCTGCACCAGTAAAACCAGGTGTTCTTCTCGCAATGCTTTCAAGCGTTAAGTCATCTTGCAGTTTCTTATTCCTAGCATGAACTTCCAATATTGACAGTCTGCCTTTTATATCAGGTGCATCTACGGTTACTTGCCTGTCAAATCTGCCTGGTCTCATAAGTGCTGAATCAAGCACATCAGGCCTGTTTGTGGCGGCTATTATTATTATCCCACTATTACCTTCGAAGCCATCCATTTCAGTAAGTAATTGGTTGAGAGTTTGTTCTCTTTCATCATTACCTCCACCAATACCAGCCCCTCTTTGCCTTCCTACAGCATCGATTTCATCAATAAAAATTAGACAAGGACTATTTTCTTTAGCTCTTTTGAAAAGGTCTCTCACTCGACTTGCACCTACACCAACAAACATCTCAACAAATTCAGAACCTGACAATGAAAAGAATGGGACACCGGCTTCTCCAGCTATTGCTTTTGCTAAAAGGGTTTTACCAGTGCCAGGAGGTCCTACCAATAAAACTCCTTTCGGAATTCTTGCACCTACAGAAGTAAACTTTTCTGGCTTTTTCAGAAAAGTGACAACCTCTTGTAAATCCTGTTTAGCTTCGTTAACACCTGCTACATCATCGAAAACAACCCCTGTTTCAGCTTCCATTGCAAATCTTGCCTTTGTTTTCCCAAATTGCATTGCTTGCCCAGGACCTCCAGGCATACCACTTGATCTTCTGGCTAATAAAATTAAGCCCCCAATTAAAATAGCTGGGAAAAGTAAATTACCCAAAATTCCTAATGCAGGTGGGGCTGTTTTAATTGGATGCACGTCAAAACTTATTCCTTCATTTTTTAAGATATTTATGAGTTCTGGTGTTAATCCTGGAAGATCTACCCTTAACCTTTGAACTTTATTATCTAAATCCGAATCTATTGTCTCTATAACTGCATTTCTTCCTCCCTCAAAAATATCAACAGATGTAACCCTACCTGAATTAATGTAATCTAAAAATCTGCCGTAACTTACTCTTGCTACCGCAGAATTCCTTGGTGCAACAGTAGTCCCATTGGATTTAAGTGAGTCAACATTGCTTGAGGATAAAAATTGGTAGGAAAGCACTATTACTAAAAGTATAGGTAAAGCCCATAAAATTAATGTTTTGATTTTCTGATTCATTAATTTGCAGTAGTTAATTCATGGATTCTAGAATGAATCAGTGCATTTCGTTGATATTTTCTATAACTTTGTGCTTATACTACTCATGAATGTATCTAATTTATAAATGAAATTTGAGATCAACGATAAGGTTAAGTTGATTGCGCCAGTCTCTTACTTGAAGACTTCAGATAATATGCCGATGTTGAGACCACCTGATCTTGTTGCTATTGATGAAATTGGAGAAGTCCTATCAATCAAATCTCCAGGTACTCTTGAAATAAAGTTCAGAAGAGGTTCATTTTTAATCGATGTTGATAAGGTTGAGAAAATTTAACTTAAAAGTTTTTCTTCCATATATTAGAAATTTCAAAACATATTTTTTCACCGCCAGAAATACTTAAAAAAGGTTTTGGAAAATACTTATTAAACAATTTAAGAATATCTAAGGAAGAAATTTCATTTATTTTTGAAGCTAAATCGATCTCAGAAATTGGTGAAATGCCATAACTAATTATTTGTATCTTTCTCTGCAAAATTTCATCTAATGATTGATTTCCTAATAGAAAAGAACCTTTTAGTTTTTCTTTTGCTAAAAATATTTCAGAATCGGTCAAAGGATTAAAAAGTAAATTTTTCCAAAGTGTTGATAAAAGTTCAAAAGCAAAAAGGGCATGTTTATTGGATACTGATAAATAAATTAAAAATGGGGCATTTCCACTTCTGATAGGATAATGAACACCTAAATCGTAAGTGATACCATGTTTTTCTCTAAAAAGTTTAAATAAAGCGGCGCTCATTCCATAGGATAGATATGACTCCAAAACCTTGAGAGGCAAATATTCACTACTTCTTCGCGAGCAAGTTTGATCTCCAATCATTATTATTGTTTGATTTGAATCATTATTGATAGAAACAAATCTATTCATGGGACTTAAGTTATGATTTACACTCCCTGATTTTTCTTCAAAGGTTTTTTTTTCTAATGTTCCAAAATTTTCTCCATTAATTTCGGGATTATTTGAAATTAAATACTTATCTCGAATTTTGAAATTTTTAAACTCAAGCAAAACATCATCATAGGTAATCTTTGAGACATCATTTGCATTACCATTTGTATTAAAGGCATAAGGATGATTTGAGTAAACAATTCTTCTCCAGTTTTCAAAACAGATATTAAATGGATTCTCTTTATCTTTTTTAAGAGAATCAATAGAGGATTTTTTTACTTTTTGAAATTCAATTTCTAAGAGAGTTGGTTTATTAATTATTAAATCTAATAAAGGGAACAATTTACTGAAATGTTCATTTAGGGATTTAATGCTTATTGAAATACCATCTTCAAATATTTCTTGATTTAATTCTGCTCCATTGGACTCAATATACTCCGAAAGAGTGAAATTATTAAAACCCTCACATCCTCTTGTAAGTAATGAACTGAGGATTTTGTTAATACCTTTTTTGCCAACATTATCCATATCACTGCCTCCTTTAATCCAAATTGAAGCAGTTGAAAAATTCCTTTTTTTATTATTTAAAAAATATTTTTTTAACATTTACCAGGGGATGCAACTAAAGTGAATTTTTCTCCACGGATATATTCTGTGATCTCTTTGAAGTTATCCAAGTCATTCCAATATTTTAAATGACTCTCTAAATTATTGATTGAAGATTTTCTTCCCCAAAGAAGTTCATTTCCAAAGAATGAAGAGAGTTGTGTAGATGTCTCTAAATTAAAGAAATAATTACTTTTCACAATATTTATTGCTTTTTTTATTTCATCCAAAGTCAAAGCTTTACAATTTGAGATCTCATCTATTGTTTTATTAATTTGCTTTTCTACTATATCTATATCTTTGGACTCACAACTTGCCTCCATTATAAATAATCCGCCTAATTCTCCAGCATTTACATCTACATATACCGATTCAACAAGATTACTATCTTCTTTTAAAATTTTAACTAATCTGCTGTTTCTTCCAACAGAGAGTATTGATGCTAATATCTCTAGTCCAATAATATTTTTTTGATCATTTAGGTTTGGAATAAACCAAGCCATAAATATTCTTGAAAACTCTAAATTATCAAACTTAACCGACTCTCTACCATTTCTAATTTTTAAACTAGGTTCATTTTTTTGATTTATTAAATTTGGTCTTTTTCTTATGCCAGATAAATCACTTTTTTCAAAAATTTTGTAGATTTCCTTAGAGAGATTCCCAGCAATTGCAATACAAATTTTTCCGGTAGTGTAATGTTTGCTATGAAATTCCACCAGGTCATTTATGTCTAGGTTTTTTATACTTCGTTCAGTTCCAAGAATGGAATTGGCATAATTCGGACTTAACCAAACCCTTTTCAAAAAATAATTAAATAATTTTTCTTCAGGCTGATCATTTTGTTGTTTAATTTCATCAATAACTACCCCTTTTTCTTTAATAAATTCATCAGGATTAAAATCTGGAGCAACGACAATATTTGTCAAAAGACCAAGTGATTCTCTAAAGTTATTGGGTGGAACTAAGACATGGTAATGTACATCATCATAACCTGTTGAAGCGTTACTTAATCCGCCTAGTGATTCAATTTTATGGTCAAACTCACCTGGCATTATTTTGTTAGATCCTTTAAAAATCATATGTTCTAGGAAATGAGCAGTGCCGTTTTTATCAACATCCTCAAATGAAGAACCTGCTTTGCACCAAATATCAATGCTTATAAGCGGCAATTCTTTATTATCCACAAACACACATCTAGTTTTGCTTGAATGGGTGTAATAGTTAACTTCTCCTACGTTCATTTCAGTTCCCTCTTTAAATTCTATTTTGGTACTTTTTAGCCTTGTTGTCTGAATCTTTAACTAAAACAAAATTAACTGACCCTCTTATTTTGGAGTTATTACAAAATATTAGAGAGCATAGATGCATGCTTGAGGACCTTCAGAGTATAAAAATTGATCCAAAACTAACTAATATAATATCTAACGAAATAGGCAGAGAACTCTATATTGAAAATGAATTTCATAAAGCAAAAGGATTTAGAAAGTTACATATTGAAGTAGCAGAATTTTCAAAGAATCTTAAGATATTACACTGCGTCTTTTTCCCTGATCCAAAGTTTGACATTCCAATATTTGGGATGGATTTGGTAAAAATAAATGATAATGTTTCTGCTGCCATTGTTGATTTATCCCCGGCATCACAAAACCAAGGTTTGAAATACGAAAAATTTCTTTCTGAAGTTGATAAAAGTTCTTTTACCTCTTTGAGAAAGATTCCTAAATGGGGGGGGATTTTTTCTAATAATGTATTTTTTGCTTCCTTACAAAGTAAATCTGAAAAAAATAATTTTTGTAGGGTTGTGGATCAATACCTCTCTATTTTGATCAAATTAAGTAAGAAAGCTAAACCTGAGTTTAATGAGGAAATTATCCAAGAGAGAATAGATTTTCAAAAAAATTATTGTGTTCAACAAATGAAAAATGAAAAGACTAGTATGGTGCTTCTAAAATATTTTGATGAAAAATGGGTCAATAACTATATAAAAACAGTTCTCTTCGATTTTTAATGAAATTAAAAATATTAAAAAATGTATTTATTTATTTATTATTATTTGCACCAATATCTCTTGGGGTAATTTCCTGTTCTGGAAATAATAAATCTAGTTCAAAATTTAAAGAGGAAACAACTTCAGATTTCATACCTCCCATTACAGCTGTTGCTGCACTAGGTCAACTTTCACCTTCGGGAGAGATTAGACAATTGGCCGCTCCAATAAGTCAGTTTGGCTCTTCTCCTCGAATTGTCGAAATTTTAGTAACTGAAGGAGATTTTGTAAAAAAAGGTGATATTCTGGCAATCTTTGAAAATGAAGCAAAATTAATTGCTGATCTTGAAAGAAATGAAAATCTAATTAATACTATTAACGAAGAAATTATCCTAAAGAAAGATCAAATTCAACGGTATGAGTTAGCTTTGAGCGAAGATGTATATTCTTTTGTTGAGTTTTCACAGAGAAAAGATGAATTATTAAAATTGCAAAAACAGAAAATAAATCTTATCGGAGATCAAAAAAATATTAAGATAGACCTCTTTAATTCAAAACTAAGGAGTCCAATTGATGGTTTTATCCTTGGAATAAATACAAGAGTTGGTGAGAGACCTCAGAATGAGGGGATTTTGGATATTGGTTCTAGTCAAAAAATGGAAGCTTTGATAGAGGTTTATGAATCTGATATCGATAGAGTCTTTATCTCTCAGAATGTTGAATTAAGCAGTGAGAATGGGGGGTTCCAAAAAATTCTTAAGGGAAAGGTGATTAGGATTAGCCCTCAAGTAAAACAAAGAAAAGTTTTATCGACTGATCCAACAGGGGATGCTGATTCGCGAATTATTGAGGTACTAGTAAAACTAGATCAAGATTCTATAGATATCGTTCAAAACTATGCAGGAATGAAAGTGATCGCAAAATTTATTCCCTAATGAGTTTTTCTTTTTTAAAATTTAGAAAAATACCATTAGCTTGGTTGTTATTAACTAGGCAGCCATTAAGGCTAGCAGTTGCCATAGCTGGAATAAGTTTTGCAGGGATTTTGATGTTTATGCAATTAGGTTTTAGAGATGGTTTGTTTGACACGAGCGTAACTATTCATAAACTTCTAGATGCCGATCTTGTTTTGATAAGTCCCAGATCAAAAAGTTCTATAAGCATGAGTGGATTCCCAAAAAGAAGGTTAATTCAATCTCTCGCAGTTGAAGATGTTGAAAAAACTGCTCCCGTTAATCTAAATTATTTACTATGGAGAAATCCCGAAAATCTTAAAACTAGATCAATACTTGCATTAGGTTTTAATCCCTCCGATTCACTTCTTTTAGATGAGGGATTCTCAAAGAAAGCTTATAAATTGAGAAATCCATCAAGAGTTCTTTTTGACAAACTATCTAGACCTGAATTTGGACCGATTGAAGAATGGTTCTTATCTGAAAAAAAAGTTGAGACTGAGGTTGCTGGTAAAAGAGTAATTGTTGAGGGCCTTGTGGAGTTGGGACCATCTTTTGGCGCAGATGGTAATTTGATAACTAGTCGAGAAACCTTTTTAAGACTTTTTCCCGCTAATCCTACTGGAAGTATTGAAATTGGTTTGGTAAAGCTAAAAAAAGGATCTGATCCTGAATTGATTTCAAGGATATTAAATAACTCACTCCCAAATGATGTTAGGGTTCTTACAAAAAATCAATTTATAGAATTTGAGAAGAATTATTGGAAAAATAGTACTGCAATAGGTTTTATATTTAGTTTGGGGGCATTGATGGGTTTCGTTGTAGGGTGTGTGGTTGTTTATCAAATTCTTTATAGTGACGTTACAGATCACCTCCCAGAGTATGCCACCTTATTGGCAATGGGGTATAGACTTAAGTCCCTTTTCTTTGTTGTAGCTAGAGAGGGGTTTTTGTTGGCATTGTTTGGTTATTTACCTGCTTATTTCTCTGGTCAAATACTTTACTCAGTTATAAGAAGTTCTACTAAACTCCCAATAATAATGGACGCAGACAAAACTATTTTAATTTTCGTATTAGTTTTAGTTATGTGTATGGGGTCCGCTGCTGTTGCGATGCGTAAATTAGTTGACGCTGATCCTGCCGAAATTTTTTAACAATTGAAGATAAATGGTTAAAGCTAATAAATTAAAAAATAATGTTAAAAACCTTAAAACAGTCTCAATAAATAATTTGAGTCACTTTTATGGAAAAAATGAGAATAAAAAACAAGTTCTTAATGACGTTAATTTAAATATTGATAAAGGAGAGTTGGTTCTTTTGAAAGGACCTTCTGGATGTGGTAAAACGACTCTTTTAACATTAATTGGTGCCTTGAGAACCTGTCAAAGTGGAGATTTAACTGTTTTAAATAATCAGTTAAATGGAGCTTCAAGGAAAACTCGTCAGATTCTTAGAAGAAGTATTGGAATGATTTTTCAAGGTCACAATCTTCTGAGATGTTTAACAGCAGAACAAAATGTCCAGATGGGCGCCGATTTAATAAAAGGTTTAACATATTTGCAAAGACGTGAAATAGCACGGAATTGGTTGTCAGCAGTAGGATTAGAAGAACACCATAAAAAGTTGCCAAATGACTTATCTGGTGGGCAGAAACAGAGAGTAGCAATTGCTCGAGCTTTATCTGCTAATCCAAAACTTTTATTAGCTGATGAGCCCACTTCAGCTTTAGATAGTGTCACAGGGAGAGAAATAGTAACCCTTTTAAGGAAACTAGCAAAAGAACAAAATTGTTCTGTACTTATGGTGACGCATGATCCAAGAATTTCTGATATGGCTGATAGGATATTAAATATGGAAGATGGTAAAATATATGGTGCTCATAGTGAGCTAATATAATTAAAAGTTAAAAATTTTATGTCTAAGAGAAGGAATCTAAAAAAAGAAAAGCAGGAACGAAATAGAGCCTATGCTAGAAAATTCAAAAAAAGGAAATTAAGAACTGATGGAAGACCTGATGGTGGAAACGTTACAGGCACAGCAAATAATGGCGGTGCAGCTGATTAGGGAATATATTCTATTTTTATCTTTTGGAGATTAATATATCATGCATATTTAAGACATAATCATGAATGTAAGTATTGTTATACCGACTTACAATAGGTTACCTATATTAGAGAAATGTCTGTTTGCGCTTGAGAATCAAAAATTAAATACAAATATCAGTAATTATGAAGTAATAGTAGTTGATGATGGATCAACTGATGGGACAACCTCATGGATAAATAAAAACAAAGCTAATCTCCCACACGTTATTCTATTCCAGCAAGAACATGGTGGGCCTGCACTTGGAAGAAATCTGGGAGTAATTAAATCAAAATATGAAATTATTATATTCATTGATAGTGATCTTATTGTTTTAGACAACTTTATAAATTGCCACGTAGAAAAATTACTTGACTCTTGGAGAAAAAATGATAAAAAATGTTTTACCTATGGCTCGGTAGTCAATACATCTAATTTTCTAAATCCTCAGATTGAAAAACATAAAATAATGGACACTTCTTTTGCATACTTTGCTACTGGGAATGTAGCTATATCAAAAGAATTGATTTTAAGTGTGGGATTATTTGATACTTCTTTTAGTCTTTACGGTTGGGAGGATTTAGAACTTGGAGAAAGATTAAAAAAAATTGGGACAAAATTAATTAAATGCCCAAATGCCGTAGGTTTTCATTGGCATCCTCCATTTAATTGCGAACAAATAGATTCATTAATAACTCAAGAAAAAGAGAGAGCAAAAATGGCTTTAGTATTTTATAAGAAACACCCAAATTTGAGGGTTAGATTTATGATTCAATTAACTCCTCTCCATAATTTACTTTGGCAAATTCTTTGCTTGGGAGGACTAATCAGTGTTGATAGAATTCTTCCTTTATTAAGATTCCTAGTAAATACAAGAAGAAATAGACTTGCACTTGAGATACTTAGGATCCCTCTAAATATGATATACATTAAAGAGTTAACCAAATCAAGATAAAAAACTTTTAGAAATACACATCACTTGCTAAAATATTTTAAGTAAATTTCACACATCTGACAGTTTCGGGTGAATTATTAATATTAATTCCCCGTCGGATGGAGGCTAACCCGAAACCCTTTTAAAATTATGGCTGTTGTATCACTATCAGAAATGATGGAAGCTGGTGCTCATTTTGGGCATCAAACTAGACGTTGGAACCCGAAGATGTCTAAGTATATATATTGTGCGAGAAACGGAGTTCATATTATTGATCTTGTAAAAACAGCATTGTGTATGAACAATGCTTATAAATGGACTAGAAACGCAGCAAAAAGCGGTAAACGTTTCCTATTTGTTGGTACAAAAAAACAAGCATCAGATGTTGTAGCTCAAGAAGCTACCCGCTGTGGAGCTGCATATGTAAATCAAAGATGGCTTGGAGGTATGTTGACTAATTGGACAACAATGAAAGCTAGGATTGAAAGATTAAAGGATCTAGAAAGAATGGAAAGCAGTGGTTCAATAGCAATGAGGCCTAAAAAAGAAGCTGCAGTATTAAGGAGAGAACTTGAAAGATTACAAAAATACTTAGGTGGACTTAAGGGTATGAGAAGGTTACCAGATGTAGTTGTATTGGTTGATCAGAGAAGAGAATCTAATGCAGTATTAGAAGCTAGAAAATTAGATATCTCACTCGTATCAATGTTGGATACAAATTGTGATCCTGATTTGTGTGAAGTTCCAATTCCTTGTAACGATGATGCCGTTAGATCTGTGCAACTTATTTTAGGAAGACTTGCAGATGCCATAAATGAGGGTAGAAAGGGCTCTAATGCCGAAAGAAAAAATTAAATTCTAATTTAAAACTTACTATTCACTATTTTTTATTACTTCAAATGGGAAACATTACAGCAAAACTTGTAAAAGATCTTAGAGACAAAACTGGCGCAGGAATGATGGACTGCAAAAAAGCACTTAACGAAACTGAAGGGAATCTAGATAAAGCTTTGGAATGGTTAAGAAAGAAAGGCATAGCTAGTGCCGAAAAGAAATCGGGAAGAGTAGCGGCTGAAGGATCAATTGGTAGTTATATTCATACTGGGTCAAGAGTCGGAGTTTTACTAGAGTTAAATTGTGAAACCGATTTCGTTGCTAGAGGTGATATATTCCAATCTCTGTTGAAGGATGTCTCAATGCAAGTAGCAGCATGCCCAAATGTTGAGTATGTATCAATTGATGAAATACCTGGAGATGTTGTGGAAAAAGAAAAGCAGATTGAAATGGGTAGGGATGATTTATCTGGAAAACCAGAACAAATTAAAGAAAAAATAGTTGAAGGGAGAATAGCAAAAAGACTTAATGAGCTTGTTTTGCTTTCACAACCATACATTAAAGATAGTTCTCTAACAGTTGAGGATCTTGTTAAACAAGCAGCTGCAAAAATTGGGGAAAATATCAAAGTAAGACGCTTTACAAGATATACATTGGGTGAAGGCATCGAAAAAAATCAGGTGGACTTTGCGGAAGAAGTCGCATCAATGCAAACAAACTAGTCACTTGAATGATTTGAATAATTTTAATAATTACATAGATTTAGATAAAATTAATTCTCAATTAGAGAGAGCAGAGATACAAAAAAGAATATTAACTAGAAATATCTATAGGGAATATGAAATTTATCTTAATCTCGTAAGAGATCTACTTTTTATCTCTGTAGAAAAAGGCCTCAATCAAATATGTAATTATCCAACAATTAATGATAATTTCTTGAATGAAAATGAATTTTTTAGCCTTTTTGAAAAAAAAATAAGTAAATTAATATTGACGAATTTACCCTTTTTAACAGTAGAACAATTAAAGATAAATGAAATTGAAAAAAATATAAATAAGGAAATTAATTTAACTATTTTTGATAGTTCCACAAAAATAAGGGATGATCAAAAAGAAAAATTTCAATATGATGGTTATCAATTAAAAGAACAAATTCAGTTCGAGATTACTGAAGACTTATCAAATACTTCTGAATATTATCAAGTTCATAATTATGAGAGATTAGTGTCACTTAATTTAGATAATAACCAAAATAATAATTATTTATTAAAAAAAAATATTTTTGAAAATTTAGGAGTTGAAAAACAATTTATTTCCTCCTTACTTGAATTAATAGGAGAAGAAAAGGTGGAAAAACCAAGATATCAAGAAAAAGAAAATATCAATCAAATGGATAATTTACCAAAAAATCAGATTTTTAATGATTTTGATTTAATAGATAAGTCATTGGAAAATTTACTATTGAATCTCTCATATAATGTTAATCAAGAATTATTCAAGGCAAATCTAATTAAAAAGATGATAACTAAAGATACCTTTGATTACTTAGTAGGCAAAAATTTTATGATAAAACATCCATATCCTTTTGTTATTAATTTCGAATTAAACTTAAATCGGTCATCATTAATCGGCAATAATTTGCCAAGCATTATTTTCTTCAATATATCTACTGTTGAGTTAGAGTTTAAAAATTTAAATCTTTCTATTCAAAGGAACAAAATAAATGAGCTAAAAAATCAATTTCAGCGTTTGATTAAAAAAGAGACATATTGGAGGCAAAAAGAAATAACTTTGAATAAAATACGTTGAAAAAATAACTCTTTTTTCAAATGTGACTATTAGCGAGAATAATAATAAATTAATTAAAGATTGGATAAGACCTCTTCAAAAATCTCTTACTATTGAAACTGAAAATAAATTTATTAATACTTTAGGAAGAGAAAAATATTTTAATGATTATTTGCATGAATCATTAAAAAAACTAGATAATCTAAATCTCTCAGACGAATATTTAAGAATATTTTATGATTTTTCTAAAAAATATAATGAATATAATAAATTAGATAAAAATCAAAGAAAAAGGTTAATTATAGATACAAGAAAAAATCTTTATAAACTAGGGAAAACTCTAGAAATAAAAAGTTCCAATAATATTAATAATAATGTTTTTCTGAATAAAGCTGATTCAAGTTTGTCTTTTGATTCAGATATTTCATTAATAAAAAATGTAGGAAAAGTTTATAAAAATAAGCTTAATGAATTAGGGATATTTCATATAAAAGATCTAATTAATTATTTCCCACGAACATATCTAGACTATACGAATAGAGTCAAGATAATAAATTTAAAACCAGAGAATTTATACACGTGCATCGCAAACGTAAAAAGATTTTATATTCATAAGAGTAAAAAAAATAGTAATTTATCAATAATGAATATTGTAGTTTCTGATGAAACGTCTTCAATAAAGGTAACAAAATTTTTTTTAGGAAGAAGATTTAGATCTTACTCCTTCTTCACATCTCAAAAATCTTTGTATATTCCTGGAACCAAATTAGCAATTTCCGGCAAGGTTAAATTGACTGAGTATGGTAAAACTTTTGTAGATCCGCAGATTGAAATTCTTAAGGATAACAATGATAATTTTAATTTCTCAGGCAAAATATTACCCTTGTATTCATTAGGTGAAGCTCTATCAAATATGAGTTTTATAAAACTTATGAAAAAGGTACTAATTTATGCAAAGCAATATCCAGAAATTTTAAATAAAAAGCAACTTGATTCATTATCTTTATTATCAAAAGGAGAGTCGTTGATTAATATTCATTTCCCACCAACTAAAGAAGCACTTATTGAGTCAAAAAAACGTTTGGTTTTTGATGAGTTATTCCTACTGCAAATAAAGTTCCTTCTTAGAAAAAGAAAGATCAACAAAAATGTAACTTCCCAACAATTACCTCAAAAGAAATCTTTATTAAAAGAATTTTTAAATACTTTTCCTTTTGAATTAACAAAATCTCAAGAAAATGTTTTAAATGAAATTAAGAAAGATTTATCTAATCCTGTACCAATGTCTAGATTGCTTCAGGGAGATGTGGGAAGCGGTAAAACCATAATTGCAATAGCTTCTCTTTTACTTGTCATTGAAAAAAACCTGCAAGGAGCATTTATGGTCCCAACTGAGGTATTGGCAGAACAACATTATAAAAATCTATTAAAATATTTGAATCCTCTATTAGTTTCTGTTGAACTACTTACTGGGAATACTCCTCAAAAAAAGAGAAAAGAAATTTTCTCTAATTTGAACAATGGATTAGTTGATATCCTCGTAGGTACTCATGCATTATTTGAGGATAAAGTCATCTTTAATTCATTAGGGATGGTCGTAATTGATGAACAACATAGATTTGGAGTTACTCAAAGAAATAGATTACTAAATAAAGGAGAAAATACTAACTTGTTATCAATGACAGCAACACCAATTCCAAGAACTCTTGCGCTTTCCATTTATGGTGATTTAGATGTGAGTCAAATTAAAGAACTCCCTCCTGGGAGAGTTCCTATTACAACAAAAATAATTTCAGAAGATGATTTAACTAAGTTGTTCAAAATTGTTGAAGATGAGATCAATAAGGGAAAGCAAGCTTATGTGATTTTGCCACTTATAGAAGATTCAGAAAAAATGAATTTAAGCTCCGCAAAGAAAATATTCAAACATTTATCAGAAGAGATCTTTTTTAACAAAAAAGTTGGATTATTACATGGCAAATTAAGTTCACAAGAAAAGAATGAGGTGATTAATTCTTTTTTAAAGAATGAAATTAATATATTGGTTTCAACCACTGTAATTGAGGTTGGTATTGATGTGCCTAACGCCACAATTATGATTATTTATAATTCGGACAGATTTGGATTGTCCCAGCTACATCAATTAAGGGGGAGAGTTGGTAGAGGATCAACAAAATCTTTTTGTTATCTTGTAACATCCGATAAAAATGGATTAGAAAATAAACGACTTTGTGTTTTGCAAAAATCTAATGATGGCTTTTATATTGCTGAAAAAGATTTGGAGCTTAGAGGACCAGGACAGATTTTAGGATATAAACAATCCGGATTGCCTGATTTTGTACTGGACAATTTACCTAACAATAAATTTCTTATTGATAAGGCGCGTGAAGAGGCTATTAAGATTATTAGTGATGATCCTGATTTAAAAAAAAATATTGTTTTAAGAAATATACTTATTGATAATTCTGAAAATAAATTCATTCATGATTTCTTGAATTGAAAATTATCATTGTAATTTTTGATATATATGCCACCATAAATCAATTGCAAATTTCAATTGAAAATTTGGAATAACATACCAATTAAAGATAATGGAGATAAATTAATAGCTATACCTAGCTACTTTAAATTTTTAGATCCTCACCCTTACTATCATTTAGGAGCACCTTATAAAGATAAAACTTCTATTTGGAAATTAAGAGAGGAGGTCGTAAATAGATTAGTAAAAGTAAATGATTATTTGATATCAAAGAGTAGTTTTTACCTCTTAATTTATGATACTTGGCGACCCTTAGAGGTCCAGGAATTTATGTTTAAAAGAGCATTTTTATTAGAGTGTAAAAAATCCGATATTGTTGCTTCTTATGAAAATATAAAGTCTTACCCATCTATTTTAAAAAAAGTTGAAAAATTTTGGGCATATCCTTCTTATGACTCTATGTGTCCTCCTCCTCATTCAACAGGGGGTGCACTGGATGTTTGTTTATCAGATAAAGACGGAAATATTATTGAAATGGGAAGCACGGTTGATCAAATGGATGAGACCTCGAATCCTTATTTTTATGCAAACATAAAGAATGAAGAAGCAATTATTTGGAATAATAGAAGAAATTTTTTAAGTGAAATTATGACTAAATTTGGTTTTGCTCAACATCCAAATGAATGGTGGCATTTTAGTTATGGTGATCAATTATGGGCTTGGAAAAATAAAAAAGAAAATGCCATTTATGGAAAAATTTAAATTCTATTGAATCTCATTAAGTAAATTTAAAATTGAACTTTCATCTTGGGTATTTATAAAATCTCCAAAATCTAAATCCGAACTTTTTTTCCAATGATCAAATAATGGTTGAAGAGTTTTTTCTAAATCGTTAAGTTCCATTCTTTGTAAAAAAGGTTTAGCAAGCCTTTGTAGATTTTTGCTTCCCCCCAACCATAATTGGTATTTGTTTTGCCCACTTCCAACAAGTGCTAATTCGGCCATGTAAGGCCTGGTACATCCATTCGGACATCCTGTCATCCTAAATAATATTGTTTTTTGTATTTTTAGATCTAGTAGTAAATTTTCAATCCTTTTTAGTACATCTGGCAATATTCTTTCAGCTTCAGTCATTGCAAGACCACAAAGTGGTAAAGCAGGACAAGCTAAAGCGTGTCTTTGTATTTCATTAATATTTTCTAAATTTTCGTATCCAATTTTTGATAGAGATTTTTGAATTTCACCTTTGTTTTTATTGAGGATATTACAAAGTAAAATATCTTGATTAGGTGTGAGTCTTAAATCTAAATTATATTTTTTAACAATACTTGTGATGGTATTCTTCTTCTCTCCAGATAATCTTCCTGATAATAATGGTAAACCTACGAAATGGGAGGTTTTATTTTGTTTATGCCAACCTAGGTAATCAATAAGAACCTTATCAGGTTCTTTTCTAATTTTTTTAATTTCTTTTTTGAAATACTTATCAGCGAGTATCTTTTTGAACCATTTAATACCTTTTCTATGAAGAAGATATTTCATTCTCGAATTTTTTCTTGATTTTCTATCACCATAATCCCTTTGAATAGCCACAATGCTTTGTATTAATTCATAAACATCAGGTTCTTCAACATATCCAAGCGGATCTGCAATTCTAGCAAAGGTCTCCTCATTATTATGTGTGCGACCCATACCACCTCCAACATAGAAGTTGCATCCTTCTAAGTTTCCATCTTTAGAAGTAAAGGCAACTATTCCTATGTCATTGGTAAGAAGATCTACAGAATTGTCCCCAGGAACTGTCACGGCACATTTGAATTTTCTCGGTAGATAAGTTGAACCATAAAGAGGCTCATCTTTTATTCCACTAAAAACATTATCTTTGAATTGGAGCTTCCTAATTGCTTCAATATCTTTATCAGGCTTTATGGTGTACTCTAAATCTCCATCAGCCCAAAGCTCTAAAAAAGTGCCTTGGCCAGCCATTGGGGTGAGAAGATCTGCAACTCTTTTTGCCAATGCTCTTGCAATATTATAGTCTGGCGAATCAAACGGAGCCGCAGGGGCCATAACATTTCTATTAATGTCTCCACATGCAGCTAATGTGGAGCCCATTGAATTTACTATTGTTTGAATTACTTCCTTTAGGTTCTCTTTTCTGATTCCATGCATTTGAAAGGCTTGTCTTGTAGTGGCCCTAAGTGTTCCATTACCTAATTTGTCAGATAATTCATCTAATGCTAAAAATAATTTCCCAGGGACTTCACCGCCAGGATTTCTTAACCTAAGCATCATTTGCCAATCTTTACTTTTGCCCGGCCTTCTATTTTCCCTGTTATCTTGTTGATAACTACCATGAAATTTTAATAACTGAACCGCATCATTTGTAAAATGATCACTTTCATTGACTAATTCTGTAGCAAGTGGTTCCTTAAGAAATTGACTGCTTTTTTTAAAATTTTCAAATTTAGAGACTTCTAGTCCATTTGCTAAACAAACAGTCTCTTCATTTGCAGAATCTTTTTTCTTTTTTACTTTCTCAACCTTGATCAAAGGACCAAAACATATCTCTTTTTATACATTAGCGAAAAGCTTATTTAACTGGTAGTAAATTATAGTAAGTAAAGTTATATTTTTTTCTTGTCTAAATATTTACTTGAGATAGGAACAGAAGAGTTGCCCGCAAAATTTTCTCATTCTGTTATAGAGCAATTTAAATCTCTAATAGAATTTGAATTGGATAAAAAGTTAATCAAATTCGAACAAATAGTTGTTACCTCCACACCAAGGAGGATAGTTCTACTTCTCGAAGGTTTAGTTGATTATGCAGAAGATAAGATAATAGAAAGAAAAGGGCCTAAAGCAAATTTAGCTTATTTAAATGGAAGTCCTACTAATGCTGCTTTAGGATTTGCTAATAGCTTAGATATAGATGTAGGTGAGCTAGAAATAAAAAACACGGAAAAGGGTGATTTTGTATTTGGAAAGAAAATTGAGAAAGGACTATCAACAAAAATTTCTTTGTCTTCGATTATCCCAAAATTAGTAAAGAGTATTCAAGGTCCTCGATTTATGAAATGGGGTGGTGGGAACATAAAATTTTCAAGACCTATTAGGTGGATTGCCTCTATTTATAATGATGAAATTCTTGATTTTGAATTTGATGAATGTGATCCAAAAATCAAAATAAGTAATAAAACAAAAAGTCATAGGTTAATCAATGAAGTTTTAGAAGTTCAGAATCCTGATGATTTTTTTGAATTATTGAAACGAAATAGAGTAATAGCTATTCGAAAAGAAAGAAAAGAGAAAATTGAAAGTTTAATTAATCAGGCATCTAAATCTTTAAATCTGAAACCTGACCTTTCAGAAGGATTACTAAATGAACTAACTGATTTAGTTGAATGGCCAGACTTAATTATTGGCAAGTTTAATAATGAATTTCTTGATCTTCCTGTTGAAGTTCTCTCAACAGTCATGAAAATTCATCAGAGATATGTTCCTCTTTTATTTAAAAACGAAAGTTTTTCTAAACTAGATTTAAGCTCTGAAAAAAATATTAGTACAACTTTCTGCGTTATTTCAAATGGTCTTGAAAAATCAAATAATAATATTGCCAAAGGTAATGAGAAAGTATTAAGGGCAAGGTTTTCAGATGCAAAGTTTTTCGTAGAAAGTGACAAAAAAGTTACATCAATCGAAAGAACTGAAAAGCTTAAATCTGTTTCATATTTAAAAGGACTTGGAAATATATTTCAGAGGGTAGAAAGGATAGAGGAAGTTACTAAAAAAATTCTTAAATTTTTAAATGATAAGTCTTTAGAAGAAAAAAAAATAATAGAAGCTGCTAAATACTGTAAAAACGACTTATGTAGCGAAATTGTTTTTGAATTCCCTGAGCTGCAAGGAATAATGGGTGGTAAATATCTTAAATATGAGGGATTTAGTGAGGATGTTTGCTTGGCTGTCGCTGAACACTACTTACCTGCTTTTTATAAAGATGCTTTGCCCTCCACAAAATATGGTGCGATAGTTTCCATTTCAGATAAGATCGAAAATTTAATAAGCATATTTATTTCTGGTAAACGTCCTAGTGGATCATCTGATCCATATGCTTTAAGAAGGAATTTGAATGGAGTGATTAAAATAATTTGGGATTATGAACTTGATTTACCTTTAGATAAATTATTCAACGAACTTATTGATTTTTGGAAAATCGTATTTCCGAATTTAAACTTCTCAAAAGAAACAGTATTTAATGATTTAAATGAATTTTTAGTACAAAGAATTGTTAGTCATCTAGAAGAAATATCACTAAGTAAAGAATTAATAAAGGCCGTTTGCTCTTCTGATGAATTATCTCAAAAAAAAGTATTGAATATTGTTGATCTTAAAAATAGGATAAACTCTATTATCAATTTTATCGAAAAGGATAAATTTGTTGAAATCCAGAAGGTAATTACTAGGGTAAGCAAATTAGCAAATAAAAGTGATATTTCAAGAGAAGTTCTTTCAAGAAGAGATTATATAAACACAAAACTTTTTGAAAAAGATTGTGAATTTAAAGTTTTTGAATTTATTGGAGAATTAGAAAAACTTTTTTCAGAGGGTTATTGCAATTATTTGGAACTTCTAAATTTGTTTGAGATTAATGTAAACACTATCGAGGATTTATTTGATAATGAAAAGGGAGTCCTAATAATGGCAGAGGATTTAAAAATAAGAAATAATAGACTCAATTTGTTGAGCTTAATTAGAAATTATTCTCTAAAAATTGCAGACTTTACACTTTTGAACTCTTAACTTTAATTCCTCCCTTTATTGAATAATTTTCTAGCATTTTTTCTACCTCTTTATTTTCCCTAACAGCACTATCAACGGGTTTATATTTTAGTGGCGCTAGGGCTTTCCCTCTTAAAATCGAACCAAGTGTAAGCATCGTAATTTTAAGTTGCTGTAATGGTTTCATAGAGACAACTCTTTTGTATAAGTAACTATCAAAAGTAAGTCTTTGAACATCCATGTCATCACACATCTCAACAAAGGCTTCTCTAGCAGAATCATTTCTGTAGAAAATATTTTGAAGGATTTCTAGAACCTTATAAGTTGTGCCATATTTTTTATCCCATTTTTTAAGATAGTTTTTTAAATCTTTTTCTGATGGAATTACTTGACCATTTTTTGATGCTTCAACAATTTCTTCAGCACACATTCTTCCGCTTTTTGCAGCAAAATAAATACCCTCTCCAGAACTTTTTGTAACATAACCAGCTGCATCACCAACCAATGCCATTCTCCCAACTACCCTTCTAGGCCTTGGATGTTCCGGAATAGGGTGAGCTTCTACCTTTATTACTTCACCATTAACAAGTCTTTTCTTTGCCCTATTTCTTACACCCTCTTGAAGTCCTTTAATTAATGACTGATTCTTTTGCATGGTTCCTGTGCCCACAGCAACATGATCATATTTAGGAAATACCCACCCATAAAAATCAGGAGAAACATCAGTTCCAACATACATTTCAGCAAGATCTTCGTAGTAACTCATTTCTTCTTTAGGCAATTTAATTCTTTCTTGAAATGCTATAGCAACTTTGTAATCGCCTGCATCCATTGCTTTTGCTACTCTGCTATTGGCTCCATCAGCTCCGATCAAAAGGTCAACAGTAAGCTCTTTTAATTCCCCTTTTTTATCTCCATTCGTAAAATCTGAGTAGGAAAGCTTATATGGCCCTTGATTATTATCGCCAGTATCAATAGAAGTAACTAATCCATTTATTAATGTAGCACCAAGATCTGATGCTCTGTTTCGCATAAAGGCATCCATAACTTCTCTTCTACACATGCCAATAAACTCATTATCACTTTTTCCATAAACTCTATCTAAACTTATGTCTACTTCTCTATTTGATGGAGATATCATTCTCATATGCCTTACTTTTCTATCAATAATTGACTCAGGCAAATCAAATTCTTCGACCATGCAAAGTGGAATTGCTCCTCCACATGGTTTCGCATTATCTAATTTTCTCTCGAAGAGCCAAGTTTTTATTCCAGCTTTAGCAAGTATTTCTGCAGCACATGAACCACTGGGACCTCCACCAATAACAGCTACCCTCAACATATGAAAAAAAATAATACTGTATATAAAAACTACATCTTTTTTGCTTATAAAAGTGCATTTCTTAAAATAATAGTTAATATCGAAATATCTTTTCCAAATTCACTTCTAAATATTGGAACTAAACAAAGATAACGATCAATTTGACATACCACTTGCCAAAAGAACTTACCTAAATAATCCAAATTCAACATTATTAAAAAAAATATTAATATTTTCTCCATTTCTTTTTCTTATATTTTCTGTCGTTGCATTGCGATTAATTAAAAATATAGAAATAGGATCTCTTGATAATCTTAATTTTCAATCTCAGATAAATCACGACCGTAGAATTTTAGGTCATTTACCCTATGCGGAAATTTCTAAGGAGAAACTTGTTTTAATTGAGCCTAATATTGAAGTTCATATGGATATGCGCGATTCTCTTCTAAAGATGAGAGAAGAAGCCAAAAAGGATGGGATATATTTAGTCTTCTTGAGTGGTTATAGATCAATAAATTTGCAAAACGATATCTTTTATTCTTTAAAATCTATTAGAAATCAAGACGCCGCAGAAAGAGCTAGAGTTTCAGCCCCTCCAGGGTATTCCGAACATAGTACAGGATTCGCAATCGACATTGGTGATGCTACTCAAAGAGAGACAGACTTTGAAACCAACTTCGAAAATACTAACGCCTTTAGATGGTTAATAAAAAATGCAGCTAAGTTTCACTTTAAGTTATCGTTCAACAAACATAATAAATATATAGATTACGAACCCTGGCATTGGAGATATGAGGGGTCAATTGAAGCATTAAAAGTTTTTGAAAGCGCAAATAGAAAATTATAAATCTAATTGATTAATTTAATTATCCAATAAATTATATTTTTCAAAGTCTTAAAGAGAAAAATCTCATAATAAGCATACTTTGAGTTAGCCTTAATAAAGTCAATCTAATATTTATATAAATTCTTTAAATGTCATCTTCGATAAAAGAAATTAGAAATGTTGCAATTATTGCTCACGTAGATCATGGGAAGACAACTCTTGTAGATGCATTGTTATCTCAATCAGGAATATTTAGAGACAATGAAGTTATCCCTACATGTGTAATGGATTCAAATGATCTTGAAAGAGAAAGGGGGATAACAATTCTCTCAAAAAATACCTCAGTTAACTACAAAGATACCAGAATAAATATTATTGATACACCTGGACATGCTGATTTTGGAGGAGAAGTTGAGAGGGTTTTGGGAATGGTTGATGGTTGTCTGCTTATTGTTGATGCAAATGAGGGACCTATGCCTCAAACAAGATTTGTTTTAAAAAAAGCATTAGAAAAAGGACTTAGGCCTATAGTCTTTGTGAATAAAATTGATAGACCACGAGTTGTACCAGAAATAGCAATTGATAAGGTCCTTGATTTGTTTTTGGAGTTAGGTGCTGATGATGATCAATGTGATTTCCCTTATCTTTTTGGGAGTGGCTTATCTGGTTTCGCAAAAGAAGAGATGGAATCTAATAGTGACAATATGATGCCTCTTTTTGAAGCTATTATTAGACACGTTCCTCCTCCAGTAGGTGATTCTAATAAGCCTCTTCAGCTACAAATAACTACTTTGGACTATTCTGATTTCTTAGGCAGAATAGTAATTGGGAAGATCCACAATGGAACTATAAAAAATGGCCAACAGGCAAGTTTAATTAAAGAAAACGGAAAAACTATTAAAGGTAAGGTTAGTAAGCTTTTAGGATTTGAAGGATTACAAAGAATTGATATAAATGAAGCATTTGCAGGTGATATTGTTGCTGTTTCTGGTTTCGATGACGTCAATATTGGTGAGACCATAGCATGTCCCGATTCTCCTCATCCTCTTCCATTAATCAAAGTTGATGAACCTACTTTAAATATGACTTTTGTTGTCAATGATTCACCATTCGCGGGTAAGGAAGGGAAATTTGTTACTAGTAGACAATTAAAAAATAGATTGGAGAGGGAACTTTTAACAAATGTTGCCCTGAGAGTAGAAGAAACTGATTCTCCTGACAGGTTCTCAGTTTCAGGAAGAGGAGAATTGCATCTAGGGATATTGATTGAAACTATGAGAAGAGAGGGTTTTGAGTTTCAAATCTCACAACCTCAAGTAATTTTCAGAGAAATTGATAATGTTGAATGTGAGCCTATAGAGACTTTGGTTTTAGATGTTCCTGAAGTATCTGTTGGTTCTTGCATCGAAAAGCTTGGATCTAGAAAGGCAGAGATGAAAAACATGCAGACAAGTTCAGATGGTAGAACTCAATTAGAATTTCTAGTGCCATCAAGAGGATTAATTGGATTTCGCGGGGAGTTTGTAAGGATAACAAGAGGTGAAGGTATCATGAGCCATTCGTTTTATGAATATAAACCTAAAGCAGGAGACTTTGAAACCAGAAGGAACGGAGTTCTAATAGCTTTTGAGGAAGGTGTAGCCACATTTTATGCTTTAAAGAATGCTGAAGATAGGGGAGTATATTTCATTAAACCTGGAGTTAAAGTTTATAAAGGAATGATAATTGGTGAGAATAATCGACCTCAAGATCTTGAGTTGAATATATGTAAAACTAAGCAGTTGACTAATATGAGATCTGCAGGGGCAGAAGAACTTGATACGTTGCAGTCACCTGTGGATATTACCCTTGAAAGAGCACTCGAATATATTGGCCCAGATGAAATGCTAGAGGTAACACCGGATTCAATAAGAATGAGAAAAATAAATAAAAAGAAAAAAAATTAGTAATTGCTTTAATGAACGAAGAAAGTGCAAAAAGTTTTCAAGATTCCCTTTTTATAGCTTTAAATCTTTTTAACAATCATGAATGGTACGAGGCTCATGATGCTTTTGAAGAAATATGGAATTCCCTAGATGGTGACGAAAGACAAGTTATCCAAGGAATTTTACAAGTATCTGTTTCTCAGTTTCACTTAAGTCAAGGAAATTTAAATGGAGCTACTATTTTGCTCGGAGAGGGTTTAGGCAGAATAAAAACTAGAACCAAGATTGATTTAGGGGTTGATCTTGAATCCTTTTGCCAATGTTTGGAAGATTTATTAAGGAAATTACAATATAGAGAACTATTAAACGAAAACGATAAGCCTTTTTTGAAACCTCTTTGATGAATATATCTCTATCTTCAATTAAGTTAATATTATGTATTTAATTTTTTTTCAAGAAAGTAAGAAAACTAATCGATCTCAAGGAAAATGACCTTAAATATTCATAATGTATCCCTTTCAATTAAAGGAAAATTAATTGTAAATGATGTTTCCATAACTGTTAATCCAGGGGAAGTTGTAGGTTTGATGGGACCTAATGGTGCTGGGAAAACTACAACTTTTAATCTTGCAGTTGGGAATATAAAACCAGATAGAGGTGAAATTTTAATGAATGGGAAAAATATAACCAATCTTCCTCTACCAATTAGATCAAGACTTGGGTTAGGGTACTTAACTCAGGAGGCGAGTATATTTAGAGACCTCACAGTTAAGGATAATATAGATTTGGCTTTACAAAATTCATCTTATAGTAGAGCAGCGATAAGAAATAGAAGAGAACAATTAATTAATGAATTTAATTTGAATAACTTTGTAGATAATTATGGTTATCAACTTTCAGGAGGAGAGAGGAGGAGGTGTGAAATTGCAAGGGCTCTAACAGTAGGCAGAAAAGGACCTAGATATTTGTTATTAGACGAACCTTTTGCTGGGATAGATCCTCTAGCTGTTAATGATCTAAAGAAACTAATTCTAAAATTAAGTAGTGATGGGGTGGGGATTCTCATTACAGACCATAATGTGAGGGAAACCCTTCTAATTACTAACAAATCATATGTATTAAGTGAAGGAAAAATTTTAGCTAACGGTTCATCAAGCGAATTGGCTGATAATCCAATAGTCAAGAAGTATTATCTAGGAGATAATTTCAAACTTTGAAATGCTTTTTTAAAATAAATTAAAACTTTATTATTAAAGATTTACTCATACGAGAATGATTTTAATTATTATTTAGTTGTCATTGAATATTAAAACTTGAGAAATTTCAAGAAATGATACTAGATAATTTTTTTAAAAATTTTATATATGAACCGGTTTCAGTTTTAGGTCTTTTAGTTTTTTATTTTTTATTAATTAACTTACCAATATCTTTGGGTGCGGTTTTTAAAAAAAAATCTTCTGCTGCTGTAAGACTCATTACGATTTTAGTGAACTTATTAATAACATTACAATTACTTTTTAGGTGGTCAATTTCTGGGCATTTTCCTATTAGCAATTTGTATGAATCTCTTTATTTCCTTACTTGGGGTATCACATTAGGTCAACTATTGGTTGAAAGAGAATACCAAGCTCCAATAATTCCCTCAATTGCTATACCTATTGAGTTACTGACTGTGGCTTTTGCTTGTTTTGTTCTACCTGAGGATTTGAAAATATCATCCAATTTAGTTCCAGCTTTAAGGTCTAGTTGGTTAGTAATGCATGTTAGCGTCGTAATGCTTAGTTATGCAGCATTAATAATAGGTTCTTTACTTTCAATGTCCGTTTTGTTTATCAATAAAAATAAGCCACTTCAAATCAGAAGTAGTTCTACAGGTATAGGAGGATTTAAACTTTTAAATAGCCATCCCTTAAATGATTTAGTTGAACCTATTGAATTTTCTCATTCAGAAACATTAGATACATTAAGTTACCGTTCTATATTGGTGGGTTTTGTTCTTTTGACTCTCGGTTTAATTTCAGGTGCAGTTTGGGCTAATGAGGCCTGGGGCACATGGTGGAGTTGGGATCCAAAAGAAACATGGGCATTTATCTCATGGTTGTTTTATGCTGCTTATCTGCACATGAGAATAAGCAAGGGTTGGCAAGGACGCAAACCAGCATTATTAGCATCTACAGGCTTTTTAGTTGTTTTAGTATGTTATTTAGGAGTTAATTTTTTAGGAATAGGTTTGCATAGTTATGGATGGATATTTGGGTAATTTCTCAATCATTCAGAATATTTATTGAGGTTCTGAAAGAACATTCCCTTTTTGTGCTTCTTGTGCAACTTTTCTCAAGTCATCACATCCTTCTTTTAATGTTGGGTAAGCAAACATTCCGCTACCTGCAATAAAACAATTAGCACCAGCATCGGCACATTGTGAAATAGTCCAATTTGCTTTTATCCCCCCATCAACTTCAATGTCGACATCTAAGTTTTTTTCGATAATAAAGTTTCTTATTTCTTTTATTTTATTAAGCATTGTTGGTATATAAGCTTGTCCTCCAAAGCCTGGATTAACTGTCATAACTAAAACATGATCAACCATATCCATTATGTTTTTAATCATTTCAAAAGGAGTATGAGGATTCAATGCAACAGAAGGAGATCCACCTAAATCTCTTATTCTTCCAAGAACTCTATGTAAATGAATATTTGCTTCAGCATGAGCTATTACTACTCCTGGATCACCATTTGCCCCTTTTGTAGCGTTTACATAAGATTCAAGCATTGTTTCACAGTTGTACTGGCTTACCATTAATTGAGTTTCAAAAGGGACATTGCAATATTTCCTGCATGCAGCAATCATTTCAGGACCAAATGTAAGATTTGGTACGAAATTTCCATCCATTACATCAAATTGAATTCTATCTACCCCAGCTTCCTCGAGCTCTTTCACACATGCCCCCATATTTGCCCAATCTGCCGGTAAAACTGAAGGAATTATTTGAATTGGTCTATTTGCACCAGTTAATTTTGCTTGATTTGACTCAGTCATTTAATTTTTAAAATATTTAATAAAGATACTATATTTAGTTGTTTATTCCTAATTTCAAGTCACGGCCTGATAAAGTAACAGCTGTAAAGAGTTAAAAAAAGCTTATTAGCATAATAATTCTCATAAAAAATTGCATTTTATATGAGATCATACTCAAAACCTTTTAGAAAATCCTCAAAATTTAATTGTGAATCAAACTTTAATTCAAGAAATTCTCGAAGTTGTCGAGCAAGCAGCTATTGCCTCAGCAAAACTAACAGGACTTGGTCAAAAAGATGAAGCTGATGCAGCAGCTGTCGAAGCAATGAGATTGCGAATGGGCAAAATTGAAATGAAAGGGAAAATTGTTATTGGAGAAGGTGAAAGAGATGAAGCACCCATGCTTTATATAGGTGAAGAGGTTGGTAGTGGAAGTGGCCCAGGGGTTGACTTTGCAGTAGATCCTTGTGAAGGAACTAATCTTTGTGCGAATAATCAAAGAGGTTCTATGGCGGTTTTAGCTGCCTCTGATACAGGTGGTCTTTTCAATGCTCCTGACTTTTACATGAACAAATTAGCAGCTCCTCCTGCGGCCAAAGGTAAAGTTGATATTAGAAATTCAGCTACTGAAAACTTGAAGATACTTAGTGATTGCTTGGGCCTTTCTATTGATGAGCTTACTGTAGTTGTAATGGATAGAACTAGACATAAAGATTTAATTAAAGAGATTCGAGGATGTGGTGCAAAAGTACAGCCGATTTCTGATGGTGATGTTCAAGCTGCGATTGCATGCGGTTTTGCAGGAACTGGAACACATTGCTTGATGGGTATAGGTGCAGCTCCAGAGGGTGTTATTTCAGCTGCTGCAATGAGAGCTCTCGGCGGACACTTTCAAGGACAACTAGTTTATGATCCCGCAATCGCTCAAACTTCTGAATGGGCTGATTACACAAAAGAAGGAAATATAAAACGTCTTAATGAAATGGGCATATTAGATATAGATAAAATCTATGAGGCAAATGAATTGGCATCGGGAGAAAATGTTGTTTTCGCTGGAAGTGGAATAACTGATGGATTATTATTTGACGGAGTTAAATTTGAAAGGGATTGTGTTAGAACAAGTAGTCTAATTATTAGTACATTAGATAGTACTGCAAGGTTCACAAATACTGTCCATATAAAAGATGGTGCTAAGAGTATCAGCCTTTAAAAATTCACTTTTGATTTTATGCATATTGTTGTCGTCGGACTGAGTCATCGCACGGCACCTGTAGAAGTGCGTGAGAAGTTAAGTATTCCTGACCAATCCATAACAGAGTCATTGAAAGCATTAAAAGCTTTCTCTGATGTATTAGAGGTGTCAATTTTAAGTACTTGTAATAGGCTGGAAATATATGCGCTAGTAAAGGATAAAAATACTGGAATTTCATCTATCAAAGAATTCATATCAGAATATTCTGGAATTATTTTTGAAGATTTAAATCCACATCTTTTTTGCTTTAGACAGGAAGAAGCAGTTTTGCATTTGATGAAAGTCTCTGCAGGACTAGATAGCCTCGTTTTAGGGGAAGGACAAATCCTTTCGCAGGTAAAAAAAATGATGAGATTAGGTCAAGAGAATCAATCTACTGGACCAATTCTTAATAGATTATTAACTCAATCAGTAAGTACAGGTAAAAAAGTAAGATCCGAAACAAATTTAGGAACTGGAGCTGTGTCAATCAGTTCAGCAGCGGTAGAACTAGCTCAATTAAAAATTGGACAAGAAAAGGGTTTTGATACTCTTGTAAGTTTGGAATCAGAGAACGTTCTTGTTGTTGGCGCCGGACGAATGAGTAGGCTTTTAATAACTCATTTAAAATCAAAAGGATGTCATAAACTTATCCTTTTAAATAGAAATATTGATAGAGCATTAAATCTTGCTCAAGACTTCCCTGATTTAGAGATTGTTTGTAAAGGCTTAAACGAATTAGAAGAAAATATATCAGTATCTTCGCTTGTTTTCACCAGTACTGCTTCTGAAGAGCCAATTATAGATCTCACAAAAATTAAAAAAATAAATTTGAGTAATAGACTTAAATTTATTGATATTGGTGTACCGAGAAATATATCTAATGATGTCAAACAACATGAATTTGTTGAATCATTTGATGTTGATGACTTACAAGAGGTCGTTTCAAGAAATCAAGAATTTAGACAGAAAATAGCAAGGGAAGCAGAATCTTTAGTAGAAGAAGAAAGGATCATTTTTCTAGAATGGTGGGCAAGTTTAGAGGCCGTTCCAGTAATTAATAAACTTAGATCAGATTTGGAGTTAATTAGAAAAGAGGAATTGCAAAAAGCACTTAGCAGAATGGGACCAGATTTTTCGGCTAGAGAAAGAAAAGTTGTGGAAGCTCTGACTAAGGGAATAATTAATAAAATACTTCATACGCCGGTCACCAAGTTGAGAAGCCCTCAATCAAGAGAAGAAAGACAAGTTTCTTTGAAAATCGTTGAAAAATTGTTTTCTTTGGTAGAAGAGGATAAAAATAACTAACTTGTTCCATTTATATTAAGTTTTTCCAGTGATTTATCGAAATACCTTTGTAAACTGACCATTTGTATTTCTAAATATGCCCATAATCAGTTACTTTAGGTAGTTGTATATCTACCTCCATTAGATTTAATGAAGCGTGTGTTGGCCATAATCCTCGGAGGAGGAAAAGGTTCTAGACTTTACCCTCTAACAAAAATGAGGGCTAAACCTGCTGTGCCATTGGCAGGTAAGTATCGTTTGATAGATATTCCGATTAGTAATTGTATAAATTCAGGCATTGAAAAAATGTACGTATTGACCCAGTTCAATAGTGCATCTCTAAATAGACATATAGGAAGAACCTATAATTTAAATGGCCCTTTTGGCCAAGGATTTGTGGAGGTTTTAGCTGCACAACAGACTCCTGATAGTCCGAAGTGGTTTGAAGGTACTGCTGATGCTGTAAGAAAATACCAATGGTTATTTCAAGAATGGGATGTTGATGAATATTTAATATTGTCAGGTGATCAACTTTACAGAATGGACTACAGTTTATTTGTTCAACATCATAGAGATAATGATGCTGATTTAACTGTTGCAGCTTTGCCCGTTGATGAAGCTCAAGCAGAAGGTTTTGGGCTAATGAGAACCGATGATTTAGGAAATATAAAAGAATTTAGTGAAAAGCCTACTGGAGAGAATTTGAAGGCTATGGCAGTAGATACTTCAAAATTTGGATTAAGTAAGGAGTCAGCTGCCGAAAAACCATATCTAGCCTCTATGGGGATTTACGTTTTTAGCAGAAATACTCTCTTCGATCTTCTAAATAAATTTCCTAATTATACGGATTTCGGTAAGGACATAATTCCAGAAGCCCTAAATAGAGGCGATACTCTTAAAAGTTATGTATTCGATGATTATTGGGAAGATATCGGCACAATTGGGGCATTCTTTGAGTCAAACCTTGCATTGACTGAGCAACCAAAACCTCCATTTAGTTTTTATGATGAGAAATTTCCAATTTATACTAGACCTAGATTTTTACCCCCTTCTAAACTTGTAGATGCTCAAATTACTGATTCAATTGTTTGTGAAGGCACAATCTTGAAGTCATGCAGTATTTTACATTGTGTTTTAGGTGTAAGAAGCAGGATTGAAAGTGACTCGGTTCTTGAGGATACTCTTGTTATGGGAGCTGATTTCTTTGAATCCCCTGAAGAGAGGATTAAATTAAGAAAAGGGGGCGGAACACCTCTTGGAGTAGGTGAAGGGACTACTGTAAAAAGAGCAATTCTTGATAAAAATACAAGAATTGGCGATAATGTCGTGATCATTAATAAAGATCGAGTAGAAGAAGCAGATAAGCCAGAATTAGGCTTTTATATCAGAAATGGAATTGTTGTAGTAGTTAAAAATGCAACTATTGCAAACGGAACTGTTATTTAAATCTTTTCCATCATTTTTCGCTGACATAAGTATTTTTTTTGAGCAATTTTGTTGAGTTGTAGGCACACTATATTTATTGAGTTTTTTAATTTTTTATGTCCAAGGCACATTTTGGTTTAATAGGTCTTGGTGTTATGGGCGAAAATTTAGTTCTTAACGCAGAGAGAAATGGATTTTCTAGTGTAGTTTTTAATAGGACTTACTCAAAAACCGAAGAATTTTTACAAGGTCGTGGCCTTGGGAAGAATATAGAAGGAGCTGAAACTCTTCAAGAATTTGTTAATAAGCTTGAGAGACCTAGAAGAATTCTAATGATGGTAAAAGCTGGGCCCGCAACAGATGCTGTCATTGATAATATTTCTGGCTATCTCGAGGAAGGAGATTTATTAATAGATGGCGGTAACTCTCAATTTAAAGATACAGAAAGAAGGGTGAATACTCTTGAAAGTAAAAGTTTTGGATACATTGGGATGGGAGTCTCAGGAGGGGCCAAAGGAGCTTTAGAAGGTCCAAGTATGATGCCCGGTGGTACTAAGGCTTCATATGATGCAATAGAAAGCTTATTAACAAAAATGGCTGCAAAAGTTGAAGACGGGCCATGTGTTGCATATGTTGGACCAGGAGGCTCAGGTCATTTTGTGAAAACTGTTCATAATGGAATTGAATATGGAATTGAACAAATACTTGCAGAAGCTTATGACCTTATGAAGAGAGTCAAAGGAATGAAAGGTCAGCAAATGTCAGAGGTATTTGGTATTTGGAATAATACTGATGAATTAGCTTCTTATCTTGTTGAGATAACAGAGATTTGTCTAAATACAAAAGATGAGATAACTGGAGATGATGTCGTGGAAAAAATATTAGATAAAGCTGGCCAGAAAGGTACAGGGTTATGGACTGTTGTAAGTGCTTTAGAACTGGGGGTATCAGTCCCAACAATTTATGCATCTTTAAATGCAAGAGTAATGAGTTCTTTAAAAGAGCAACGTAGTGAGATTGAAAAAACTATTCCATCTAAAGAGATAGAGGATTTTGATTTAGGAAATATATCAGATGGAATGAAACCTTTATTTGATGCTGTAGTCCTTGCCACAATAGCTAGCTATGCCCAGGGTATGGACATCTTAAGGGAAGCATCTGCAGTATATGACTACGGTTTGAATATGCCGTCAATTGCTCAAATATGGAAAGGTGGTTGCATAATTAGATCAAAATTATTAAGTAAAATTCAAGATGCTTATAACAAAGACCCTAATCTAAAAAATTTAATTTTTGATGATTGGTTCAATAATGAAATTGCGACAAGATTAGATAACTTATCTAAAGTTGTTTCTTTATCCACAAAATCTGGTATCCCAGTCCCATGTCTATCCAGTACCTTAGATTATTTGAATAGTTATAGAACTAATAGACTTCCTCAGAACCTTGTTCAGGCAATGAGAGACTGTTTTGGCTCTCATACATATGAAAGAATTGATAAGGAAGGTAGTTTTCATACTGAATGGATGAAATGATTGAAAAGATTAAAAATGGATATACACTTAACATTTACAAAGACAAGTTAGAGCTATCTACAGCAGTTTTTAAGTTTATTGAAAGTCACATTATTCATATTTTAAAAAAGAAAGACAGGTTCAAATTTTGTGTAAGTGGAGGTTCAACTCCTAAATCTGTCTATAAGCTTTTATCAAAAAGTGATCTTAGATGGGATATGGTTGATGTCTTTTTAGGGGATGAAAGATGTGTTGATCCAAATTCAGAATTGAGTAACTCGTTAATGTTGAATAATTCATTGCTAACTAATTTTGGATCTAAAGCTTTTTTTTATGAAATTTTCAATGATTTAAATGCTGATGATGAAGCTACAAAAAATCAATTTATTTCTAAATTATTTGAAAAATGCGGATCAAACCCTCCAACTTTTGATTTAACATTATTAGGTCTTGGAGACGATGGTCATACAGCCTCACTATTCCCTTATAAAAAAAATAATAATGTAGATGATTTTGTTATTTTTAATGAAGGTAAAGGTTTAAGAAGAATTTCATTAACTCCAAAGGTTCTTTCAGCTTCTTCAAAGATAGTATTTTTAGTTAGTGGAGCTTCTAAAAGAATTGCTCTTGAGAGATTATTAGATGAAAAAGAGTCACCAGATAGAACACCATCAAAATTAATAAAATCTATTAATCAAATTTCAATATTTTGTGATCAGGAATCAGCAAAAGAATTAGAAATTTAGTTAAAGTCTACTAATAATTTAAATTATTTAATGAGTAAGAAAAAATTTTTATTCCAGAAAAAGGAGTTTGATGGTTGGGAAACATTAAATGATACTGTTATGGGCGGATCAAGTTCAGCTTTTTGTGAAATTTCAAATTCGGGTTTGATATTAAAGGGTAATATTGTCGAGAAAGCAGGAGGATTTGTTAGTTGTAGATCGTCTATATATAAACCTTCTTTAAATGTATCTGAGTATTTATCCTTTGAATTAAATATTGATGGACAAGGAAGAACTTTTAAATTTGCTGTCGCTTGTGAAGATGATCTACTAGGACTAACCGAATTTATTCCGGGTGGACTTAGATGGATTAAATCATTCCCAACAAAAAAATTCGGGACAACAAATGTTCAAATTCCTTTTAGTGAGTTAAAACCTTCAGTTAGAGCTAATAAAGTATCTTTTCCATTTAAATTCAAGCCATCTAAAATTAAAAGATTGCAACTACTACACTCTAAGTTTGGTGATGATGGATTACTTAATAATGAGTTTAGACAGGGTTCCATAAAAGTTTTAATTAAATCAATAAGTGTTATTTGAAAATCCACCTAAAAATATAGAGAGCTTAATCGCTAAGTCAGCAGATTTAACAAATAAACCTTTTGTTCATTCTGTAGTAAAAATAAATGGTGAATACGAATTTGAAGATGAAGATATTGATTTAACAGTAAATATCTTATGTCGTGATAAAGAAGGTAAAAGATTAGAAATTTATGATCTTGAATTAGAACTTTTTAAATCAAATAAAGAGTTGGTTTTAGTAATCTCTAAGCTTAACTTCCCTGATGAACCAATATTATGGTGTGGAGTTAAAACATTATGGATGGATAGCAATAATGGGAAAAAATGCAACTCACCAAAATACAGCTCTAGATTGGAAAATTTAGCAAATAGGATAAAAAGTTTTATTGAGTAAGAAAATAAAATTTGAGCTGATTTATAAATCAGTAACAGCCCCTAAACTTGATGTGCTTACGATTCTCGAATATTTTGAAAGAATTCCTCTTTTGTATTTTTGAATAGGTTTTACCCAATCTTTTTTTCTTTTTTCTAATTCTTCGTCAGATAAATCAACTTGAATTAGTTGTTTTACAGCATCTACTGTAATTAAATCACCTTGTTTTATTAGAGCAATATTTCCTCCTACAGCAGCCTCTGGAGCTATATGACCCACCACAAGACCATAGGTACCCCCGCTAAATCTTCCATCGGTAATTAAAGCCACCTTCTCTCCTAGCCCTTGACCAACAATCGCAGATGTTGGAGCTAACATTTCTCTCATGCCTGGACCTCCTACAGGACCTTCGTTTCTAATGACAACAACATCACCAGCTTTGATATCGTTATTTAATATCGATTTCAAACAATCTTCTTCACTTTCAAAAATCTTTGCGGGACCTGTTAATACAGGGTTTTTTACTCCGCTAATTTTGGCTACAGAACCTTCGCTCGCTAAGTTACCTTTTAATATCGCTAGATGTCCTTTTTTATAAAGAGGGTCATCCATGTCTCTTATGACATTTTGATTTGTTGGAGGCTTATCAGGAATATTCTGTAAGTATTCTGAGATGGTTTTGCCTTCAATGTTTTTGCAATCGCCATGAATTAATCCTGCATTCAAAAGTATTTTCATTACTTGTGGAATCCCACCTGCCTTATGAAGATCCACCGTCACATATTTACCACTCGGTTTAAGGTCACAAATAACGGGTACTTTTTGTCTGATTCTCTCAAAATCATTAATATTGATATCTATTCCTGCAGTATTCGCAATAGCTAAAATGTGCAATACCGCATTTGTTGATCCACCAATTGCCATAATTACTGATATTGCATTTTCAAATGCTTTCTTTGTCATTAGGTCTAGAGGTCTTATATCTTTTTCTATTGCAGAGACTAATATCTCAGCACTTTTATCTGCACTTTGTTCTTTTTCAAGATCTTCAGCAGCCATAGTGGAACTGTGAGGAAGACTTAACCCTAATACTTCAATAACCGCAGACATTGTATTAGCTGTAAACATTCCTCCACAGCTACCAGCACCAGGAATACAATTTTTCTCAACTTGGATTAGCCTTTCTTCATTAATTTTGCCTGATGTTAATTGTCCAACAGCTTCAAAGGCACTAACGACAGTAAGATCTTCTCCATGCAATTTCCCAGGCTTTATTGTCCCTCCATAAATGAAAATTGAGGGAATATTCATTCTTGCAATCGCAATCATGGCACCCGGCATATTTTTATCACATCCTCCTATAGCAAGTACTCCATCCATACTCTGAGCATTGCATGCTGTTTCAATTGAATCAGCGATAACTTCTCTTGAAACTAGGGAATATTTCATGCCCTCTGTTCCCATAGAAATGCCATCACTTACTGTTATAGTCCCAAACATTTGAGGCATCCCACCTGATCTTTTTATTGACTCTTCAGCTTTAAGAGCTAGCTTATTTAAACCCATATTGCATGGTGTTATGGTGCTGTATCCATTTGCAACTCCAATAATAGGTTTATTAAAATCTTCATCATTAAATCCAACAGCTCTTAACATCGATCTGTTAGGGGATCTTTGCACACCTTGGGTTATTGCAGATGATCTGAGTTTATTCATATTATTTGAGAACCTTTTTTATTCTATTGCCCCAACTCTTCAAGTTGCTTCCTCACATCAGCAATTGCAGAATTAAGTTGCTCAACTTTCTTCTCCAGATTCTCTCCTTCAACTTCATTTATATTTTCATTTGAATCAATCGCTTCTGAGCCGTCTTGAATTCTGGAGGAATACATCATTGCTTTTTGTTTTTTTTCCTCCTTTCTTTTGTCTGCTTCGGATATTAACCACCAAGCTAGACCTGCTGCTCCAATAAAAGCACCGCTTATTAATGATAAAAGATTATTTGAAGACGAATCTCTGTATTCAGACATTGGTAAAATATTTACTCCTATATTCTATATTAGTTCTTATCTTGAAATATAGTACTTAAACGCGATAGAGGATTCCCAATACCAGGTACTAATAATTGTGTTTTTTCGTCTTCCTCATCTATGCAAGAAGTGTAAATTACCTGATTAGGGAGTAATTTCGCAATTTCATTTAACCCTTTATTTGAGCAAATAGCAGTTATTAAAAGAATCCTATTTGAATCAACACCTAATTCCTTTAATTTAATTAAAGTTTCTAATGTTGCTGATTTTGTTGTTATTTGTTCTGAATAAAAAATAACTCCTTCATTTGATTCAATAGTTTTAGGAAGTTCTCCTAATAAGAGGGTTGAATTAGGAATTACTTCTTTAGATCCAAACCAAAGAGATAATCCTTCGGGCAACATTGCGAGCACTTTTATTGGATAATCATTATTAATAAAGAATCCATCTGCGTCTCCATTATCAGTATTTACTATTTCTTTTTTATATGGCAGCCAATTACGTAATGCTTCATATGTAAGCCATTTCCCTAATTGCTCATATCCTGTTGAGTACAAAATGTTTGGAGTATTTTTTTCTCGCAATATTGAAAGCCAATGTTTTATTAATGGATGAGGAGGAACAATAACCTTTAGTGACATTGCCATCTATTTTCCTTTAAGATACTCTTACAAACTTTAAATACTTAAGTTCTAAAATACAGTCTTATTATGATTAAATCAATTGTTTTCCCCTCACTAAAGAATGCATTAATTACTTTGTTATTTGTTGGGATTTTATTTTTTAATTCTGTAAATTCTGCATGGGCTAAAAGACCTCCTGAGATTAGAAACCAGCAAGACCTTAATTTAGAGCCAGATATGCATGGTCAAGATTTAAGCGGTAACGAATACGTTAAGTTTGATTTGAATGGGTTTAATTTCAGTGAAAGTAATTTAGAAGGGGCGGTGTTCAATAATAGTAAATTGCAAAACTCAAAGTTTACTGGAGCAAATTTAAGAGATGCACTAGCTTATGCAACAGACTTTACAGATGCTGATCTTTCGGATGTTAATTTTACTAATGCTTTATTAATGGAGAGTAATTTTGAAGGTGCAAAAATAGATGGTGCAGATTTTACTGATGCAGTTCTTAGTCGTACGCAACAAAAACAATTATGTGCGATTGCTAATGGCACAAATAGTTCTACAGGAGAGAGTACAGAATATAGCTTAGGTTGTTAATCATAAAAGATGAAAAAAAAAATTCCAGTTATTGTTGTTTCGGGATTTCTTGGCTCAGGGAAAACAACTTTTCTAAGATATCTATTAAAAGAGAGTAATAAAAAATTTGGTTTAATAATTAATGAATTTGGTGATGTTGGAATTGACGGTGATTTGATTAAAAGTTGCGATAAATGTGATGAATCTGAAGACGAGTGCGTTATCGAATTAAACAATGGATGTTTATGTTGTACCGTTCAAGATGATTTTGTTCCATCAATAAAAGCTCTCCTAGAATTTAATCCTCCTATCGAATCAATAATTATCGAAACAAGTGGCTTGGCACTACCAATTCTCTTAATTCAAGCACTTAACTGGCCTGAGATTAGGTCTTTTATCTATCTCGATGTAGTTGTTGGTATCGTTAATGGAGAATCAATGCTTAATGGTTCACCAATTAATGATTTAAATAAAATAACAAAACAATATAATGAAATAGATAAAATTGATCACAACGCCTCTATAGATGAACTTTTTGAGGAGCAACTAGAAGCTTCTGATATCGTTTTAGTCTCAAGATCAGATATCCTAAATGATGATCAGTTTGACGTTGTAAAAAATAAAATTCAGGGAAGTCTAAACTCATCCACACCAGTCCTTAAATCCAAGAATGGCAAAATTGATTTAAATTATTTATTTGACTTTAATTTTAAAAAAGGGACTTATAAAGAATTTTTAATGGAAGAACATGACCATAATCATGTTGAGCTAGTATCAGATTCATTTAAATTAAATTATTTCCTTGAAAAAAATGACTTTGAAAAGGAGATGTCAAAAATCTTGGATGAATTAAACATTCTTCGAATAAAAGGACGTATTTGGATACCAAACAAATCATTGCCTTTACAAATACAAATTGTTGGAAAGAAAATTAATACTTGGTTTGAACAAGCTCCAGACAATTGTTGGAGACCAAATGATAATGCTGGGCTTGAATTAGTAATAATTTCCTTTGATGAAAAATCTATAAAAAATTTAAGTAGAAAAATTAAAGAGAAATTTAAGATTTTAAGTGACCCAAAAATAGCAATTTGACTTTATAGTTAGCTGTCGGGATACTAACTACAGTAGACAGCCCAAGATGGAAAATCCAAAAATCACTTTAAAACAAATAATTTCTGACGACGTTACATCAATTGATAAAATAAAATGTTCAAAATGTGGAGGGGCAGGAAATTTTAAAACACATGAAAATTCAAGGAGAACTTGTTTAGTTTGTTTTGGTAAAGGATATATAAATATTTAATAACTTAGAAAACCTTAAGGTAAAAATATTTGTTTATTAATCAATAGTTCTTTTTATTAAAATTTAAACTAATCTTCTAGTAGAAATTAATTTTTAATTGGACCAATTTGCTGTAAAAGTTTTTGTAAGACTAAGACCCTCAGTTTTAGATCCAGCAGGGGAAGCTACCAAATCTGCTTCTATAAAACTTGGAGCCGAGGGAATAAAATCATTACGTATAGGAAAAATGATTGAGGTAAAAATTGAAGGTAATGGTGAAAACGAAGTAAGAGAAAAAATTGATTTATTATGTGATAGGTTATTCGCAAATACTGTTATTGAAGATTATGAGTATTTACTAGAAAAATTATAAGATGGATAATTTTACTGTAGGAGTTGTTGTCTTTCCTGGTTCTAATTGTGATCGTGATGTTTCATGGGCATTGGAAGGTTGTTTAGACATGAGAACAAAATACTTGTGGCATGAGTCTTCAGATTTAAGCGACGTAGATGCAATAGTTTTACCCGGAGGATTTAGCTATGGTGATTATTTAAGATGCGGAGCAATAGCGAGATTCTCTCCATTAATAAATGCTTTGGATGACTTTGTGAAAAGTGGAAAAAGAGTTTTAGGAATTTGTAATGGGTTCCAAATTTTGACAGAATCTGGCTTTTTGCCTGGCGCCCTTACTGCAAATAAAAATCTTAATTTCATCTGTGATGATGTTGAACTGGATATTGTATCTTCAAAAGGAGGTTGGTTTAATGTTGGTGGTGAAAAACAAACTATTAAGTTACCCATAGCTCATGGGGAAGGAAGATATCATTGTGATTCTGATACTTTAAAAAAACTTGTAGATAATGAATTGATCGCTTTGAGATATAAAAATAATCCTAATGGATCCTCATTCGATATCGCAGGCATAACTAATGATAAGGGTAATGTTCTAGGTTTAATGCCTCATCCAGAGCGAGCATGTGACGAGACAATTGGTGGGACTGATGGTCTCTTTACATTAAAATCATTAATATTGAAATAAAAAAAGACCCCCAATTTGGAGGTCTTTTTTATTTTATTTGGGATGAAATTAAACAGTAGCTTTTACTTTTGGATCTAAATCACCTTTTGCGTAAAGATCAGCAAAATAATTAGTGCTGTTTTGTTTGATCTTACTTGCTTGACCTTCGCACCAGAACTGCTTGTATCTATCAAGACAAACTTGCTTCATGTATTTTCTAGCAGGCTTGTTGAAATGTCTTGGGTCAAAGTTTGCTTTATCAGCAAATGCTGCCTCTCTAACCGCGGCAGTGAAAGCTAGTCTGTTATCGGTATCGATGTTGACTTTTCTGACTCCATTTCTTATTCCCTCTTGAATCTCTTCAACAGGAACACCATATGTTTGAGGAATTTCACCACCATATTTGTTAATGATATCCAACCATTCTTGAGGAACTGAACTAGATCCATGCATTACAAGATGAGTATTTGGAAGTGCTTTATGAATTTCAGCAATTCTGCTTATTGCAAGAACTTCTCCTGTAGGTTTCCTTGTGAATTTATAAGCACCATGACTTGTACCTATAGCAATAGCTAATGCATCAACTTTTGTTTTTGCAACAAAATCTGCAGCTTCTTCAGGATCAGTCAAAAGCATATCGGTCGAAAGTTCACCTTCAAATCCATGACCATCTTCTGCTTCACCTTTCCCTGTTTCTAATGAACCTAAGCAACCTAATTCTCCTTCAACACTAACTCCAACTGAATGAGCAAAATCTACTACTTTTTTAGTAACTGCAACATTATATTCGTAACTAGCGGGTGTTTTTGCATCTGCTTCTAGAGAACCATCCATCATTACTGATGTGAAACCATTTATTGCTGCTGAATAGCATGTTGATGGTTCATTTCCATGGTCTTGGTGCATTACAACTGGAATATTAGGATATGTTTCTGTAGCGGCAAGTATTAGATGACGTAGGAAAATCTCTCCTGCATAATTTCTTGCCCCTCTTGAAGCCTGGAGGATTACAGGACTATCAGTTTCATAAGCTGCTTCCATGATTGCTTGAACTTGCTCAAGATTATTTACATTGAAAGCTGGAATACCGTAACCATTCTCAGCAGCGTGATCTAAAAGTAGTCTTAGTGGGACGAGGGCCATAATTAAAATAAGTTAAATGCTATATAAAGCATATGTTTCCGCGAGTTTAGTATAAAGAGGTATCAAATGTCACGTCATTAGATATACAAAATACTAAATTAAAGAAACTAATTTTATGACCCAGAGTATATTTTTAGAATTTTTTAGTTAGTAAGTGTAGCCTGCTACAAACAATTGCTCATCGGATGAAGGTTGAGATCCTGCTACATAAGCACCTTTTGAAGCTTCAGAGTTTGCTTGCGCTCTTGATATTAATGCTTTTTGACCTCCTTCAACGTCGCTTCCCTTCCAGGCCTTTAAGCATGAGTGTTGTAATGCTCTTCCATAGGAGAATGAAACATTCCATAAAGCTTTCCTGTAAAGAGTGTTCATATTATTTAAATAAACAGAAGCAGCTTCTTCGCTTAACCCTCCTGATAAGAAAACTATTCCAGGAACAGATGCGGGGACACATCTTTCCATAGTTCTTATTGTCATTTCAGCAACTTTCATAGGATCAGCCTTTGTTGGACAATCTGCTCCATTAACAGTCATAGAAGGTTTTAATAAAGTGCCTTCTAGAAAAACCCCATTTGCTTGACAGGCAATATAAACCTGCTTTATTACCTCTTCTTGAACTTCAGCAGTTTTTTCAATAGTATGGTCACCATCCATTAAGATTTCAGGTTCAATAATTGGTACCAACCCAGATTCTTGCACTGATCTTGCATACCTTGCTAATCCCCAAGCATTCTCTTGAATTGATAATTTTGAAGGACAACCATCATTTGTAATTTGCAGAACTGCTCTCCACTTTGCAAATCTGGCACCTTGTTCATAATATTTTGCTGCTCTTTCAACTAATCCATCTAGGCCAGAGCAAAAAGTTTCTACATCTCCTCCTCCTGGAAGTGGATTTAGGCCTTTATCAACCTTTATACCTGGAATAATACCTAAATCATTTAGTTTCTTAACCATTGACTCACCATCTCGGTGATTCTGATAAAGAGTTTCTTCGAAGAGGATTGCTCCACTTATATATTTACCAAGACCTTCTGTAGTAAAAAGCATTCCTCTATATGCCTTTCTATTTTCTTCAGTATTCTCAACGCCAATTCCAGCAAGTCTTTTGCCTACTGTTTTAGTGGATTCATCTACAGCTAATATCCCTTTTCCTTTAGAAGCAAGTAATTGAGCATTTTCTTTAAGCTCATTTTTGTAATAATTTAAAGCCATTCTTGAATAATTCAGTTCAATTGATTTTTCCAGAATATGAAAAAAAAATAAAATCAATCCAATACTTTATCGGGTGATAATTGCTACTTATAAATGTATAGCCTTAAATTTTGATACTTAATCCACTTTTCGAAGATTCTCTTATGGCTTCGCAAACTTTATGACTAGCAAGTCCCTCACATAAGCCTGGGATTACAGGTGTGTTATTAAAAATACTCTCAGCCCATAAATTTTGAATTCTCAAAACTGGGGCTATCCTCCCATCAGTCCATGTTTTTTCAAAATTAAAACTTGAATCTGCAGTTAGATTTTGTATTTTATTTTCGTTGTTTGAATATTTCAAATTAAAACCATGTACATAATCTTTTTGGTTTTCGCTTTTAAGAATAAGTGATCCTTCGCTTCCATATATTTCTAAACTAAATCCTCTACCATTTTTAGAAATCGATGATAAAGATACTTGACATGGAATAAGATTCGAGCTGTAGTTTGATATTTCTATATTGGCTAAACATACATCTTCACTAGTAACATCATTTAAATCAGATGAATTGGGTAAAGGTCTTTTTTTTATTGATGTTGCTAATTTGCCAGAGACTTTTATTGCTTCTCCAAAAAACCAATTCAACATATCGAATGCATGAGTACCTAAGGCGCCAATAACTCCACCACCTTTTTCTTCTAATGAATACCAATTCCAGGATCTTTTGGGGTCGGATCTACTGCCCATTAACCAATCTAATTTTACTAAATATATATCTCCTAAAATATTTTCATCAATAAGTTTTTTTGTCTGCAGAAAAAGAGGAACTGCTCTATATTCAAAATCAACACCTACGCTTAAATTATTAATCAAAGATATTCTCTGAAGCTCTTCAATCTCTGAGGAGGATATTGAAACAGGTTTTTCAAGTAGTAAATTTTTATTGTTCTCAAGTGCGCTTTTTGCAAATTTAAATCTTGATTCAGGAGGGGTCGCAATAATGATCCCATCAATTTCTGGAGATTTAATTAAGTCATCCCAATCATGAAAAAAATGTAAGCCCGTTTCTTTTTCTAATATCGATTTTTGCTTTTTATCGTAATGATAAATAGCTACAGGAGTTAGGTAATCAGAATCTTTTAATGCCTCTAAATGAACTTTTTTACCAAACCCTAGTCCAGCGATTGCTATTTTTAATTTTTTATTTTTAGAATTCATTCTTATCAATCAATAAACTCTGAACAACTATTTTCAATAACAACATCTATTAGTTCATCATTATTAGAAGTTTGCCATTTTGAATTGAATTGAGGTATTCCATTTATGGAAGTATCTTTGAACTTTTTTTCATCGCAATTAATTCTCATGACATAAAGAGATAACTCTCCATCATCATCTGAATTAGTTGGATTTTTAAAGAACTTTGTTAAGACACTTATTTCACCATTTGGAAGAGGCTTAATACTGCCTCTATCAAGCCATTCTTTCCCTTCATTATTCTCTTTTAGTAAGACCCAGTCAACATTTCCTATCCCATAAGAATTAGGAGCAAAATTTAAAATAAAAAATAAAAGACTTAAAGAAAAATAAAAGAAATTTGAAATAATTCTCATTTTACATATTTGCTTTGGAAAGTTCTTTTACACCATGAATTTTTAAAATTTTAGTCAGAGTATCCTTGAGATCTTTCCTTTTAACTATTACATCAACAAAACCATGCTCAAGAAGATATTCAGCTGTTTGAAAATTATCGGGTAATTTTTCTCTTAATGTTTGTTCTATAACCCTTCTTCCAGCAAATCCAATAAGAGCTTTAGGTTCCGCCAAAATTAAATCACCTAACATTGCAAAGCTTGCTGTTACCCCTCCAGTGGTTGGATGAGTTAATAAGGGCATATAAAGAAGATTTTTTTCTTTATGTTTTTTTAGTGCTCCAGATATTTTTGCCATTTGCATGAGACTTAACATACCTTCTTGCATCCTTGCTCCTCCTGATGCGCAAACAATAAGAATTGGAAAATTTTCTAAAGTTGCTCTCTCAATTATCCTTGTAATTTTTTCACCAACTACTGAACCCATGGATCCTCCCATAAATCTAAAATCCATAACAGCTAATGCTAAGGGCATTGAATTTACTGAACAGATACCTGTTACAACTCCATCTCTTAAACCTGTGCCTGCTTGACTTTCTTTAATTCGATCAGCATATGATCTTCTATCTTTAAAACCTAAAGGATCTGTAGGACTTAGTGAACTATCAAACTCTTCGAATGAATTTTTGTCAGCAATTATATTTATCCTTTCATCGCTATTAATCCTATTGTGGTGTCCACAATTACTACAAACATTGAAATTTGAAATTAGGTCTTTTCTATATGCTACTTGCGAACATTCTGAACATTTAACCCACAAACCATCTCCCTCATCAGTATCTTGCGAAACTTTCCCAACAAATTGATCTTTACGCCTTGCGGCAAACCAGTCGATTAATGACACAACGTTTCCTGTTTTTTTCTATTTAAATCTAAATAAGGTACTTTTATCAAGAAAGATATATAAAAATTTGAGATCTTCTAGATTAAAAAATCCTCAAAGTAAAAAAATATAATGATTTGAGTGGATAATCAAAAATTAATTATTATTTATTTTTCTCCTCAATCATTTTATGAATAATTGGAGTAAGAATTAGTTCCATTGCGAAACCCATTTTCCCTCCATTTACAACGATACTTGTTGGACTTGACATAAATGAATCGTTAATCATTCCAAGCAAGTATTGAAAATCAATCCCCCATTTCTCTCTTGCCCCTTTTCTGAAATGTATGATCACAAAGCTCTCATCAGGAGTTGGGATGTTCCTGCATATGAAAGGATTAGAAGTGTCAATCGTGGGAATTCTTTGGAAATTAATATCGGTTTTGCTGAATTGTGGGCAGATGTGATTTATATAATCAGGCATTCTTCTCAATATAGTATCCACAATAGTTTCCGCTGAGTAACCTCTCTCTGCGTTGTCTCTATGGATTTTTTGAATCCACTCTAAATTTGTTATCGGAACAACACCAACAAGTAAATCAGCATAAGATGCCACATTGTATCCATCACCTTCTACCCCGCCATGCAAACCTTCATAAAAAAGTACGTCTGTTCCCTCAGGAATATCTTCCCATGGAGTAAATTGTCCAGGTTCCAAGGATGTCCCAAGTCTTGTATTATGTTCTTCTGCTTCTTCAAGACTATGTAGATAATATCTTTTCTTTCCTCCTCCAGTTTCACCATAAATTTTAAAAAGTTCTTCTAGCTTGTCAAAAAGATTAGCCTCTGGACCAAAATGAGAGAAATTTTCACCTTTTGAAAGAGCGTCTGCCATAGCTTTTTTCATAGGCATTCTTTCAAATCTGTGGTAACTATCACCTTCTACAACAGCGGGAACAATATCTTCTCTGGCAAAAATATGCTCAAAGGCTCTTTTTACTGTACTTGTTCCTGCTCCTGAAGATCCTGTTACAGCAACTACTGGATGACGTTTTGACATTTTTTAAAAACAATATCTAATGATTCTGACAGGTAATATGCCAACTTTATGTTTTACTTAAAAATATTTTTTTATTTATTAATTTTTTTTTAAATTTCATCCATTATTTTATCTCCAATTTCACTGCAAGATAAAACTTCAGAAGACCCATCAGCTAAGTCTGCTGTTCTAAACCCTTTTGATAAAACTTTATCAATGGCAGTTTCTAAATTTTCTGCAGCTTCTTCTTCATTTAATCCAATTTTTAACATCATGGAAGCAGATAAAAGCATTGCTATAGGATTCGCTATGTTTTTACCAGCTATATCAGGAGCCGAACCATGAACAGGTTCAAAAACTCCTGGACCATTATTGTTTAGAGAAGCAGATGGAAGCATTCCAATAGAACCAGTTAACATTGCGGCTAAATCGCTTAAAATATCACCAAATAAATTACTAGTTAAAATCACATCAAATTGACATGGATCTCTAACTAATTGCATCGCTGCATTGTCAACGTACATATTGCTTAGAGATATATTTTTATCTTTTGAGGTGATATTTAAAACTGTATCTCTCCACAATTGACTAACCTCAAGAACGTTTGATTTATCAACAGAACATATTTTTTTATTTCTTTGGTTAGCAATTTTTATTGCTATTTCAGTTATTCTCTCTATTTCGGCCGAATCATAAATCATTGTATTGAAAGCTTTTGGGATTTTTATATTTGTTATGTGTCCTCTTGGTTTTCCAAAATAAATACCCCCTATTAATTCTCTTACAACAATAAGATCTACATTTTCAACAATTTCTTTTTTTAATGTACTTGCATCTAATAGAGATTTTCTTATCTTGACAGGCCTGATATTTGCGAAAAGGTTTAGAGCAGATCTTAACTTTAGTAACCCACTTTCTGGCCTTAATTCTCTTGCAAGAGAGTCATATTTAATATCTCCAACACATGCTAAAAGTACAGCATCACTTTTTTTGCATTGATCTAGTGTCTCATCAGGAGCAGGAGTCCCATATTTTTCATAAGCTATCCCCCCAAATAATTTTTCAATAATCTCAATGTCGAAATTATGATTTTTTGAAAGCTTTTTTAAAACTTTTTTTGAAACTTCTGAAATCTCTGGTCCTATCCCGTCTCCTGATAATAAAACAATCTTATATTTCTTCATTTAAATATATGTTTAATAGAAGAATAAATTATTGCTTGTCTAATTGTCTAAGTTTTTTTGCTAATTCTGGTAATTTTTTAAAAATACTTGAACTCCTTAGCCATGATTTATTTCCCATCGCGGGGAAACCACTAATTACCTTGCCATCTTCTATATCACAATGGATCCCGCATTTTGAACTAGCTATGACATTATTTCCAACTTTTACTCTATTATTGACTCCTACTTGACCTGCCAAAATAACACCATCTCCAATATTTGCTCCTCCAGCGATACCAACTTGAGCTGCAAATGCACAATTCTTTCCAATTTTAACTCCATGACCTATTTGTACTAAATTATCCAACTTTGTTCCCTCATCAATAAATGTAAATCCTACTGAGGGTCTATCAATACAACAATTCGTTCCAATTTCTACAAAACTCATTATTTTTACACCACCTTTTTGCGGCATCTTTACCCATTTGCCATCTTTAGGAATAAAACCAAATCCCTCTGATCCAATGACAGAATTTGAGTTAATTACACAATTGTTTTTTAGAGTAGTATTTTCGTAAATAACACAATTTGGATGAATCACATTATTATCTCCTATTCGAACATTGCCTAAAATTGATGATCCAGGAAGAATATGATTATTGTCGCCAATTACAGTATTTTCTCCAATATAGACATTAGGTCCAATATGGCAATCTACTCCAATTATTGCTGTTTTATCTATAACCGCTGAAGCGTGAATTCCTGGTTTGAAATTTATAGTTTTATATAAACAATCCAATACTTCTGCAAATGCAATTCTTGGATTTTTAACGATTATGTTTGATATATTGAATTTCTTAAGGGAACAAACGATCTCATCGTTGTTAGTAGTTATTATTGCTGATGCTTTAGTTTGATCTAATTTTTCTTTAAGGATATTATTTTCCTCTAAAAAAGATATTTGATGTTTAACTGCAGTATCTAATGAGGCAGCATCATTTATATTTAAATCTTCGAAAATATTGGCACTAATAAAATTTGAATTTCCTTTTTTTATTAGATCAACTAAATCACTTAAAAGCATTTTTCAGTTTAAATTTTTTTCTAAGAGAGAGCAAGAACATCTCTGTGTACGACAATTATCGAGGAGTTGTTATTTTCTTTATTATTTAAGATACTTCTTAATTTGTCGCTACTTATTGATACTAAACCTTTTGCAACTTCTTTATTATTTGTATTTACGATTTTAACTGCCTGATTAATCGTAAAGTTTCCTTCTACATTCTTAACACCAACCGCTAGAAGTGAGGCACCTTTTTTTTTGATTGCAAAAGAAGCGCCATCATCCAAAGTAATTTTCCCTACTGTTTGAATTGCATGAGAAAGCCAACTTTTTTTATTTCCTATAGGTTTTTCTACTGGATAAAATAAAGTTCCAATTTTATTATCATTAAAAATTTCAATTAAGTTTTTTTTATTAGTTCCATCAACTAATTGGACTTCAACTCCTCCTTTTGTTGCTATCTCTGCAGAAATTAATTTTGTAGAAATTCCTCCTGTTCCCCATTCATTATTTGAATTTTGAAAATTTTTATCTTTAATTTCTTTTAATTCACTATTATGAACTTCTTTAATAGGTTGAGCATCTTTATTATTACGTGGATCTTTTGAGTATAGATTTTCAATATCGGTTAATAAAATAAGCTTGTTAGCATTTATAGCTAAGGCAACTAAAGCAGAGAGGGTATCATTATCTCCATATTTAAGTTCTTCATTTGCTACAGTATCATTTTCATTTACTATTGGAATTACATTCAAATCGATTAATTTTTTTAAAGTTTTAGAAGCGTTATTAAATGATTCTCGTGAATTAAAGTCAGCTTTAGTTATTAAAATTTGAGCAATATTATGACCTAATTTATTAAATACTTTATCGTATAAGGACATTAAATTAACTTGACCTACTGCAGCAGTAGCTTGAAGGGTGCTTAAATCATTTGGTCTAATCTTAATGTTTAATTTTTGGCAACCTAATCCTACGGCTCCACTAGTTACTAAAATTAATTTGTTTCCTTTTGAAAGAAAACTTGTAAAGGATTTAGAAAGGGTTTCAATAACTTCTTCTGTAGATGTTTCCTCTGTTCCTCTTAAAATACTAGTACCAATTTTTATAACCCAAGTTTTCATTTTATAATATGAGAAATTAATTTTTCTATTGTCAAAGTTAAATTAAATTTTATAGGCAAGCCATCCCTATTTAAGCGCTTAACTAATATTGTTTTTATATTACATCTATTCCCAACAATAATATCTGTAAAAATTCTGTCACCAATAATAGCTATATTTTTTGGCTCTCTGTCAATTTCTTTTATAGCCGACAAAGTTAATTTTTTTCTTGGTTTTGATGCATTGTATATGTACCTTAAATTTAATTCTTTCGCTATTTTTGCGATTCTTTTTTTTGATGGGTTGTTACTTATTAAATATAAGGAGAAAAGTTTTTTAGATTCTATGATCCAATTTTTTACAGCTTTTGGCACCATATTTGATTTTCTATTTACTAGAGTCCCATCCACGTCTAGCAATAAAGAATTAATTCCTTTTTTTTGCAACTCAGATTGAGAAATCTTATATATTGGTAAGTTTGAATCCCAATTGACTTTTAGGATAGATCTCATTTATTTTAAGAACTACTTTTTTCAAGCTCAGTTTCAATCAATGGTTGAATTTTATCGAACTCATCATCTTCAACTAATAAGGCACCTTTGTCTTTTAATTTACCAACAATAAAAAAAGGATCTAGTGGAATATATAAGCCATATTCTTGGTCAAAAAGATTAAAGTTAACGAGTAATTCATAACTCTCACTATCATCATCGATATAATCTTCTTCTAATTCATCGTAAATTGGTTCTTCAAGTTCTCCTGAAACTGTTAATGTAACTGCTGATCGGATTAGTCTTAAATCATGTTCTTGAAGAACTGCTTCAGCATTTTTTAGTATTTGTTCATTTTTATCTATTTTCTCAATTAGTTCAGGTTCATCTTTTTCGTTTATCTTAAAAAGACTTACTGGAGTATCAACTGGCGTTAATAAAGCATATTCTTGGCCTTCAACACTTACTAATTGTTCAAGATAACAAAATAGCTGGTTTCCATTTGAATCATTTAATAAAAGAGTCTGTGCATCATAATTATCATTTGAGTTGGCTTCTTTCATTTAAAAAAATCTATTCTTTTTAATACTAATATTTTATATGACGTTTACCAGCTATTACTTCTAATTCAGGACCCTCTTCGATCCATTGTTCAAGTATTATTTTTGCTGAAAAACTATCAATCAATCCAGATTTATCTTTTTTTATTCCAAATCTATCTGAAGATGCCCAAGTTGAACTATTTTCGTTAACGTAAGAAAATGGAAGCTTTAATTCATTTGAAAGTAATTGACCATAATTTTTACAGTCAATAGCTTGAGTGGTCATTTTACCTTCGTCATCTAATGGAATACCCACAATAAACCCAGTCAAATTAAATTCATTTATATAATTTCTAATGATTTTAATCTCTTGATTATTTTCAAACCGTTTCACTGCTGGAAGTATATTTGATGTTATGCAGAGTGGATCACAATAAGCTAATCCTATTCTTTTAGTACCTATATCCAAACTCAAAATTGACTTGGGTTTGGGTTTACAAAATTTCACTTTGTTTTTAATGGAAAAGGGGATGGATATGGATTACCTTGTGGACTTAATTTTTCAAAGATTGATTCCAAAGATTGGTTTATTATATTTACTTGTTTGGCTTCATTCTTAACTATTGTGTTCCTGACAAGAATTATTTCTTGATTTTTTTCTTTGAGATTACATTCTTCGAGAAAAAGATTTAATTGAGAGTTTTCTTTATAGGTTTTTAAATATGAAACAGGAGATTTTTCAAAAAATCTTTTTATAAATTCTTTCAAAATAGAATCGAATCTTTTATCCCAATATCTACTGATAGTTAAAGTATAAATTTCTTCTTTTTGATGATTTATATCTTTTAAAATTGTACATAGAACTGAATTTTCATATATTAAGGCACCACTTTTAGAGTTATTTCTTTTAAGAATGTCATCTTGATCAAAATCTAAAAGATTTCTTATTAAGGGAGATTGATTTGATCTTATGAAATTCACTATTTTTAATATATTTTGTTTATTAATGTTTTGGAATTCATTAATTAATGAATAGGCGTTGGTATTTTGCTTTAAAGATTTATTTAGATTAGAACCATACCAAAGGATTATTTCTCCTAACGGTTGAAAGCCTAATTCTCTTGAGGTGGATATAAGGTCAACATTATTTATATCAGCGTTAATTATCCAACTTGAAGTTTTAATATCATTTATTGAAATAGATTTTTTTATCAATCCTAAAGTTAATTGTTTATCTGTTAAAGAACATTTGTTGTTAATCAACTTGGGCTTGGTTATTTTTAAGCAAGTCTCTTTTTTGTTTAAAGGAAAAATATTCAAATAACCAATAATTTCTTTTCCATGTATAGCAATTATGCATTTATTTTTATTTTTCTTAAGACTATTTAAAAAAATTTTTAAGTCATCAAAAGTATTTATAATTGCCATCTTTAAAAACCAATTATTCAATTCCTTATTTTTAATATCTATTAAAAGGTTAATGTGCCTTATGTGGAGTTCTTCAAAAATTACTTCCATCCCTTTTTTAGATTGAAAAGAATAAGAGGTATTTTTTTTCATTTACTTTTTTTCTCTTATTAATACTATAGGAGTTTTTTCATCTCCATTGCCAGCTGGATTAGATATTAAGTTTCTTTTGAGTATTTTATTTACTGTTTTATTTGAACTAGCTAAGACTTTCACACCTCCAAGATCATTAACATCGACTACAGCAACATCTATATTCAGATAATTCGAGACCTCCTTACAAAATAATTCTGCATTGAGAGGACCCATAACAATACTCTTATCGTAAGGGGTAACTGTACCGCTTATATCATCAATGAGAGATGATTCTGAACCAGTTAACCTATAAAACATACCCTTAATACCAACTAACTTGAAGAGAAATCCAACAAATAGTGCAAAGGTTATTCTTGTGACTCCGATTCTATTTATTAATAATTGCATGCCGCAAGCTGTTGCTAGACTACTTGTAGGGTGAAAAAAATAACATAAAGCTTGCGAAAATAAACTATATTTTAAATTTTGAGGGGAAATATATCTATTTTGCATAATCGCTAGTGGACTCTCACCGATTGTTAAAATATCATTTTCTTCTACAATTCCTTTACAGTATTCAATCACAGTATTTACTGGGTTATCAAAGCAACCAAGTAAATCAGTTTTAATAGCAAAAGCTTTATATTTATTATTTAAAGGTATTTCATAAACTTCTTTCGGTTTTTGTTTTTGACCATCTAAATTAATTAACAAACAATCCTTATTATTTGAAATGCCAAAATGTCCATAGTTCTCCCAAAATACTTTTAACCATAGATATTTTATTCTTTTTCTTAGATTATTATTGGCAAATTTATATATGATTTTCACAAATAATTCTGAATTTGACTTGATAATTGTTGTTGGCCAATAATTATTTATATTCTTAATTTTATTATTATTGTTTATATAAATATCTTCTTGATAGTTTAAATTTTGGCAATATTTGTTACCTTTACTTTTGAAAAAATCTAATTCAAAATTTATATTTGATACCATCGTCTCTTTGGTTTTGCTTGTATTCGTTATTTTTAAATTAATAATTAATTCGTTTAAACCATCCTTTTGTTTGATTTTATAATTTATAGGTACCAGATTTAATTTTGATTTGGGTGAGTTTTTAAAGTATAAATCTGAAAGAATTAAAAAAATTAAGAGAACTAAGAGAGCTAAGAGGATATTTATTAATATCATTTTTTTAATTAATTATTGTTTTTATCTTTTTTTTCAGAAATGATACTGTTGTATTCATTAAAACTTTCTACAGAAAATTCCGTATCATTTATGTCAATTCCTTTTAACTCTCCTATAACTTTGTTTAATTCATCGATATTTATCATTCCATTTTGATCATATTTAACTTCACCATCACTGTTTAAAATAATGGTTTGTGGAATTAAACCGTTCCAATAATAATTAGGTTCATTTCTAAGATCAGACTTTTCTTTATCCTGTAATTCATCAGTAGTTAGAGCAATGATATCTATATTATTTCTCCATATCAAATCTAAACCAGATATTATCGGAGCCATAGCTTTACTATCTGAGCTATCGTCAAGATAAAAAAATAAAACTGCGACTCTTTTATTTTTTAATGATTCCTGAAGAGTTGTCTGGGGAGGAACTATAGCCCCATTGCCTGCGTATATTGGAAAGATGTTGCCATCGTAACTATTAGAATCTCTAGAGGCATTTGCTTTATATGGACTTAAGAAAATTAATGCTATTAGGACCCATTGAATTATTTTCATTAAAGTTTAAAAACTTACTTTGAACTTGATCTTCCTAATCCTTGAAGGATTCCTTTCCCCACTAAACCGATAGCTTTGCCAACGACCTTTGTAAGAAAAGTCACGAAAAGATTACCAATATATTTTACAGCAAGTTCTAATTGCGGTGCTAAGGCATCTCTTATCTCAACTAACAATGTAACTTGTTTTTGTAGCCATTCTAGATTCTCTAATTCTTTCTCTCTATTTTCATTTTTAAAGTAACGGGTAAATTTTTTATCGATAATATCAATATATTCTCGTTTACTCTCATATAAGTAGATAGGCATATAAATATAATCATGCCAGCGATTGTAGTTATTAATATTATTTCTAAATCTTTCAAAATTTCTTGTAGATTGTAATTCGGGATTTATAAGTACAGTTCTTAATTCAGGCCAAGAAGAACAAATATTAAAGATTTCAGAGGCTAATAAATTACAGTTCCTTATTGTCCAATTTGAAATTATATTTTCAAGGATCAAAAACGATTCTGTTTCATATAGAGGGAGTAATTTTCCATCATAGTCAAGAGCTTCATTTTTAATAATTGGCTCAATAAACATTATTGATTCATGTGATTCTTTATCTATATCTTCGCAATTTACCTCGCTATAAATAAAATCATTTATTGAAATAGATTCGCTTCCTTTTTTTAATCGAAAATAGCTGTCTGTGATATTTGAAATTGTATTAACTTTAAGTTCTTTTATGAGGGAATTTAAATCATCTTTAAAATCTTTCTCCTTATAGTTTTCCTTAATATTTTTTACTAAATTATCTAATTCATCTAACATTTTGCAAATTAGTCGTGAAATAAATTCTTTCTTTATCCCAGAGAGAATTATTGATGAATTATTAAATTCAACATTTAAGTTAGTTGAGCTATACCTTTCTTTTAGTCTATCTAAAATCAAATTCCATATTTCAATAGTATTTTTATCTTTAATGAATACAGTGTTCTTATTTTCAAGATTAATTTTATTTTCAGCGTAAACTGCCTCTGTATAAAGCTCTAGTGAATTACCCCATAAGAAAATTAGAAAAGATTTTGCAGTAATAAGTTCTCTTAATCTTCCTTTTAAAATGAATTTATAAAATTCTGGTGTTGAATCAGAGTTGACATACTTGAATATATAATTAATTTCAGAATCTATTTGCTTAAGACCTGAAGTTAAAATTTTTTGACTAAAAGACAGAGGCTTATCTTTATTTATATTTAGTTGAACCCTTGAATTGTTTTCAATATCAAATACCCTTCCTCCATTTAAAATGGTATCAATAGATTCAAGAACTTTTTCTGCACTAGGATTTAAAAGAAAACCTTCAGCATTTAACGATGGAGGGGTATTTGCTTCATAAACTAGTTCGCCAGAGAGAATTATAAGAAACTTTGACTCATCATATCTTTCTCTTAATTTTAATAATTCTAACCTTATAAGATCTTCTGATTGGAAATTAAGAACATTCCATATAACTAAATCCGGAGTTTTATCTCCCGTTCCATTATTAAAATTAATGTTTAAATTTTGGTCAAGTGATGTTAACTTAAGCGATAAAGATTCTGCTATTAAGCTTGGAGCAATAATCAAGATCGATTTTTTTGAAATTAATTCCAAGACTAGTTTTCTTATCTCTTATACAAAATTAACTAACAATTACTGCAAATACCAGCCTTGAATCAATTTTTATACTCTTTTAAGCGTAATAATTTCTGTTTAAATCAAAGTCATTTAATCTCTCTGATGACAATACATTATTCGCTTCGCTTATCGTGAATTTATTTTCATATAGAGCTTTACCTACAATTACTCCAACGAGTCCAGAATTTTCAAATTTTACTAACGATAATAAATCAGAAATTGATCCAATACCTCCTGAGGCTATTACTGGAATATCTGTAATTTCAAGTATGCTTTTTATGAATTCTTCATTTGTTCCTTCTAACGTCCCATCTGTATTTATATCTGTAACAATAAAACTAGCAATTTTAAATGAAGAAAACTCCTTTACTAGATCTGTGGCTAAAATATTAGATTGCTCAAGCCACCCCCTTGTACTAACTTTTCCATCTTTTGCATCTATACCAACAATTATCCTTCCAGGAAATTCATTTGATAAGTCTCTAACTAATTCTTTATTTTCTATTGCAGAAGTTCCCATGATAACTTTCTCAATACCATAAGAAAATAATTGTTTTATCCTTTCATGAGACCTTATTCCCCCACCTATTTGAATAGGTATGTTAACTGTTTTTGCAATTTTTTTTATTGATTCATCGTTTCTTGGTGATCCAGTTTTTGCAGCATCTAAATCAACTATATGTATATATTTTGCCCCTTCGCTTTCCCAAAATTTAGCCTGCTCATGAGGTTCTTTGGTGAAGTCTTTTCTTTTATTAAAGTCACCTTTAAAAAGCCTTACACACTTACCATTTATTAAATCAATTGCTGGTATTAGTTCCATAGAATCATCCTTTTCATTAATTACTTATTAGTAGTACTATTCAATATGTAATTCTATTTTAGATTACTACTTCAGTTAAATATTTTTTGAATATGAAAATTCTTGTAATGGGTGGTACTAGATTTGTTGGCAGGTCTTTGGTTGGAAAGTTATTAAGTCAAAATCATGATATTGATATTTTCACGAGAGGTAATAAAAGTAATCCTGAAAAAACAAATTTAATTAAGGGTGATAGAAATAGTTCAGAAGATATTATGAGGCTAAGAAATAAAAAGTATGATGTTGTTTATGATATTTCTGGAAGAGAGTTAGAACAAACTAAACTTGTTATAGAAAATTTAGATAACTCTTTCCAGAGATATATATATGTCAGCTCTGCTGGTGTTTATAAAGATAATTTTGAACTACCCTTATCCGAAGTTGATCCAATTGATCCAGATAGTAGGCACAAAGGAAAGTTTGAGACAGAAAATTGGTTAAAAAACCAAAAAATTCCTTTTACAAGTTTTAGGCCTACTTATATTTATGGACCGGGAAATTATAATAAAATTGAAAATTGGTTTTTTGAAAGGTTATATGCTAAAAAATCTATACCTATCCCTGGTGACGGGTCTTTAATTACTCAGTTAGGCCATGTTTCTGATCTAACTGATGTAATGATAAGGTGTATGAATTTTGAAAATTCTAAAAATAATATTTACAACTGTTCAGGTGAAAAAGGAGTAACAATCAAGGGTTTAATTTATTTCTGTGCGAATGTACTTGGATTAAACCAAAATGAGATTTCTTTAAGAAGATTTGATTATAAAAAATTAGATCCTAAATCTAGAAAGGGATTTCCAATAAGATTAAATCATTATCAGACTGATATCTCTAAGATTAAACATGATTTAGAGTGGTTGCCAACATTTGATTTACTTAATGGTTTAAAGGATAGTTTTTTAAATGATTTTAATAATAAAAAGAATGAGGAGTTTGATGAAAATTCAGATCATATTCTTTTTAATTCTTAAATAGACTAATAAAGTCACAAAAGTCAGAATGAATCCTAACCAATAAAATATTAAAGCCAAATTATTCAATAAGCTTATTTTTAATGGGGTAAAGAAGCTGATTACTGAAATAAAAAAGAAAAACGTTTTAAATTTACCCAGCATAGATGCTGGTAAACCGTCTTTTGTAGAGTTCCTCAGGCTAGAGATAATTATTTCTCTAAATAAAATTAATGACAAAGACCAGAAAGGTATTAAATTGTTTTTACAAAGAAAGGTTAAAGGAATTAAATAGAATATTTTATCGCTTAAGGGATCAAGGATAGCTCCTAATCTGGTTTTAAGATTAAACTTCCTTGCAATTAACCCATCAAAATAATCAGTTAAACCTCCAATAATAATTAATATAAAGACGTAAAAAGGCCTGTTAATTTCTAAAAAAAGTATTAATGGAAATACAAGGAAAAGGCGAGATATCGATAATAAGTTGGGAATATTCAATGTTAAATTTTTAAGATTTTTTCTTAATAACAAATTGGTTTTTGTATATAAAAAATATATTACACTCTCAATAAGCTTAAATTTTTATTGAAAATATTAAATATTTTTATTGCTAGATTCTCAAACTCAATTGAAAACTGAATCCTAAAGATTATAAACTCAACTTCTCTTTATGATTGATGATGTTTTATATTACGAAATTATTCCTTATATCTAATGCAATCTCATAGCCTAAAGCTATCTCCAGAATCTGATTTGATGAATTCAATTAAAGAATATTCTTTATTGAATAATTTATACGGGTATGTTTCTGGAGTGGTTGGTAATCTTAGAACAGTTTGTATTCAATGCCCAGGAAATCAAGAGATAAATAAATTTCAGGGAAATCTAGAGATAGTCTCTTTAAATGGACATTTTAATAAGGGAGATGTTCATTTACATTTGAGTTTTGCAGATGAGGGATGTAATGTCTTTGGTGGTCATCTTGAGGAGGGATGTATTGTAAAAAAAGGTACTGATATATTATTACTTTCTTTTGAACAAAAAATTATTAATATCTCAACTAATGATTTATTAAAAAATGAATCACGTGTAAAAGCATATATTTTAAAGGATTGTCCTTGGTCTAAAAGAGCAATTAGGTTGCTTAATTCTTTATCTATTCCTCATGAAGTTACTTTAATAGACAATGATGAGAGCTTTCAAAAAATAATGGCTCAGAGTAGCCATAATACTTTCCCTCAAATATTTTTGGATAATGAATTTTTTGGAGGATATGATGAACTTTCAGAACAAGCAAAAATTGATAACTTGAGTTCATTTATGTAATCTAAATTTTTTAACTAGCATGATCAGTAAGTTTTTCAGCAACTAATTCTTCCTCTAACTGCTTTATTAACCTTGATACAAGACTCTGAAATTCTGGTTGACAACCTTTAAACGCAGCTTTATGTCTTATTGGCTCATTTCTAGTTCTTAAATCAGTAAGCATTAATTGCAATGCGTCAATTTTTGAGTTTATTTTCATAGTTTTATTTTATATATTTACATCTTTTAAATCATTTGCATAGCTTTTTTAAAAGATATCTTTTTATTATCATTCGAACTTGTTACTTCTATTAATTTATTAATTGCATCTTTGTTTTTTAAAGAATCTATACAGCATTGTGCTACTAATCTTCTTGGGATTGATCCATTAATTTGAGTATTCTCCTTTGAATATTTTATATTTTCTAATTTAATATCTTCATTTTCCTTTAATCCTCCAGGTCTAATAATAGTCCATTCGAAGTTTGAGTTTCGTAGAAAGTTTTCACCTATTTTCTTCCAAATAAGAATCAAACCAAACAAGTTTAATGGGTGAAATAACTTACCAGTACAAAGAGAACTTACTAAAATAACTCTCTTAATGCCAACTCTCTTACAACTCTCTAATTGCCTGTATACCCCTAACGCATCAACCTTTGCAGGACCGGTTAAATCTAATGATGCTCTAGCACCAGTTGCAATTACCAAAGCATCAATACCTTTAAACGCTTTATCAAGTTCTTTTTTATTATCTAAAGATACTCTAATTTTTTCCAAACTCTCTAGACCTTCTGAAACTTTAGAATTTTTTCTAATAATTTGCCTAACTTTATATCCTTTCTTAACTGCTTCTTCAGTAATTCTATAACCTGTTTTGCCAGATGCACCAGTAATTGCTATTTTCATGATTTTAAAACTAATTAAATTATTATATTAATTTATTAGGGTTTTTTACATATAAATTTCTTCTTTCTTTTTGGGTAAAGAGTACGACATAAATAACATTTTGTTCCATCACAGCCTCTTGCAGTGCAGTATTCTCTGCCATAAAAGATTATTTGTAAATGTAAGGTATTCCAATCATTTACTGGAAATATTTTTTTTAGGTCTTTTTCTGTTTGAACTACGCTTTTTCCATTTGATAGACCCCATCTTTGTGACAACCTGTGTATGTGAGTATCGACTGGGAATGAAGGGATTTTAAAGACTTGAGACATTACAACTGATGCTGTTTTATGGCCTACCCCTGGAAGAGATTCAAGCTTCTCAAAAGAATCTGGGACCATACCATTATGCTTCTCAATCAATAATTTAGATAAATTATAGATGTTTTTTGATTTTTGATTAGATAGACCTAAAAATTTTATGTATTCGTAAATGCCATTAATACCTAGCTGTATCATCTTTTCTGGATTATCTGCAACCTTAAATAAGCTTTTTGTTAATTCATTAACTTTCTTATCTGTTGATTGAGCACTTAAAACTACCGCGACTAGAAGTGTATATGCATTTGTATGATCAAGGGGTATTGGAGGCGATGGATATAACTTTTTGAGTTCCTTGAGTACTATTTCTGCTCTTTCAGATTTTCTCATTAAATTTGAAAATTAAATGGTGTATAAAATTATACAAGGGATATTTTAGGTGAATATTTTCTGCTAATTTAATATATTTATATAAGAAGAACTTAGTGAAAAATGATGCGTTAATAATTGATGATCTGCATCATAAATATGATAAGCGAGAATGTTCAAATTGGATATTAAACAAAATTAACCTGAAACTTGAAAATGGCGAATTGTTAGGCTTGCTTGGTCCTTCTGGTTGCGGAAAAACAACTCTTTTAAGATTAATCGCAGGGTTTGAATATCCCTCAAAAGGAAAAATCTCTTTAAATGATAAGGAAATTTCAAGTAGAAAAAAAATTCTTAGCCCTGAAAAAAGAAATATTGGTATGGTTTTTCAAGATTATGCGCTTTTCCCTCACTTAACTGTTTTGGAAAATGTAATGTTTGGTTTGAAAAACAAAAAAGACAGATCTAGGGTTGATTATTTACTAAATATTGTTGGTCTTGATAGTTTTGTTGGAAGGTACCCACATGAATTGTCTGGCGGCCAAAAACAAAGACTTGCAATTGCGAGAGCCCTTGCTCCAGGTACAAATTTTATTCTATTGGATGAACCTTTTTGCAGCCTTGATATGCATGTCAAACTTAAATTGAGAAGTGAACTTCCAAATATTCTAAAAGGTTGCAATGCAAGTGGATTAATGGTTACTCATGACCCTGAAGAAGCTCTGTCAATTTGCGATAAAGTTGCCGTTATGAATGAGGGTAAAATACATCAAATTGATACTCCAATTAACCTTTTAAAAAGTCCCAAAACTAAATTTGTTAGTAGTTTTATTTTAGGAAATAATATTCTTAATCTTAAACAATATGGCAATTCATACATGTCTTGTTTAGGTGAAATAAATAGTTTAGGGTTATCAAGCAAAATAAAAACTAAAAATATGTCTATTTCACCTAAATTTATATCAATTAAAAGATCAGAATCTGGTAATGCTGTTGTAATTTCTAAAGAATTTATTGGTGAATATTTTATTTATAAAGTATCTATTAATAATGAAATTTTGAGGGTTAGAGCTAATATAAATAATCTGTTAAATAGTGGTGATAAATGTTTTCTTTCTATAAATAAAAATAGTTATTATTTTTTATATCCTGGAGCAATAAAGGTAAATATTTAATCTTTTTTATAGGCAATTACACTTTCCTCCCTTCCAATTAGAGCATTTTTTCTTTTTACATTTCTTTTTTTTATTTAAATATATTTTATTAATTAATAACAGTTCAGAAAAATTATACTCGAAATTCATTTATGATATTGCTATTGATATTCATTATCATATAATTTAATTTATTTTAAAGGTTTAAGTAATTACTTATTTATACAAAATGTTGTATTATTTACTTAGTTTCTTCTTAAGTTATGAATGAAAATAATTTAAAATTAAAGAAATTAATTAATTTTGGTCCATCTGGAAGAGCTATTGCCCAACCTATGGATAATAGTTTGTTAGATAATTTTTTTGAACATCTTACAATGGAAAGATATGCGAATGTTCAATATTTTTCGATATATCTATGGTTCCAAGAACGTGATTTAAATGGATTTGCCTCTTTTTTTCTGGGTGAATCACAAGGTGAAATGGAACACGCTCAAAAATTTGCTGATTATCTCATTGCAAGGGGACAAAACGTGAAATTGAATGAAATTCCAGCACCAGTTCAGACTTGGGACTCAATAGAAGAATTGATTTCTTTTTCTTTCAATATGGAGGCTGATTTAACTTCATCTTTACAACAACTTTATTCAATTTCAGAAAGAATTTCAGATACAAGATCCAACGTATTTTTAGATCCAATTGTAGAAGCTCAAACGAAATCTGAAGATGAATTCGCAAATATACTGGGAAAAGTTAAGTTTGCTTCTAATCAACCTTCTGCAATCTTATTGATAGACAGTGAATTAAAACAAAAATAAATTACTTTCATATATATTTTCAATTATTGTCCTTTTTGTTTTTTCAATAAGTAAATTTGAAAAATTTATTTTCTCACTATTTGTTTTATTCAAGAATTCAGCTATTCTATAGATCTCATTAACCCTTTGAAATATATTTTTATTTTCATAATATAGTCTTTCCTTTAACCCCTTATTTTGAGTAGTTTTAAGGGATTCTCTTATATTTCTGATTCGATTAGTCAATACATCTATTTCTATTAATAGGGTATTAGTAATTGATTGTGATTCTTCCATTTTCTATAGTAATGATGATTCAATAAAAGAAGGTGCAACACTGACAGTTTGAGTGCCAACTGGAGCTATCATTAACTCAGAGGACCTTAATTTAGAAATTAACCTGGTTGATGTTACTCGTGTTGAACCAATTAATTCACCTATCCTTTCATGAGTTAACCTAAAAGGTAATTCACACCATTGACCACATCTTCTTCCTAATCGGTTTACTAATATAGAAAATAAAGCCTGTAACCTTTGTTCAGCATTTCCCAAGTGTCTAATTCTGAGGAGTTGCAATGTCCACTCATTTACTGCATCAAAACCTACATTTTCATTAATAATTCCACTGCTATGGAACGATAAATCTGTTAATGCTTCAACGCATACACCCTCACTACATAAAAGGTCAGTTCTTAACTGGTCCCCTGACTGTAGGAAGGCTAGTGTCATCCCTTCCGTTTCTTCGCAAGGGCAATAGACTCTTGCAATCCCACTCTCAATTTCTAGACATGTTCCTTTTGGCCTTGATGAAGGATCTATTAAAACGGATTGACCAGTTATTATTCTTACTAACTTAGAAGGTGGTTCCCCATAACTATGGAAATTCATCTGAAAGGTTTTGATAATGAGAATTATTATCAATTATGCACTATTTAATAACTTATTGCAATAGATTCTCATTATCATAAATAAATTTTTGCTTTTCTTAATATATGTTTTTAAGAATATAATTAAGTTGTATTCCTAAAAAAAATTTTTTAGATGAACACAAATAGAGTCTGTCTTAATTGTGGGAGTTCTGCATTAGTTTCAGATCGATCTTTAGGAGGCAAGATAATTTGCTCTAAATGTGGATCTTCTTCATTTAAAAATAAATCTTCTTCATTTTTAAAAAGTGGAAAATTAATTTTTCTTGTTATTGGAATAGCTATTTTAATAATTCTTATTTAGATAATCTCTTAATAGACCAAAAACTATTATTTTTAGTTACTTCAACATCAATACCATATAACCTATTAAGATTTTCGCTATTAATAACCTCATTTTGATATCCATCAGCGATAATTTCGCCATCTTTCATCATTATGACTCGATCAAAAATATTTGTAATCATCGAAATATCATGGGTAACACAAAAAATTTTGCTGTTTAATTTTGATAATTCATTAATTTTATCAATCACTAAAAACTTTGATCTATAATCTAAATTTGCAGTTGGCTCATCAAGTATTAAAATTTCAGGTTTTTTTATTAACGCTCTTGCAATGAGAGAAATTTGCTTTTCTCCATCTGATAAATAGGAAAAATATTTTTTAGATAAATTAAATATATTCATATTTTTCAAGATATTATCCACCTGATAATGATCTCTTTCAGATTTATTTGGTATGTAACAATATTTTCCATATAATCCACTTAAAATTAAATCAAAAACTTTTATATTAGGATTTATTCTATTTTTAATATCATTATTTACGGTACTTATTCTTTTTCTCAGTTCCCATAAATTTATAAGTTCTTCGTTAAATATTTTCAGTTTTGATTGATTAGTTACTACTGGGTATATATTTCTATTAATTACTTCTATTAAAGAAGATTTACCTGAACCATTTGGTCCAATTAATATTACATTCTCTGAATTCGCAATTTTTAAATTTAAATCTTTAATTACTCTAAAACCACCCTTAAAACAATTTATGTTTTTCGCTTCAAACCATAACTTATTAACCACTAAAACTTATTGCTCCAAAATATAATTAATTGGATTGTGCTTAAAATAAATATTAAAAGATAAAGCCAATTCAACCATGAAGGTCTATTTACTTTCTTCATAAGTTATATAATCAACATAAAAAATATAAGTGGAGCTGCAAATCTTAAAAATGTTTTTCTAATAATATCAATATTATTGATAATTTCTAAGTTTTTTATCTCCGGAGGATATTTCAATATTACTTCGTCGTATACGTTGATATTTTGAGTTTCATTAGTATTTTTCCATGGTTCATCCTTATCTTCAGATTTCTTGTACCATTTCCAGAAGTAATTTATTATTCTGTCTTCTCCCAATAATTTTATTTCATCTTTACTTATAAATCCCATATTGTGATTAAATGTTTGTGTTTTTAAAATCATATAATCCTCATCAAATATCTTATAAAAAATCTTTCTTTGATTCTCTTGAAATAACATAAGGTTATTAATTAATTTATTTTTTAAGAATTTCCTGTAGTGTCTTACTATTACTCTTGCTTTGTTATTTCCTAGTGGAATATGGTCTAAAACTTGTAAATATCTAGCTTCAGAAGGATTCCCTTTATAAATTAAAATCCTTCCAGGTGGAATGTATTTTATTCGTATAAATTCTTTTGTAGGATCATTCTTATAGTAATAAATACTTTCAATATATTTTGGAGTGACATTAATTTTCTGGTTAAAACTTACTAATACATTTTTATTAACATCTTTATCAGGGATTGTATCACCGTGAACCCAAAAAAGATGAAGGATATCTAAGTGATTTTCAATTATCCTTGACCAATCACATTTAAAGTCAACTAGAACCTCTTCATATACATAATCCGCATGTAAAAATCCATTTTCAGATAATTCGTAGTTACTTATAGGTGAATCTTCACTTATATTTTTTAAATCAGTGTCAGATTTTTTGGAAAAATGTACAAATATATATCCATTCTTTTCTAAAGCTTTGTATTGGGATAAGTGAATTCTTTTGGCGTAGTTATCGTAGTTATTATCAATTATGTGACTGCATGTTATTCTATCAAGATTTTGGCAACTTCCACCAGAGGAGAATTTAGCACCATGATATGGACAGGTTATTACTCCATCTGATATGGTGCCTCCAAAAAAGGAAGCTCCCCTATGCGGACAAATATTTTTAATGCATCTAACATTTTTATTCTCATCTCTATAAAGAACTAGAGGCTCATCATATAGTGAAAAATAATGTAGCTTATTTTTTTTAAGTTCTTTTGAAGGACAAATTGCATACCAACCAAATAAACCTATTTTTAATTCATTTTTATTTTCTCTAATATCTATCGAGTCAATTTTTACTACCGTTCCTTTTTTAAAAGGCTTGAGAACGGTATTAAAGTCTTTTGATTTAAAAAAATTAATTTGTCTGTTTTCCATAAATTAATTTCTTTTTTAATTGACTGTTTATCTTTCGGAACTATAACTCAAGTAAATAATCAATTACTTATAAAAAGAAAATTCTCTATTATTTGTAGCAATATTTATATAGTTCTTTAAATATATTGGGACCCTGCTGTATTTATGTATATTTATTTTATGTTTTTTGTATCTTTTGCGATTCTTTTAAATTTTTTATGTAATCAATTGCATCATCAATATTTTTATGAAAATTGCATTGGCCGAGATAACAACCTATAAATCTCAAGAATTTTCTCTTGCCACCACTAATTTCATATCTATGTATTGTTCCGCCATCTATTGGAGCATATATAAGTTCTGGTAATGCCATATTAATTTTGAATTTAATTCTTAATAAAAGAATAATTCATGTTCAAATACATTTCCATAGCTGAATCCATATATTTAATAATTAATTTACTTATTTTGAGATATTTATTTATTGAATAGATAATCTTTAATTTTTATCTATTAAATATTGACATTGATTTTTTATTATTTCAAAAGCATTTAGTCTTTTTTTTAAGACTACCAATGTAATTCAAAAAAAATACTAATTTTGTGAGTTTTATCTTACAAAATTTCGGAGAAATGGTATATTCATCACACTTTTTAATTTCTAAATTTTTAATAAATCAAAGTCGGCGTAGTTAAATTATAAACTATATTAAATTTGCAATTTATGGAATATTATGATCAAAAGAATCTTCACGATATTCACCTTAACTTTACATCTTCTTTTTAGTAATCCGGTTTACTCTTTAAATACTTCCTTTAAAAATCTTGAGAAATATACTAATAAGATTTCTAATAAGTTCACTAGAACCTATTGCAATACTGTAAAATTTGGTATTTCACATGAAGGAGCTTTGCAATTTGCTATTGGAGAGACTAATAAGGAATTTAGAAATAACAAACTCAATAAGTTGATAGATTATTCTCTATTAAAAAATTCAATAGTTAATGATTTAGAAAATAATTGCGAGGTGTATGATTTTGATATTAGTAATTTAGAAAATTTAAAATTTAACTAGAAATATTAAAATTTAAAGTCTTATTTTTTACCTATCCAATCGTTGGGTTTCTCCATCATCCATTCAAAAACTCCTTTAGCATCAAGGTTTTTAGATGCATAAACAAACAAAATTGGAAATATTAGAATTACTGCTCCAATTACTGTCATTTCTATTTTACCAATACCCATCTCGCTTACTGTTAAGGCAAAATAATTAATCATTATTTTTATTGAATTAAAATTTATTTTTTCATAATGTATAAATAATTTTTTATTCTTTAACTTTTTTACAAAAAATCTTAATTGTTTATGATGAATGAAATTTGTATAAAGTACCTATTTTATTGATGCAGATTTTTTAATAATTTGGATATTATGCTTATATTTTGATTGTTATGAATCGTGAAATTATTATTTTCACCCCTATTATTACAATAGTCATTGGTTTTATAGTTTATACAATTTTAAATAAAAGAAAGAGATCGGCTAAAAGTATTTATAAATTAATAGATGATTTAGAAAAAAAATACATTTATTGATCTTTTTGATAGAGAAAATATTAATCGAATTCTATACCAACTTCCTCTTTTAAATCTCTCTCCAAATCTGGAAGATGCGGTTCAACCCAATGATCCTTGTTATCAATACCTGCTGCATTAACATAGTTCATGATATGTTGGTCTACTTGTTTATAAAGGTCATGCAAATTTAAATCCATGCGTATATCATGTGCAATTTCAGAGACTTGTTTTTCAGTTAAACAATGATCAGGATGAAGTAAATCACAGCAGGGAATTCTCTTCTCTATCAATTCATTTAAATTGATTTTTATTTCATAATCTTGATGAACAGTCATAATTTTTTTTATTCCTTCTTATTTTAATTAAGATCAAGTTTTTGTATATCTTTGGTCAAGAAATAAAGTTTTAAATTATTTATAAAGTGTTTTTAAATGAATAGATCTTCCAACTCTTCATAATAGTCATCATCTTTTGAGTTTTCTAATTGAATATCATCTTCTATTAGAAGTTCTTTTTTTGAAGTATAAAATAAATATCCAAGTGCCCCAAAAAGAAAGATTGTAGGTAAAATCATTAAATTTAATTGACTTATTATGAATATAGTGCAACACTTAATATAGTCAAGTGCTGAACTTATTTAAAATTTTAGATGCCCACCAAGAAAAAAAGAGTTGGTTTTATTCCGAGAGAAGATGTATTGAAAATAATTGATAGATTGAGTTTAGAAAATAACTTAAGTAATTCAAAAATAATTAGTATTTTGGTAGAGGAAGCACTTTCAATGAGAGGTATGTTTAACAAAAAAAATAGCATATTAACCCAAATAAATAAAAAGAATAATAAGGATTCAGAAAACTTTTCGGAAGCTTCTTATGCTTTAAGAGAAAATGATAAATTCAAAATCAATACTAAAGTAGTTAATCATAAAAACCCCATGGAAGGAAACTTTTTAAATCAAGCAAATAATGAGGATTTTGATTTGCATATCTATAAAAAGTTCTTAACTTTTCTTAAATTTCAGAAAATGATGGATGAATACAATAATTAGAGGTGTTGCATAGTTCTGCACTGTGAGTTAAATTATGAATGTGTTTATTCATTGGGGATTTATTTTTTTAGAGATTCTTTCACATTTCTAAATTCGACATTCAATTAATCCAAAAAAATATGAATTCTTCATTACCAATTTTTTCTATAAATCTTCTTCCTCCAGAAAGGTTATATTGTGATTTTAATTATTGGAGTACTCTGTTCTCTCAGGATATGCAAATTCTATGGGATAGAGCTCATGGGATACCTTTAGAAAAACTTCCAAAAGGGGTTTCGGATATGATATTTCCTTATTTATTGCTCGCTCTTTCAGACTATAAGACTTCTCAAGTAAATAAAATGAGTGGAATAGGTTTAGACAATCTATTAAGTCTTTGGTTTGATAAGTATTTGTTGAATAAAAATGGTTATTTCGAACTAATTAAATAATTTTGAATTTTATCTTCAAAATTTGTTGACTTTTATTGTTCATGAGATGATAATGACAAAAATAAATTATTAATTGTGAATCCTCTCTCAGATACTTTCGATGATTTTGTTGATGATCTACTTGCTTCCGATGCAAATTTACTAAAAGGGGAACTTGATTTTCTTCTTATCCAGCACTTATTTAATTCAATTGATTTAAAGCTTATTAATAAAACTGAATTTGAAGATAAAGAATCATTTGTTGCTTAATTTTTTATGAAATTTCTCTATGATAAGTTTTGGGTCCCAGTTTTTGGATATATTTTATCAAAATTTGTTTTTTTAATAGAAGATAAAAAGAATGACTCTAATAAAAAAAAAGAAAAACTTTAATTATTTTTCGACCTTTTTAAGTATCTTTCATTACATAATTAAGGTCAATATATTATGATAACAACAAAAGATATACTTTACTTTTTTAAATTATGCATTGTTGAAATATAAATAAAATTGCTTTTAACAAACTAAAATGAGCAAAAATGCATTTAAGAGATATACAGTACATTATCGTGATTTTCAAAATATAAGAATTGAAAATTGTTTTTATGCTTCAGACGCCTACGAGGCCAGAACACTAGCAATGGAATTTAATAAGTATATAAAAGAACATCCAAACAGTATTGACCTTATAAGATGTGAAAAATGAATAAAAATTTATAATTTAATAGGAAAAAAATATTTAAACACTTAAGAATTTATCAATAACTGCTTGACTCAACTCACTAGTATTTCCGCTGGCAACAATACCTCCCCGCTGCATCGCATAATATCTATCTGCTTGTCTTACAAAATGCAAGTGTTGTTCAACTAATAAAACACCAATTCCTGTATCTCTAATTATCTGATTAATTGCATTTTCAATATCTAAAACTATATTGGGCTGAATACCTTCTGTTGGTTCGTCAAGTAATAGTAGTTTAGGTTTGCCTAGCAATGCTCTTGCAATAGCTAGTTGCTGTTGTTGTCCACCACTGAGATCTCCTCCTTTCCTTTGTAGAAAATCTTTTAGGATTGGGAAGAGATCATAAATAAATGGATCTATTTTCTTGTTCTTAGATAATCCACCTGGCAGCGACTCCATTCCTAACATAAGATTCTCTTCAACTGATAAGTATGGAATAATTTCTCTCCCTTGAGGAACGTAAGCCATTCCTTTCCTCGCCCTCTGATGAGGTGCTTTTCTATTGATATTTTCTCCAATCAAATAAATATCGCCTTTTTTTTGTCTTAACAAACCAATAAGTGATTTCAATAATGTTGTTTTGCCAACTCCATTTCTTCCAATCAAACAAACCATTTCACCTGATTGAACATTTAAATCTACATCTCTGAGAATATGACTTTCGCCATAATATGTATTCAATGATTTGATTTCCAGTAAATTTTTCATAACTAATCCTCAGGCCTTCCTAGATAAACATCAATAACTCTTTGGTCCTTTTGTATGGTTTCCATTGTTCCCTCGCATAATACAGTTCCTTGATTTAATACTGAAACATTACTATCAAGTCTTCTTATAAATTCCATATCGTGATCTATTACTACTACAGTATTTTCTCCTGATAATGATTTTAATAAATCAGCTGTAAGATCAGTTTCTTCATCAGTTAAACCAGCAACAGGTTCATCAACTAACATTAAATCTGGCTTCTGTCCTACTAACATAGCTATCTCGAGCCATTGTTTTTGGCCATGTGATAAAGAACCAGCTTTAGAATCAACCTTTTGAGCTAAATTGACAATTTTCATAAGACGTTCAATCTCATTAAGTTGCTCATCCTTAATTCTTTTATTTATAAGGTTTAAGGGACTTTTAGGAGTTGACACTGATATTTCAAGATTTTCTTTAACTGTTAAATTTTCAAAGATTCTTGGACTTTGGAACTTTCTTCCCACTCCAAGTCGAGCAATCTTATGTTCCTTTCTGCCTACTAAAGATTTTCCTTTGAAAATTACTTCACCTTTTGTTGGCTTAACCTTTCCAGTTATTACATCAAGAAATGTTGTTTTACCTGCTCCGTTGGGTCCTATTACAGCTCTTAATTCTCCTTTGTTTAAATTTAAATTAAGTTTGTTGAGAGCTAAAAAACCCTCGAAACTAACAGTAATATCTATTAAATTTAGAAGATCTTTATTGTTCATTATTCCCCTCCTTATTGTTAACTTCTAAGCTTGGATAGGTTTCAATCTTCCTTTTCAAACCAAATCTTTGAAGAAGATTCCTAGGACCATCTCCTTGAATCCATCCTAAAACTCCTTCTGGCAGAGCTGTCACAACTAATATAAATAACCCTCCTTGGATAAACATCCAACTAGCAGGTAAAGCTTCACTTACTAAACTTTTTGCGTAGTTGATGAAAACTGCTCCTAGTATTGCTCCTAATAAAGTCCCCCTACCTCCAACAGCAACCCATATAACCATTTCTATAGAAAAGGGAACTGTCATAAATTGAGGTGATACTATCCCAGACTGAACAGTATATAAAGCTCCCGAAATTCCAGCGAGACCTCCAGCAATTGAAAATACTATCGTCTTGAATATAACTGGGTTATATCCTGTAAACCTAACTCTTGGTTCATCATCTCGTATTCCTATAAGAATATTTCCAAACCTTCCTCTAACTACCCACTTTGCAAAAAACCAAGCGGCTATTACTAGTATGGCCGTAATCCAGAAGAATATTCTTTGCATGGACTCAGAACCTACCATCTGACCAAATAGTTGTGTTACATCTGTTTTTAATCCATTTGTTCCATTTATAAGTTTTTGTTGTCCATTAAAGAAGTTAAAGAATACAAGAAGCGATGCCTGAGTAAGTATAGAAAAATAAACCCCTTTGATTCGATTCCTGAAAACGAGAAATCCAATTAAACCCGCAACCAATGCTGGAATTATCCAGATAGCGAAGAAGGTGAAAATTGGCGATTTAAACGGTTCCCAGAAAAAAGGTAATTTTTCAACACCATATAAAGCAAAAAATTCAGGAATATTATTTGGGAATTCTGAAGAGCTGGTTATTTGCAAATACATTGCTGCGCAATATCCACCTAATGCAAAAAATATACCTTGTCCAAGACTTAGTAAACCTGTATAACCCCAGATAAGATCTACACCTAGAGCCACTATGGACAAAGATAAATATCTACCAAGTAGATTTAGCCTAAATACAGGGAGTAAGGTTGGTGCTGCAATAATAAGAGCTATTAATATTATCCAGAATGATAATACTATCCTTCTATCAAATTTAAATTTACTTAGAGACATTAGTTTTCCACCATCCTGCCTTTTTGAGGAAATAAACCTGTGGGTTTAAATTGTAAGAATATAACTATTAAGGCAAATATCATAACTCTTGCCATACTTGTTGTCGCAAAAAAGTTGATTGTGTTTGAGAGTGGTAAAGGCATATCTGGCCATATTGATAAGAGCCTTCCAGCTCCAATTAAATCTGTCATTATTCCTATTCCAAAGGAAGCAAGTACTGTACCTAATAAATTTCCTACTCCTCCCAGCACTACAACCATAAAACAACCAACTATATAATTTCCGCCAACATTAGGTCCTACAGAACCTAGTAGCGATACTGCTACTCCAGCAACTCCTGCTAAGCCAGATCCTATTCCGAAGGTAATTATATCCACTTTTTCAGTAGATATACCAAGGCAGTCACTCATTTGTCGGTTCTGAGTAACTGCTCTAATACGCATCCCCCAAGCACTTTGGTTTAGAAATAATGTTATTGCTATTACAGAGATAAGTGTAATTACAATTATCATTAATCTTGTTTTAGGAAATGCAGTTCCTAAAATTTCTACTTGTCCTCTCATCCATGAGGGAGCTGTTACATCAACATTACGAGCACTCGCTCTACTTAGTTTGCTCACAGTGGATGAAATAACGCTACCGGTGAGAACCCCACTTAAAGCAGCAAATATCCAAGAACTAAATTTAAAATATTTGAAATTTACTGATTCTTTTATTTTTGGAGGAAACGTTGTTGGTAAAAATAAACCAATTATAAGACTTATAATTAGACCGGTCCCATAAGCCAATGGTACACTTCTGACAAATTGTTGAAGAATTAAGCTAACGCCCCAAGTGGCGAGAAGAGTTTCTAGTGGACTTCCATAAAGCTTCCTAATTATAGTTTTTTCAAGGAGAATGCCTACTACTCCACTAACAATAAAAGCAAGGAAAATTGAAACTATTATGTATGAATTGTAGAAGGGTTTTAATATAGGTAATTTGAAAATTAATTGGGTAACGTATGTTGTGTAAGCCCCAAGCATCATAAGTTCTCCATGGGCAAGATTAATAACACCCATGAGACCAAAAACAATCGCAAGACCTAATGCCGCAACAAGTAATACAGATCCGATCGCAACACCATTAAAAAGACTGTCGAGAAGTAACTCCAATTTGAAAATGAAAAAATTTGTTTATATAAAATAAAAGGAGGTGTTAACCTCCTTATTATTTTGAAGCATAGGTTTTAATTAAATTAAAGCCTATACTTTTCTCCTTTTGAAGGATCTGTCCAATCGCAAGCAAATCCTTTTGAGCTTGGATGCTTTTGGTTCCATGCTTGAGGAAGAACAACTCCTGTCTCTTCAAGAATTGTAAAGCCACCTTCTGCATTAATCTCTCCAATTCTCACTGTTTGAGATAAGTGATGGTTAGGCATAACTTCAACTGGACCTTGTGGGGCATCAAACTTTTGTCCAACTAGGGCTTCCCTAACTGCGTTGTCGTCGAAAGTTCCAGCATCTTCAACTGCTTGTTTCCATAAGTAAACCATGTTATAAGCAGATTCTTGAGGGTCAGCTACAACACGATCTGCTCCCCATCTTTTCTTGAAGCTTTTAGCAAATTTCTTAGATGCAGGAGTATCAATTGACATCATGTAGTTCCAAGCGCCGTAGTGACCTTCAAGGAACTCAGGACCAATTGTACTAATCTCTTCTTCAGCAATTGAATAGTTCATTACGTAGTAGCCACTCGAAGGTGTGATACCTGCGTCTTGAATCTGTTTGAAGAATGCAACGTTTTGGTCACCATTAAGTGTGTTAATGATTATTCCACCTTCAGGAAGTGCCTTTTTGATTTTTGAGATAATTGGAGCAACTTCAGTATTCCCTAATGGAAGGTAATCTTCTCCAACAACTTTACCGCCTAACTGTTTTACCTGAGCTTTTGTGATTGTGTTTGAGGTTCTTGGGAAAACATAATCAGAACCTACAAGGAAGAAATCTCCACCAGCTGCGGGAGAACGCTTATACATGAAATCTGTAGCGGGTTCCGATTGTTGGTTTGGTGTGGCTCCTGTGTAGAAAATGTTGTTAGAACATTCTTGAGCTTCATATTGAATTGGGTAGTAGAGGAAAGCATCTTTCGATTCGTAGACAGGTAACATTGCCTTTCTACTTGCAGATGTCCATCCGCCAAATACGACAGGAACTCCGTCTTGGTCAATAAGCTTCTTAGATTTTTCAGCAAAAGTAGGCCAGTCAGATGCACCATCTTCAACTATGTATTCTATTTTGTAGCTTTTGCCGCCAACTTTAACACCACCAGCAGCATTTATCTCTTCGATAGCCATTTTTTCCGTATCAACAAGAGTTGATTCAGAGATAGCCATTGTTCCGGATAATGAATGCAAAATACCAACGGTTACTGTGTCATCGAAACTTCCGGAGGTTCCGCCTCCACCACACGAAGTTGCTGTGACCGCAAGTGAGGCAGTAGCTAAACCTGCCAAAATACGCCTTGAAATTCTCATGAATTAGGATAAATTAGGTAATTGACCCTTATTAAGGGGGATAAAATAAAAGTTATTAACGAGTGAGGATTAGTTTTGTATCAGTCGTAACTTTTTGTTGAATCCAATATATAAAAATAATTATTTTCTAGCTTCGATTGTTTGGTATATGTGATTCTAAAAATTGAGTTATTTCTTCAACTCCTATGCCGCTACTTAGGTTAGTAAAAAACCATGGTTTCCCTTTTCTCATAAATTCAGTATCACTTCTCATAATATTTAAATCTGCACCAACCATATCTGCTAAGTCAATTTTGTTTATTAATAATAAATCTGACCTTGTTATTCCTGGGCCCCCTTTTCTAGGAATTTTGTCTCCTGCAGATACATCAATTACATAAATTGATAAATCTACAAGTTCGGGACTAAAACTTGATGCTAAATTATCACCTCCACTTTCTACAAAAACAAAATCTAAAGGATTATATTTATTTTCTAAATCTAAAACTGCATTTTTATTTAAGGAACAATCCTCTCTTATTGCTGTATGAGGACAACCTCCTGTTTCTACTCCAATAATCCTTCCCTCCTCTAATACTTTTTTATTTATAAGAAAATTAGCATCTTCTTTGGTGTATATATCATTGGTGACAACTGCTATCTCATAATTTTTTTTCAGGCTTAAGCACAAGGTCTCTACTAGTGCGGTTTTTCCTGAACCTACAGGCCCAGCAACACCTATTCTTAATTTACTGCTCATAAATTAATTTCTAAAAAGTTTTGTATAAAGGTCATTATGATTTTGTTGTGCCATAGCTAAACCTACATTGCCAAAATAGATGTCATCAATATTTTTGTCCATAATTTCTTTAGAAACTTTTGAAATTATTGCTAACAAATCTTTCTGAATTACTTGTGCTTCTGTTGAACCAATAGGAATAATTCTTAACGCAGCACTAAGTTGGTTTGCACTCCACGCATAGAAAAAATTCTCAACCATTTCTAACTTCGAAATTTCAAAACAATAGCAAGCCCAACTCCAAGCTAATGGCCAGGAGATTTTTTTATTATTTTCATATAGATATTCAAATCCAAATTCTTTTGTTATATCAAAAAGAGATTTTGCCATTTGGGTTTGTTGTTCTCTCATTTCGATAGAGTCCTTTGATGAGAGTATCCACTTATCCAAACTCAATAACTTTTTCGAGTTAATTTTTAAATTTTTGCCATCGTTTATCTCATTGAAAATATCAAAAAAATCTAGTAACAGTCTTCCATCTAGTCTAATTTGGCCAATTTCAAGTTCACTCATGATTAATTCTTTTACCGAATTTGAGTCTTTTAAATTTTTATTCTGAAGATAACTCTCCATTCCCTCCGAATAACAAAATCCTCCAACTGGTAAATTAGGGCTTATTAACAAGTACTTTAATAAGTGACTTTTACTCATGACTATGTGCACCTCTTTCCGGAAAAAATTTTTTCTGGATATTTTCGATATCAACATTAAAATTTTTAAGCATATTCGCTATTACGTAGTCATCTTTTGTTAAGAGAATGTCCTCTTCAATTTCTACTTCAACATGCCTATTTCCGAGGTGATAAGCAGTTTTAACAAGTTCAATTTTAGAATTTGAACTTATTTCAATTAAATTTTCCGTTTTGGCAATTATCTCTACATAAAAATTAGAGTCATTAGTTAAAAGAATATCTCCATCATTTAATTTACCTTCTCTAGGTAATTGTAAAATTATTTCTTGATCACAATCAGTTAATCTTTTACCACGCAAGATTCTTCTTTCATCTGAACTTAAGGTAAGTTTTAAAAATGAACCTAATCTTGGTTTTTCCTTAATCCAATCAGTTACAACTATTTGTTTATTCATTCTCATAATCAAAATTTTTTGGTTACTTTAATTTAATAATTAAAGAAAACAATTTATGATCAAAACTTCTTGGGAAGGCAATTGTTTCTTAAATTTTTTAAATAATAAAGCAAGTTTAGGAAATGTTGATAAAACAATCTTTAAATCTAAATCAACTTCTCCTTACAAATTATTAAAGTCTACTCATGATCAAGAGGGCAGATGCATTTTACCTGTTCTTCATACTGCAGGGGGATTGGTTGGTGGAGATTTGCTTGAGTTTAAAGTAAATCTTGAAAAAGACTCTAAGGTTTTGTTGACAACTTCTTCAGCTCAGAAAGTATATGGATCTGTTGGAAGATCAAAAATTAATCCAAAAGGAAGTTTTTCAAAACAAAAAAATCTTATAAATATTCTTGATAATTCCCATTTGGAATATTTGCCTCAAGAAACTATTATCTTTGCAAATGGTTTATATGATCAAAAGTTTAAAGTATCAATTTCAGAAAATTCAAGTTTTTTATTTACGGATTTAATAAGACTTGGAAGATCTTCTTCCGGAGAATCTATTGAGAGTGGAGTTTTTAGATCTAAATTAGAAATTATTAGAAATAATGATTTATATGATGATTGGGAATATGTTGATCAAATTGAATTATCTAAAGCAAGTTATGAGGCAAAGTCAGGCATGGATTACATGCCTGTTTTTGGATCATTAATTTGGATTTGCGAAAAAGAATTTTCCAAGTCAAAAATAAATAATCTTGTTGGAAATATAAAAAAGATTTTCAATGAAACAGAAAATAATTTATCTATTGGAATTCTTGAAAATGGAATCTCTGTACGATTCCTAGGGAGTTCTTCTCAAGATGCTAGGAAATGTTTTTTTTGTATTTGGAAACAAATTAGGTCTGTTTCTGGATTTTGTGAGCCAAAATATCAAGGTGTATGGCCTTTACAAGATTCTATGAATTATTAATTATGTTCAGAAAGAACTTTTTTTAAGAATTTATAGATTAATTTTTTATTATGCATCTTTCACCTCAAGAAAAGGATAAATTATTAATTTTTTCTGCTGCACTCTTAGCTGAAAGAAGGCTTAGTCGAGGTCTTAAGCTTAATTATCCTGAAACAATTGCTTTTTTGAGTTTTCAAGTTCTTGAAGGAGCTCGAGATGGAAAAAGTGTGAGTCAATTAATGTCAGAGGGAACTAACTGGCTTTCAAAATCACAAGTTATGGAGGGCATTCCTGAAATGGTGAATGAAGTCCAAATAGAAGCGGTTTTCCCAGATGGTACAAAGTTAGTTACTATTCACAATCCGATTAACTAGTTATGAGTAATTTAATTCCTGGCGAAATAATTCCTGAACAAGGTGAAATCGAATTAAATCTTGGGAGGGAAGTTAAAACAGTAAAAGTTTCTAATTCTGGAGATAGACCTGTGCAAATTGGATCTCATTATCATTTTTATGAAGCAAACAAGGCTTTAATTTTTGATCGAGAAAAAACATATGGTATGCGTCTTGACATTCCTGCAGGAACAGCAATTAGATTTGAACCGGGTGATACAACAGATGTCAAATTAGTGCCATTTTCAGGTTTAAGAAATGCATATGGTTTTAATTCATTAGTTAATGGTTCTTTAAAAAGTTAAAATTATGTCTTATAAAATTGATAGAAAAACTTATGCTCAAACTTACGGACCCACTACCGGAGATAGGGTAAGGCTCGCTGATACCGATCTTTTTATTGAAGTAGAAAAAGATTTAACTACATACGGAGATGAAGTTAAATTTGGTGGAGGTAAAGTTATTCGAGATGGAATGGGACAGTCTCAAGTAAGAAGAGCTGATGGAGCTGTAGATACCGTAATAACTAATGCTTTGATTGTAGATTGGTGGGGAATAATTAAGGCTGATGTGGGTATAAAAGATGGAATTATTTTTGAAATTGGTAAGGCTGGCAATCCTGATATCCAGGATAATGTTGATATTGTTATTGGTGCATCAACAGAAGTAATAGCTGGAGAGGGGCATATTCTTACTGCAGGTTCAATTGATACTCATATTCACTTTATCTGTCCCCAACAAATTGAGACAGCACTAGCCTCTGGAATTACAACCATGTTGGGAGGAGGAACTGGACCTGCAACTGGCACAAATGCTACTACTTGTACTCCGGGATCTTTTCATATTTCAAGAATGCTTCAATCAGCAGAAGCATTTCCCATTAATTTAGGTTTTTTTGGGAAAGGAAACTCAACAAACGAGAGCAATCTTATTGATCAGGTTGAGGCTGGTGCATGTGGATTGAAGCTTCATGAGGATTGGGGAACCACTCCTTCTACAATAAATTCTTGTCTAAATGTTGCAGATAAGTTTGACGTACAAGTATGTATTCATACTGATACTTTGAATGAGGCAGGCTTTGTTGAAGATACCATCAACGCTATTGCAGGAAGAACTATTCATACTTTTCACACCGAAGGAGCAGGTGGAGGTCATGCTCCAGACATTATAAAAATCTGTGGAGAAAAAAATGTTCTTCCTAGTAGTACAAATCCCACAAGACCTTATACAACGAACACATTAGAAGAACATCTTGACATGTTAATGGTTTGTCATCATTTAGATTCTAAAATTCCAGAAGACATTGCATTTGCTGAATCAAGGATCAGAAGAGAGACTATTGCAGCTGAGGATATCTTGCATGATCTAGGTGCCTTTTCAATTATTGCTAGTGATTCTCAAGCTATGGGAAGAGTTGGCGAAGTAATTACAAGAACGTTTCAAACTGCACATAAAATGAAAGTCCAAAGGGGTCCGCTATCGCAGGATTCTGATAGAAACGATAACTATAGAGTAAAGAGATATATTTCTAAAGTTACAATTAATCCTGCAATAGCCCATGGTATTGATAAACATGTTGGGTCTATAGAAAAAGGTAAAATTGCGGATTTGGCATTGTGGAAACCTTCCTTTTTTGCTGTAAAGCCTGAATTAGTTGTTAAAGGAGGATCTATAGTTTGGTCTCAAATGGGTGATGCAAATGCTTCAATTCCTACTCCAGGTCCTGTACATGGTCGACCTATGTTTGCAAGTTTCGGGCAATCTTTAATTAAGAGTTCTTTTACCTTTTTAAGTAAAAATTCAATTGAACAAAATATTCCAAATAAATTAGGCTTACAAAAGAAATGTATTGCGGTAGAAAATATAAGAAATATCAATAAATCAAACTTAAAACTTAATAGTAATTTACCAAATATTTCAGTTGATCCTCAAACTTATGAAGTTTTTTCTGATGGAGAACTTCTTACTTGTGAACCACTTGATGAAGTCCCAATGGCTCAGAGGTATTTTTTGCTTTAGAAGTTTTTAATTAATTCTTTTTCACTTATCTTTATGTCTTTTGACCCCGCAATAGCTAAATCTTCTTGCAGTTTGTTCTCACAAGATAGAACTCTTGACCAACTTGGTAACTGAAGTGTCGTTGGACAAGCCAAATAATCTTCTGTAGCTGGTCTTAATAGTTTCGCAAACTTTTGTACTGATAATTCTTCTTCGTGCCTATCGTATGGAAGTTGATTAACTGCTGAATCTAATCCAAATTGTTTTACCCGATCTTCTCCAACTCTTTTGTAGAGAACTTCTAAAGTTGCTAGTTGAGTGCTAGTTAAGGTCTCTGCTTGATGCTCCATGAGACCTCTTAAAACACTTGAAAGTATTTCTGTGCACATTTTTTGCAATCCTTCTTTAGAAGAATCTCCAATATTCTTATGTTTATGATCAAATAAACCTAGGTCAACTTGGGCTATTTTGGAGGTCCTTACGTTTCTATAAACCTCTGATAATAAGCCTATCTCTAAACCCCAGTCACAAGGTATTCTTAAATTCATAGCAAGGTCTTTAGTAAAAGCAAACTCACCTGCTAATGGATATCTAAATGATTGAAGATATTGTAAAAACGGACCCTTACCAACTAACTGCTCAAGACTTGCTAATAAAGGACCCACGAATAATCTTGTTGCTCTACCTTGTAATTGATTGGTCTCTAAAGATAACCTGCTGTAAAATGCTTTTACATATGATATTCCATATGATTCATCCAGAAGTGGAAGTATCATTCTTGAAGGATATAAAGGACTAAAAGTTCTTATATCAGCATCAAAAAGAGCAACAACTTCTGATTTTCTAGTCGCAACTCCTATCCCTTGCCATACAGCCCATCCTTTACCTGGAGTTCCTAAAAGTTCTAATCCATTTTTTTCTTGGCTTTTTAATAACTCAATTACAGAGGGAGAATTAGTCCATTGAACGTGAACTGGAAATGGCATTGAGTCAAAAAATGATTTTGCTGCCTTAACTTGCTCAACAGTTTTTGCAGAGAGAGCAATTACTAATTCATTTAAGCCTGTAAGGTTTTTTAAAACCTCTCTTATATCTTTTAATGCTGGACGTTCAAACTCTTCATATAAACAAGGTATTAAAATGCTAGTTGATCTTTTTTTAAGACTTTTGTTTAATTCTTTAAGTAAATTTCCTGTAACTCCATATTCATGTATTGTTGTGATTAAACCTTGTTGAAAGTCCATTTTCTAATTGATGTGCAGAATGGTATTAATACTTCGATGATTTTTTCAAAGTGAAGCAAATTGATTCAGAGAAAAAATTAGATAGATTAAAAATTGATAAATTGTTAAAAACAATTTATTCAAATCATACTACAGAAGAAATTAATTTTATTTCAAACCAATTATTACAGATTTTAGATGATTTCTCAGAGAAATCTGCTTATGAAGAAATAAGAGATAAGGAAAGGTGGAATGAATCTCATTCAGTTTTGATAACTTACGCAGATAGTATTTATAAAAATGGTGAGGCAACATTAATAACTCTTAGGAAGTTGTTAAGTAAACATTTTGGTAGTCTCTCTAAAGTTGTACATATTCTTCCTTTTCTGAAATCTACAAGCGATGGAGGTTTCGCCGTCTCAAGTTATGATTCCCTAGAAGAAAAATTTGGTGGTTGGGATGATCTCAAAAGTATTTCTAAAAATCATGATTTGATGGCTGATTTAGTACTAAACCATGTCTCATCATCTCACCCATGGGTACAACAATTTATTAAATCTCAAGAACCGGGTATATCAAATGTTTTTTCACCGAAAGAAAATCTTGACTGGTCAAATGTAGTTAGGCCTAGAAGTTCCTCCTTGTTTTCTCAAATGAATACTGATGATGGTCCTAAACAAGTTTGGACAACTTTTGGGCCAGATCAAATTGATTTGAATTGGCATAATCCTAAAATGGCTCTTGAGTTCTTAAATTTGATTGTTATTTATTTATCTAATGGAATTAAATGGTTAAGGCTTGATGCTGTAGGTTTTATTTGGAAGGAATCAGGGACTACATGCTTACATCTACCTAAAGCACATTCAATTGTAAAACTCTTAAGAGTTCTTTTAAATGATCTTCTTAATGATGGCGTTTTAATAACAGAAACCAATGTTCCTCAGAAGGAAAATCTTTCTTATCTCATTCCTGATGATGAAGCCCACATGGCATATAATTTCCCATTACCTCCTCTCCTCCTAGAGGCAATTATTACTTCAAGAGCTGATATTCTGAACTCATGGATTTTTGATTGGCCAATATTACCTGAAGATACTACTTTATTTAATTTCACGGCATCGCACGATGGTGTTGGACTGAGAGCCCTTGAGGGTTTAATGAATGAGCAGAGAATTAAGGATTTATTAATTAATTGTGAGAAAAGAGGAGGATTAGTAAGTCATAGACGTTTATCAAATGGTGAGGATAAACCTTATGAATTGAATATTAGTTGGTGGAGTGCAATGGAAGACTCCAGTAGAGATGCTAAAAGATTTCAATATGAGAGATTTATCTTGAGTCAACTATTAGTAATGGCTCTGAAAGGGGTACCTGCATTTTATTTACCAGCATTACTAGCTTCAGAAAATGATATCAAAAGTTTTTCTATGACGGGTCAAAGAAGAGATCTAAACAGAGAAAAGTTTAAATCAGAAAATCTTTCAGCAGTTTTAAATAATCCTGAATCTAATGCTAATAAAAACTTAAAATATCTCCGTAATGCTATGGATGTCCGATCAAAATTAAAGCAATTTCACCCTTGATCACAAATGAAATGTTTGTCTAAAGGTAGAAGTGATATTGTTGTAATCAAAAGAGGTAAAGGACCTGAGTCTGTTTTTGCAATCCATAATATGACTGAAAATAAAATCAATTATCAATTGAACGATAATGATCTACCAAAAATAATTGATAATGATTTCAATACCCATGATTTTTTAACATCCACTAAATACAATTTCAAAAATATTAGTCTTGATCCTTTTCAAGTAATTTGGCTTAGTGCTTTATAAAAATGATAGAGAATTCTTCTATTTGGGTAGTAAGTGATGTAGATGGTACTTTAATGGATCACTCATATGATTTATCACCTGCTAAAGAAACTATAAAAAAACTACAAAAATTATCTATACCCGTAATTCTTTGTACAAGCAAAACTGCTTCTGAAGTAAAAGTTATTAGAAAGGAACTTAACTTGACGGATCCTTATATTGTTGAGAATGGTGCAGCAATATATGGTGAATCTCTTAAAAGAGTAAATGGAGAAATAATTCTTGGAATAAAATACGAAACTCTTGAAGAAATCTTAAATTTGATTTCTAAAGAAATTGATTACAAACTTACTCCTCTTAATAATCTCTCTGATCAAGAAGCCACTAAGCTTACAGGTTTAGTAGGCAACTCATTGAACTTAATGCGTGATAGACACTGGAGCATGCCTTTTTTAAATCCGCCAAGTTCTTTAGAAGAGAAAATTAATATCTGTTGTAAAAAATTCAATGTTGATATTTTTAAAGGCAATAGAATGAGTCACTTATTATCTACAAAATCGAATAAAGGGAAAGCAATAAATGCTCTTAAAGAATATTCAAATATTCATAATATTGAAATTATAGGTTTAGGCGATTCTCCAAATGATTTGCCTCTACTTTTAAACTCAGATATTAAAATAGTTATCCCTGGAATAGATGGGCCTAACTTAAATTTACTAGAGCAATTAAAAGATTTGGAATTTACTTTGGCTTCTGAACCAAATGGATATGGTTGGAAAAATGAAATCAATAAACTAATAAATAAGCGAGAACTAAGTTAGAAACATGAAAGATTTAGATATTAATTTTCCTCTTGATAAATTTGAAAAATTAATTATTGATATTGGTTGGGAATCCTTGGATGATTGGTTCAATTTTTGGAATAATAAAAGAAACATTCTTTCAATTGATCAATATTGGAACAATAAAGTAAATGATGATTGGATTTGGGGTTTGGCTTTACCTCTTTTATCTCAGGCTTATAAATTTCAAAACAATTTTTCTGATAGAAAAATTATTGGGATCTCGGCTTTGCCTGGGACAGGTAAAACAACACTAGGTAAATGGCTCGAAGCTATATCGTTAAAATTAAACTTCAAAATTGCGGTTATTTCTATTGACGACTTTTATCTTCCGTCAAATGAAATGAAATTAGCAATTAAGAATAACCCTTGGAATGTTTCAAGAGGGTTTCCTGGAAGTCATTCAGTAAAATTAATGCATGAAAAATTATTAAATTGGAAGATAACTGGAGAATTAAATGTACCCGTTTTCGATAAATCTTTAAGAAATGGTTTGGGAGATAGATCTCATTGGAGATTAGATAATCCTGATTTATTAATTCTTGAGGGATGGTTTTTGGGAGTAAAACCTTATTCTATTGACACAAATTATCGACCAATAAATACAACAAATTTGAGTCTTCATGAATCATCTTATGTATTAAAAATTCAAAATAACTTAAAAGAATATTTAGATATTTGGACTTTAATAGACAATATTTGGCACTTAAAGCCATTGAAGATTGAATACATGAATATATGGAAAACAAATCAGGAAAAAGAAATGTTTTTAAAGAAAGGTAACGCCCTTATAGATGAAAAATTATCTAATTTCTTGAGAATGCTTAATGTCTCCATTCCTCATAAAAGCTTTGATGTTATAAAATCCTACGCGCTTTTATTAATTGATCAAGAAAGAAATTTAGTTGAGTCAGGATTGAATTTGTAGCATTTTCTAAATTTCTTTTTTTTCAGTAATTTTTTATACATTTTTTTCAGCTCTTTATAGTGTTTAATTGTTTATATTTTGCTGCTTAGGGATGGTTGAGTTTTCTTACAAAAATGAAGGCTGTAGAATGGTTGTCTTGAGATGTATTGGTCCATCAAACTTTTTCTTAGAAAGAGTTTTATTCCCAACTGACATTCTTACTTTTATGGCCCCAAATGATTCGAGAGTTGAAATCTGGGGAAATGAATTATATGGCCCTAAGTTGGAAGAGAGAATAAGAATTTCTTCTGATAACGAAGATTCGACTTTAGTGGCTTAGAACAGATATTATCTAATTGTCTTCGAGTCAAAATTTTTTACAAATACCTAGTTTTTATTGATATTATCAAACTAGTTTAAGTTTTATAGATGTATTATTTTTCTTCCTTTGCAATAGGAGGTTTCGTTCCCTCTGCAGCCATTGCTGGAGTTTTACTTTTAGTTGGTTTAGGAGCCTTCTTTTATCTTGGTATAAAAGGACCCACAGATTATTAAATATGAGTTAATAAAAATCTTGAAATTTTTCATAACCTTCTTGAATAAGTTAACATTATGGATTTAACAACTATTTTATTTATATTAAGCTTACCTTTCGTTTTATTAACTGTTTATTTTGGGACAAAAAATGATTTTTACGAAAGTGAAAACTACAAAGGTGATGGTTGTGCTCACGATGTTAAGAGGTAATTTTACTATTCATTACCGCTAAATATACAAGTCCATCTACTATCAAATTGCCAAACAGGTTTATATATTTCATTAGTAATTTTTTCCCCTGCTTTGTTACATGTATCCAAATCTTTCATCGGTATTGAGTATAACGAAGGACTTGTAATACCACTTACCTCTGGTCTTGCTCCTGGACCTTGTCTGTATGTCCCAATTATTAACCAATAATTAGCTTTTGCAGAGTCAGAAAAAAAGAATTGAAAAAAAAGGAATAAAAATATTAAAAAGGATTTTTTCTTCATCGTTTTATATTAGCTTTTACTTAATAAATGTAAATTGTATTTTCTAAATTGCTATTAATTAGTTAAGTGATGTTAAAAGTTTTTGGAATATTTAAGATTCATTCTGTATGGCTTAATTCAAGGTTTAACAGAATTTATTCCTGTAAGTAGTACTGCTCATTTAAAAGTAATATCTATTTTTTTTCGAATTGATGATCCTGGTGCCTCTATTTCCGCAATAATTCAATTTGGAAGTGTTTTATCACTACTTTGGTATTTTAGAAAAGATTATTTTAGATTAAGAAGTAAATCTTTAAAAAGATTTATTAGTTTTTCATTACATGCAAGATTATTGAGGTCAATTTTTATTGGTACTATTCCAATTACTTTGCTGGGTGGGACCATAAAAATATTTGCTCCTTATTTTTTTGATAAGATTTTTCGTTCAAATTTGTCTATAGCTTTATTTTCTTTATTTATGGCTATTTTTATGTTCATAGCTGATACTTCAGAAAAAGGTTCTATTAATTTAAAAAATCATAAATACTTTGATAGTTTTTTGATTGGTTTTTCTCAAGCCTTAGCTATTATTCCAGGTGTCTCAAGATCTGGTATTACAATTTCTACAGGCCTGATAACAGGTTGGGAAAGAAGGGATGCTGCAAAATTTTCCTTTCTTTTAGGAATTCCAGCTATCACTTTTGCTGCTATTGTTGAATTTATTTCTTCGTTTAATGAATTCTCTTCATTAAGTTTTTTCCCTGTAATAGTTGGTCTTATTACGACATTTTTATCTTCTTTATTAGCTATAGATTTCTTACTAAAGTTTTTTTCTTCAAACGGTTTGAAATTATTTATTATTTACCGTATTGTTTTTAGTGTTGTAATTCTTTTGAATTTATAAATCATCGGGATAATATTTTTTAATTATGTTAGGGTTTAAAAAATAATTAATAAATGAATTTTTTTATATCTTTTCAACTTGGAGAAGTTGAAGTTTCAAATCTTACCATATTGGTTCTAGTTTTTTTTTCATCTTTTACTTTCATAGCTGTTGGAATAAGTTCATATAAACTATATAAATCTCTTATAAATAATGATAAATGATCGGAACGGCGGGATTTGAACCCACGACCCCCACTACCCCAAAGTGGTGCGCTACCAAACTGCGCTACGCCCCGTATTATTACTATAAATATTAGAGGTATTTAAATGTTATTTTTTATAGGATTGTTATCAGATCTCAATACACACTTATCAATTTCCCAATTAAATTTTTCCCAAATATAGTTTTTTAATTTGAAATTACTTCCAGGAAAATTTCCTAACTTCACTTTTGTAGGTGATGCTGAGCAATATTGTCTGCTACCTGGTGATGCAAGATATTGTTGATGGTACGCTTCCGCATAATAATAGTTATCAATCATTTTTATTTCTGTTTCAATTACACCAAGATGATTTTTATTTAATTGTTTTTGGTATTGTTCTTTACTGGCTAATATGATTTTTTTATTATTTTCATTTTTGTAGTATATTGCAGACCTATATTGAGTACCTATATCATTACCTTGTCTGTTTTTTTGTGTAGGGTCATGGCATTCCCAAAACATCTTTAATAAATCACTTATATCTACTTGACTTTTATTCCAGATAACTCTTACAACCTCTGAATGCCCTGTTAAACCGCTACATACTTCATAATAAGTTGGGTTTCTTTTTTCACCACCAGCATAACCTACGGAAGTTGTGACAACTCCTGGAAGTTTCCAAAAGCATTTTTCGGCTCCCCAGAAGCAACCACATCCAAATATTATTTCATCTTCCTGGGGAGTAGGATCTCTATTGAAATCTGTTTTTAATATTCTATGAACTGAATAAACATCATTAGTTGGAGTTGGCAGTTCATTATTCATAAATTTTTTAATTAATTCAAACATAACAATATTTTTACATCATAAGACAAAAATTACTTCTAGCTTTTAACAATATTAGCAGCAAGTTCTCTCTCCCAAAGTTTTTTATAAAGTCCTTCCTCTTTTACTAGGTCATTGTGATTACCCTCTTGAACTATTTCTCCATTGTCCATTACTAAAACCCTGTCACAAGTTGCAGCAACAGATAATTGGTGACTTATCATTATAATTGTTTTATTTTTTCTATCTCGTATTTCACCTATAATTCGAGCTGCTGTTTTATTATCTACACTTGCTAAAGCATCATCAAGAACGATAATAGGAGAGTTTACAAGTAATGCTCTCCCGAGGGCTGTTCTTTGTCTTTGTCCACCACTTAGGGTAATACCTCTTTCACCAACAATCGTTTGAAATTTTTGAGGAAAATTATTTACATCATCAATCAAACCAGCTTTTTTAGCGCTTTTTTTAACTAGTCCATTAGATGCTTTTGGTTCTCCAAAACGTAGGTTTTCTGAGATTGTAGATGTAAATAAAAATGCTTCTTGTGGGACAATCGAAATATTTTTTCTAAGATCTCCTAATTTAATATTTTTTACATCAATTTCATCTAAGAACAATTGATCTTGTGGGATTTCTATTGTTCGCCCTAGTGCCCTTGCTAACGTAGTTTTACCACAACCTACAGGTCCAACTATTGCAATAAGTTCTCCAGGATGAATTTTAAAATTCAGACCATTTAACGAATTAAATAATGATCCTGGATATTTTATAGTTAAATCTCTAGCTTCTAAGGAACCTTTTATCTTTCTTTTTAAAAATTTGGAATTCGCTCCATCAACTATATTTGGATGGTTTTGAAAGATTTCTTCAACACGATCTAAACTCACTTGACCCAGTTGAAAAGTATTCAATGTAAAACCCAAGAGAGCTGTAGGAAAAACTAGTCTTTCAACATAAAGTATTAAGGCTACTAAACCACCTATTGAAATAAATCCACTATCCAGTTGAAAGGTTCCTAATCCTAATAAGATTAATAATGAAATTGAGGAAATACCTTGCAGCAACGGGAATAACGTACTAGCTGTTCTGGCAAGTTTTATAGCCGAATTCCGATAGGCATTATTGTAGATATTAAACTCTTTCTTCTCAGAATTTTCTTGTGAATATATTTTGATAGCGCTTATTCCAGAAAGATCTTCTTGTATTAAATCACTAAGTTTGGATAATGATTCTTGTTGAGATTTTCTTTGACTCACCATTCTTCCGCCGAATAAACTTACAATTCCAAGTATTACTGGAAATATAATTAAGGCTGAAATTGTTAGTGTTTTGTTTATTGCAAACATCGAGGGGATAGTGAATGAGTAAGCTAAAACAATGTTGCATAAACTTAAAACTGTAAAGCCAAGAAGTCTTCTTATATTTTCAACATCGCTTGTAGCTCTACTAATAATGTCTCCACTTCCTTTTTTTTGTATCCATTCTGGATCTTGAATAAGCAAATGATCGAAAAGTTTCTGTCGAAGATTTACCTCAACCTTTCTACCTATTCCGAATACAATTTGCCTTGAAAATAATCTTATTAAACCCATACAAGTTGCTAAAAAAATTAAAAGAAAAGATTTAGAAATTACAAATTCAGAAGAGAAACCTTTTTGTAATTGGTCTATTATATTTTTTACTTCTAAAGGGATTACAACGCTTAAAATATTAACTATCAGTAGAGCTAGAGCTCCTATAAAAAATTCTTTTTTGTAAGGTTTAAGGTATTTTGATATAACTTTAAATTTTAAATTTTTCATTTAATTTTTCCAATATGATTAAGATAATGTTTCATTTTTAAATATGTGAGCTAATTTTATAGTGATTCAGTTTTTATCTATGAGTAACGAACAAACTCATCCTTTACATGCAATAGACAAAAATATCATAGATTCTCTAATAACTAAAGAAAAACCAGAAGATTATGACTTTATTAATATAGCTAGATTAATTAATCGTTATGCTAATTTCCCCGGTGAAATTGAAATTAAAAATGATATTGAAAAAATTTTAAAATTTTGGAAAATTTCTAAAAATGATCTTTTTTCTAAAACGAAATATATTTGGTCAAAAAGCTTTAGGCCCTCAAATACAAATAAAGATTTAATTGGTTCAGGTTTTGATACTTCAAATTGAAATTTTTAACCTTTTTTTCTTAAAAAATAAATGTCTTCTGACCTATCGAACGCAAAAATCCTAAATATTTTATTAGAAGGGGGTAACCTTGATAATTCAACCTCAAGGTTGTTAATGCAAAGGTGGCTAAATGATGAAATTTCTGCTGTACAAACAGGTGCCTTTTTGAGTGCTTTGAGAGCCAAAGGTTGTACAGGATTAGAATTATCTTCTATGGCTGAGGAACTTTTAAATGTTTGTGACTTGCCCGTCGCAAGACCAAATTTGTATTTGGTAGATACTTGTGGAACTGGAGGTGATGGCGCTAATACATTTAATATTTCTACTGCAGTGGCATTTGTAGCTTCATCATGTGGTGTAAAAATTGCAAAACATGGAAATAAAAGTGCGAGTGGAAAAGTTGGTTCAGCTGATGTTTTATTGAATCTTGGTTTAAATCTAAATTCTTCATTAGAAAAAGTTATTTCTGCTGTTAATGAAATTGGAATAACTTTTTTGTTTGCACCTGTTTGGCATAAATCTTTAATAAAACTTGCTCCATTAAGAAAAGATCTTGGAATAAGAACTGTATTTAATCAACTTGGTCCATTAGTTAACCCTTTAAGGCCTAATGCGCAAGTATTAGGTGTTGCTTCTGAAGATCTTTTGGAACCTATGGGAAGCGCACTATTAAAAATGGGGATGAATAGAGTGATAGTAGTTCATGGTTCAGGGGGCCTTGATGAAGCTTCACTTCAAGGAGATAACAAACTTGTGTTTGTTGAAAATGGTAAATTGCGATTTTCAAAAATAAATATTTCAGATTTTAATTATGAAAATTTTTCAAATGATAAACTTGTTGTCTCCAATCGTGACACAAACGAAGATATTCTAAAGTCTGTTTTAGATGGTTCTGGGCAAAAATCACATAAGCATGTCGTTGCTTTGAATGCTTCATTAGTTCTTTGGGCTGCTGGAATTGAGGATGATTTACATGAAGGCTTTAATAAAGCCTTACTTACAATCAATAAAGGAAATCCATGGAAAAAATTTTTGCAATTAAAAAATTATTTATCCACAGATTAATTAAAAATTGATGATTAATACCTATAAGAAAAATGCAAAATTAGTTTTAAGTAATGGTATTATTTTCCCTGGATATTCATTTGGAGCTCCCGGTAGTGCAGTTGGCGAAATAGTCTTTAATACTGGCATGACTGGATATCAGGAGGTTATTACTGATCCAAGTTATTACGGACAAATATTAACTTTCACTTATCCAGAAATTGGAAATACTGGGATTAATCATGAAGATTCAGAATCAAGTATTAATGTTAGAGGTATAATTGTTAGAAATTATTCAACAAATAATAGTAATTGGAGATCTCAAAAGAATTTTAATCAATGGTTAGTTGAAAAAAATATAGTTGGTCTTTATGGAATTGATACTAGGGCTCTCGTTAAAATTTTAAGATCCAATGGCTCGATGAATGGAGTTATTACCTCTGAAGACAAAACTCTTGATAGCTGTTTAAAGATAATCTGTGAAACGCCAAAAATGGAGGGTTCAAATTTATCAAAAATAGTTTCAACAAGCCAACAATATTTTTGGCAAAATACGACAGAAACGGATTTTGATGTTAGAAAAAAATATTCGGATAAGACTAATAAATTAAAAGTTGTTGCGATTGATTTTGGTATAAAAAAATCAATTTTAAATAGGTTAGTCTCTCATGGTTGTGAAATTTTAGTTTTACCTTCCCGATCTTCTTTAAGCGAAGTTCTATCTAATAAGCCTGATGGTATATTCTTCTCAAATGGCCCAGGGGATCCTTCATCTGTTACTGAAGGTATAGATTTAGCAAAATCACTTATTGAGTATGGAGAAATACCTATGTTTGGTATATGTTTGGGTCATCAAATATTTGGATTAGCATTAGGCGGTTCAACTTATAAACTCCCTTTCGGACATCGTGGATTAAATCATCCTTGTGGACAGAATAATCAAATCGAGATAACTAGTCAGAATCATGGTTTTGCAATTGACCCTAATTCTCTTCCAAAGGACATAGTCAAAATAACTCACTACAATCTTAACGATACTACAGTTGCAGGATTAGAGGTCATTAATAAGCCAATATTTAGTGTCCAATATCATCCAGAAGCGGGACCTGGTCCGCATGATTCAGATTATTTATTTAAAAAATTTGTTTCTCAAATGTTAGATAGATGTTGACATATTGGTTTATTTTGATTTGATAATTACATTTGATATATTAATTTTCGGGAGGTTTAAATCATAGAAGATTTCCAGAAGCTAACGGTTTCATTAAGAGGAAACCTAGATATAAAAACAAATATCATTGTTTTTACTTTTAAAGGCCAACTAGATGCCTTTTCAGAAAAACAATTTAAGACTTTTGTTACTAATAATTTAAAAAATGAGTTTCCCTTTGTTATTGACCTTACAAAAATTGATTTTCTAGATTCTTCAGGTCTTGGAGCTCTTGTTCAGACAGCTAAAGAATGTAAAAAATTAAAATTAGGTTTTTCAGTTGTTGGTAATTCTAGAGTAGCTCAAACTATTAAACTTGTGCGTTTGGGAGACTTTCTTAATTTAAAATCTAGTCTTGAAGATGCATTAAATTATTTGAAAAATTGAATTATTGGATTCAAAATTTAGACCCATATGGATCTCCTGAAGAAATAGGTGTTATACAACTTGCTTGGCTTGGAGATTCAGTTTGGGAACTTCATCAAAGATTAAGGTATGTACATTTTCCTTTGAAATCAAAAGATCTTCATTTATCAGTTGTACAAGAGGTAAAAGCTAATACTCAATCAAAATCATTAGCAGAAATTGAACATTTATTAAGTGCCAATGAAATTGATTTAATTAGACGTGCTAGAAACAAATCAAAAAGATGCCCAAAGTCCACGGATCCTGCCGTATACTCAAGGGCAACTGGTTTTGAAACCCTCATTGGTTGGCTATTTCTTAAAGATCCCAAAAGACTATCAATTCTTTTTGAGTATCTTGAAGTAAATATGAAATCATGAAAAATTCATCTAAAAATAATAATTCTAAGAATAATATTAAACAAAACAAAAAAAGTTTTAATTCTAATTTTTTTCCTAAAAATACGAGTACATCTAAAAATAATCAATTTTTTAGTAATGTTTCTAAAAATAGAGGAAATGCGAATTTTGATGAAGGTGAGAAAAAGAATAGTAACTTTTCATCATTTAAAACAAGAAAACCATTTAATAAATCTAATATAGAAGTATCTAGAAATACCCGAGATATTTATCAAGAACAAGCGAATAAAAAAAATTTTGATGATTGGATATGGGGAAAACATTCAGTTTTTGAGACACTTGTGAGTAAAAGGGCAATTAATAGGATTTGGTGCACATCTGAAATTTTTTCTTCAGAAAAATTCTATATTTTACTTAAAGACCTTAAATCAAAAGGAGTCTTGATTGAAGAGGTTTCATGGAACAGACTTTCGCAATTGACTTTAGGCGCTACACATCAAGGCATTGCCTTGCAGTTGGCATGTTCTAAAACAGTATCATTAGAAAAATTAATCAATTCATCTAAGAATAAATCTGCTAATCCTATTATTCTTGCCTTAGACGGAATAACCGATCCACACAATGTTGGAGCAATTATAAGATCAGCAGAAGCATTTAATTGTAAGGGTATTATTATTCCTCAAAGAAGATCCGCTGGATTAACAGGAACAGTTGCCAAGGTTGCAGCAGGGGCTATAGAGCACTTGCCAGTTTGTAGAGTTGTTAATTTAAATAGGGCATTGGATGAAATGAAAAAAAATGGATTTCTTGTTATTGGATTATCAGGTGATGGTCAATTATCTATTTCAAATTTTCATGAAAAGACTCCTTTGGTTGTAATAGTCGGAGCTGAAGATAAAGGTATTTCTTTGCTTACCCAAAAAAAATGTGATTTTCTATTAAAGATTCCTCTTAAAGGAAAAACAACAAGTTTAAATGCCTCTGTGGCAGCAGCAATATCTCTCTTTCATCTAACAAGTAAATAACTTTTTTTCTAAAAATCAGTGTAATTAAATTCTTTTAAAATATGGTTGTTTCAATATATTTAAATAATTAATGAAAATTTATTGAATTTTCCCTACAAAATTGTATAGAATTTGACAAGAATTAATGATCTCTAAAGATCAATAAAATTGATTAGAAATTTTGGAAACAAACTCGGATTAGCTTGGTGGGCTAAAATTGAGACACAACAACCAAATACCATTTACTGGTATGGTCCATTTATTACTAAACGCAGCTTAAAAGAAAGCATCACTCATTTTTTGAAAGATCTTTCCGATGAAGGTTCTGTTAATATTAAATACACTCTCATACGTTGCAAAAAAGAAGAACCATTAACTGTTTGATAATTTTTACATAAGATATAGATTAAGAAATGGACTTTAATTCTTTAAGAAAGTTAATTAATAATAAAAATGCTTCAGTCAAGGAATTAGTTAATGATATTTTTTCAAAAATAGATTCAAAAGATAAAGAAATCAATTCATTTATTTGTACTACAAAAGATAAAGCAATATTGCAGGCTGAAAATATTGATAAATTAATTCAAAAGAAAGAATCACTTCCTCCTTTAGCAGGCCTGCCAATAGCAATAAAGGATAATATTTGTACTAAAGGTGTTGTAACAACTTGTGCAAGTAAAATGCTCCAAAATTTTGTTGCACCTTATGAATCAACAGCCTCAAGTAAATTATGGTCTTCTGGTGGGATTTGTTTAGGTAAAACAAATTTGGATGAATTTGCAATGGGTAGTTCAACAGAAACTTCTTTATTTGGTGTTACTTCAAATCCTTGGGATATTAATAGAGTTCCAGGTGGAAGTTCAGGAGGCAGTGCTGCTTCAGTTGCTGCTGGACTATGTGCTGCTTCTATAGGTTCTGATACTGGAGGATCAATAAGACAACCGGCTTCTTTTTGTGGAGTTGTTGGACTTAAGCCTACCTATGGCAGAGTAAGTAGATGGGGACTAGTAGCATTCGCTAGCTCTCTTGATCAAATTGGTCCAATTACAAATACTGTCTCAGATGCGGCTGAAATTCTTTATTTAATATCTGGTAAAGATCCCTTAGACTCAACATGTCTAGATAAACCGGTACCAAATTATCTGAGTGATTTAAATAAATCTATAAAGAATTTAAAAATTGGCATTATAAAAGAATGCTTTGAACATCCAGGTCTAAATCCAGAAGTGAAAGAATCTGTTCTTTCTGCAGTTGAGAGATTCAAAAATTTAGGAGCAGAAATAATCGAAGTTGAATGCCCTAGGTTTAATGATGGAATTGCTACTTATTATGTGATTGCTCCATCTGAAGCTTCTGCAAATTTAGCTAGATACGATGGAGTTAAATATGGTTACAGGTCCAATGAAGGATCTAATCTTTTAGATATGACTTCAAAAAGTAGAGCTGAAGGATTTGGAGATGAAGTACAAAGAAGAATTTTAATTGGAACATATGCTTTGTCTGCTGGTTACAGCGACGCATATTACAAGAAGGCACAAAAGGTTAGAACTTTAATAAGAAAAGATTTTGATAATGCTTTTAATAAAGTAGATATTTTATTAACTCCGACTTGTCCAACTACCGCTTTTTTGAAGGGTGATTTTGCAAATGACCCACTTTCTATGTATTTATCTGATCTCTTAACTGTGCCTGCTAATTTAGCTGGACTACCAGCTATAAGCATCCCTTGTGGTTTTGATACTAAAGGATTGCCTATAGGACTTCAATTAATAGGCAATGTGTTGGAAGAAGATAAAATATTGAATGCAGCAAATATTTTTGAAATTGATGCTCAGATAATGAAGAGTAGATCTATTTTTTAAAATTTGTATTAATAATTAACTTGTAATCAAAAAGTATAGATCTTTTAGAAATTTTCTCTATCTTATATATATGAATTGATTAAGTATGGGTTTTGTTCCACTTCATAATCATAGCGACTACAGTCTGCTTGATGGTGCAAGTCAAATTTCTAAAATTGTTGATAGAGCATGTGATCTTGGAATGGATTCTATAGCTCTTACTGATCATGGAGTTATGTATGGAGTTCTTGATTTAGTCAAAAGGTGTAAAGAGAGAGGTATAAAACCAATTATTGGTAATGAAATGTATGTGATTAATGGTTCTATTGATGATCCTCAACCTAAAAAAGAAAAAAGATATCATTTGGTTGTTTTAGCAAAAAATCATACTGGTTATAGGAATCTTGTAAAACTAACAACAATTAGTCACCTAAATGGCATGAGAGGTCGGGGTATTTTTTCAAGACCATGTATTGATAAATATCTTTTAAATAAATATAAAGATGGTCTGATAATTTCTACAGCCTGTCTTGGTGGCGAGATACCTCAAGCCATCTTGAAAGGAAGATTAGACGTAGCAGAGGATATTGCACTTTGGTATAAAAAAATATTTGCAGAAGATTTTTATCTAGAAATTCAAGATCACGGGTCTATAGAAGACAGAATTGTTAATGTCGAATTAATAAAGATTGGTAAAAAGCATCAAATAAAAGTAATTGCTACTAACGATGCTCATTACATTTCAAATATGGATGTTGAGTCACATGATGCTTTGCTTTGTGTATTAACGGGAAAACTAATTAGCGATGAAAAGCGATTGAGATATACCGGTACAGAATATATTAAAAGTGAAGAGGAAATGCTTCAACTTTTCCAAGATCATATAGATGATGAATCAATTAGAGAGGCAGTCAACAATACAGTAGAAATTTCTCAAAAAATTGAAGTATTTGATTTGTTTGGTAAATACAGAATGCCAAAATTTCCTATTAAGGAAGATTTAGATTCATTTTCTTTATTATCAAAATTATCTAATGAAGGCCTTTTAAAAAGACTTAAAAAAAACAATCTTTCAGAAGTTGATGATAATTATAAAAATAGACTATCTACGGAATTAAAAATTATAAAAGATATGGGTTTCCCAGATTATTTTTTGGTTGTTTGGGACTATATAAAATTTGCAAGAGATAACTCTATTCCGGTAGGACCAGGTAGAGGTTCTGCAGCAGGCTCGCTTGTAGCCTATTCTCTTAAAATTACAAATATAGACCCTGTTGAACATGGATTATTATTTGAAAGATTTTTAAATCCTGCAAGAAAGTCTATGCCAGATATTGATACGGATTTTTGTATTGATAGAAGAAATGAAGTTATTGATTATGTTACTAATCGATATGGAGAGGATAAGGTTGCGCAAATAATTACTTTCAATAAAATGACTTCTAAGGCAGTATTAAAAGATGTAGCAAGGGTATTAGATATTCCTTATGGAGAAGCTGATAAATTAGCTAAGTTAATACCTGTTGTAAGAGGGAAACCTTATAAACTTAAAGAAATGATTAATAACAATTCTCCAAGCCAAGAATTTAGAGATAAATATATTAATGATGATAGAGTCAAAAAATGGGTTGATTTGGCTTTAAGAATTGAAGGTACAAATAAAACATATGGGGTTCATGCTGCTGGAGTTGTTATTGCATCAGATCCTCTAGATGAACTTGTCCCTTTACAAAGAAATAATGAGGGACAAATAATAACTCAATACTCCATGGATGATATTGAATCACTTGGATTATTGAAAATGGATTTCTTAGGTCTTAAGAATCTTACGATGATTGAAAAGACAGTCTCTTTGATTAGTGAATCCACTGGAAATTCAATAAATATTGAAAATTTACCACAAAATGATGCTAAAACTTTTGAACTTATTGGAAGAGGAGATCTTGAAGGTATATTTCAACTAGAATCTTCTGGGATGAAACAGGTTGTAAAAGACTTTAAGCCTAACTCTCTTGAAGATATTTCATCTATCCTGGCTCTTTATAGACCTGGCCCGCTTGACGCTGGCCTAATACCTAAATTCATAAATCGAAAAAATGGTAATGAAAAGGTCGATTTTCCTCATCCTTTTATTAAGTCAATTCTTACAGAAACCTATGGAATTATGGTTTACCAAGAACAGATTATGAAAATAGCTCAAGACTTAGCCGGTTATTCCCTTGGTGATGCTGATTTACTTCGAAGAGCGATGGGGAAAAAGAAAGTATCAGAAATGGTAAAACATAGAAATATTTTTGTAGATGGATCTAAGAAGAAGGGTGTAAATGAAAAATTAGCAAATGATCTTTTTGATCAAATGGTTTTATTTGCAGAATATTGTTTTAATAAAAGCCACTCAACTGCATACGGCGCGGTAACTTACCAAACTGCATTTTTAAAAGCTCACTTTCCTGTTGCATACATGGCAGCTCTTTTAAGCGTCAATTCTGGATCAACCGACAAAATGCAAAGATATATTGCTAATTGTTATTCGATGGGAATAGAAGTAATTGCGCCAAGTATTAATTTTTCTGGAGTTGATTTCACTATTAAGAATAATCAGATCTTGTTCGGTCTATCTGCAATTAAAAATTTAGGAGATTCTGCAATACGAAATATAATTGAAAATCGTAATAATTTTGGAATCTTTAAGTCATTATTAGATTTGTGTGATCGTTTACCTTCTAATCTTCTTAATAAAAGAAGCCTTGAATCTTTAATTCATTGTGGAGCACTAGATGAGTTTTCAATTAATAATAATAGAGCTCAATTATTGTCAGATCTCGAACATGTCATTGAATGGGCTTCTTCACGAAATCGTGATAGATTATCAGGCCAAGGGAATCTATTTGAATCTAAAGAACATTTTTCTAATATATCATTTTCAGATTCACAATTGGCTAAGGTTGATGATTATTCTCTTATTGAGAAATTAAAGTTAGAAAAGCAGCTTTTAGGCTTTTACTTATCTGATCACCCGCTAAAACATTTAACTAAGCCTGCAAGGCTTGTATCTCCAATAAGTATTTCTCACTTAGAAGAAACTAAAGATAGAACCAAAGTCTCTCTAGTTGGGATGATTCCCGAGTTAAAACAAATCACTACTAGAAAGGGAGATAGGATGGCTATAGTTCAGCTTGAAGATCTTTCCGGAAGTTGCGAAGCAGTAGTTTTCCCTAAAACCTATGTAAGATTATCAGAATTTCTTTTGACTGACACTAGATTATTGGTGTGGGCTACAATAGATAAAAAAAGTGATAAAACCCAATTAATTATTGACGATTGCAGAGAAATAGATAACCTAAAATTACTTATTATTAATCTTGAAAGTTCTCAAGCATCTGATGTAAGGGTACAAAATACTTTAAGAGACTGTTTAATTAAATTTAAGCCAGATAAAGGGAAATGTGGAATCAAGATACCAGTTTTAGCTGCAGTAAGAAATACTAATAATAGTATTACCTATGTTAAATTTGGCGATCAATTTTGTATTGGTGACATACAAGGAGTATGCAAATTATTAGAAGACAAATCATTTCAAGTTAATTTGAAATCGCTAGTTTCTTAAATTAATTATTATCTTCAAAATTTTGAGTTGCAGGTTTAAAGGCTGCTTTTGCACGTTCTATGTTCATTGGAATATTTTCAATACCGAAAAAAGATCCAGGTTCCTTATCCCAACTAGCTGATAGTATTCCAAAACTTAATCCCGCGAGACCTATTAAGAAAAATAAAGCTGAAATTGCTATTGTTGAGGAAGGAGGGATTTCAGCAATATTTCTTGTAACGATAATGTAGCTAATAACAAATACGGACATTCCCAATATTGTGGGTATTCCCGCTGTAAAAAATATTCTTCTTGCCATTCTATCCGCTACATATTTAGGGATCCCAGTTGATGCTTGCTTTGGAGTAGTTATTTTACTAGATGTTTTTTCTAGATTAGCGAAAACAGTTTTCTTAGTGTAATCGTTTTTCTTCTTATTTTGTGCCTTTTTTTTAGATTGCTTTTTTTTCATTAAATTGTAATCATCCTCTGATTCCAATTTTCTTTACTAAATCTTGGTATTTCTGAATGTTGTTATCTTTTATGTAAGATAGTAATCTTTTCCTTTTACCAATCATTTTTAATAGTCCTTGCCTTGATGCAAAATCATGAATGTTTTCTTGAAGGTGATCACTTAATTTTGAAATTCTTTTAGAAAGCATTGCAACTTGAATTTCCACTGATCCTGTATCAGTTGGATGCACTTGATGGGTTTCAATAAGCTTCTGTTTTTCAGCTGTATCTAATGACATAAAATTTATAATCCGTATATATATATATTACTACGTTATATGACTACATTACTATTATCTTTATCTAGATAATTCATAGCTAACTTCAATAAATATTCAAATGTTAAATTATTTTCTTTTTTAGCATGGAAATCTGCTTCTTTAATAACAATTGGCAAAATAGTCTTTATTTCTTTATCTTTATAATTTAATGATTGAAGGGTCAACATAAGGTCATCTACCATTTTATTAATTTCAGAATTCTTAGTTTCAAATTCATCTTTTACTATTTCTTTTTCAAATTGAATTTCACTTTTAAATTTACTTTTTAATTCTAAAATCAAACGATCACCCATTTTTGGCCCTATACCAGGCACTGAACAAATTAATTTTTTGTTTTGTAATTTTATTGCATTGATAACTTCACTAATAGAAAATTTATTTAATATCCCCATACCAATTTGAGATCCAATACCTCGAATACTTAAAACTTCAATAAAGAAATTCTTTTGATCCTTTGATGTAAAGCCAAATAATAAATCTGAATCTTCTTTCTTAATATGTTTTATCCAAAGAGTGATGTTTTTATTTGATAACTTATTTGTTTTTAATTTGAGAAAAAAGGATTCTAGTATTTGTATTTCGTATCCTAATCCTTGACAATTTATTAAAACAAAAAATTTTTGATTAGTTTGCCATAACTCAATCAACTCTCCATTTATCCAATTAATCAATTAACCACCATCCACCTGGCATCCAATAAGTGCTCCTGCGGTCCCGCCAGCGGGAACGGCCCAAAATCTATCTTTACCTCTTGAGGAGGATAGTGCTATTCCAGCACCAAGAATACCTCCAATAACAGAGCCTTCACTACAGTCATTATCATCTACTTTTTCAGCTTTACTTTGACCTCCGCAAGGTATCACAACGTCAACTTCATAACTTTTTACGTAGCCTGGATTTGATTTCGTTCCAGGTATGTACTCCTCTCTATATTCAGTTCTTGTACAAGTTACTGACTTTGGAGTTGAAGCATTAACTTGAACTATAGGAAAAAAGCAAAATAATAAAGTTAAATAGAAAAATTTCACCGTGTTTTTTTATTCTTTTATTATTCTATGTCCTTTTGATTATTTTGGTAGTAGATATAATAGTTCCTAATAAAACTAATGAGGCGCCAAATAAAAAATTTATTTTTATTATTTCACTAAAAAATAAAATCCCCCAGATTGACCCAAATAAAACTTGCAAATAGTTAATTGTTGAAGCTTCAGAAGCGGGTAAATTTTTTAATCCTATTGTTAAGAAAATCTGACCTAATTGAGTAAATAAGCCAATGCCAATAATCCAAACAACTTCATTCCAATTTGGTGTAACCCAATTGATTAATACAATTGGCAATAAAGTTATAAAAGAAACAAGTGGAAAATATTCTATAATTACATACACATCTTCAGTGAATGAAAGTTTCTTTACTGTAACGTAAGCCAATGCAGTACAGATTGCTCCAAGAAATGCTATTAAAATAGAAAAATTTTCAATTTCAACGTTTATATTTGTTAAATGACTTGGATTTAATATTATCAATATTCCAATCCAGCCAATAATTAAAGCAATTATTATATTTCTAGTTATTTTTTCGTTTATAAATATGCCAGCGAATATAGATATAAAAATAGGATATGTGTACTGAATGACAGTTGATATACTTAAAGGCATATTTCTTATCGCGTAAAAGATACAAACTAAAGCTAAAGTTCCGAAAACACCTCTTAAGATGAGTAATGGTTTATTTTTGCCCCAAGGATTTATATTTTTTAGATTAATTATGAATAATGTAATTATTAAACTTAACAATGATCTGAATAAAACTAATTCATAAATAGGTATCCTTTCATCAATATTTTTTACGCATAAAGTCATCAAACTAAAGAAAAATGATGCAAATACCAAATTAAACTTATTTAATGAATTAAATTTTTGTTCTATTTTTGCGATATTTATCATTTTAAAAATAGTTTTTTTATGAAATTAAGTAGATTCTTATTTGATTTTGACCTATAACAGATAAATCATTATTTGTTTTTTGATTAAAATCTCAATGGTTCATTCTATACATCCAAGAACTATTCAAGAGGTTAAGGAAAAGGCAGATATTGTTGACGTTATATCTGAACATATTGTTCTTAAGAAGAAAGGAAAGGAATTTGTGGGGATTTGTCCTTTTCATGATGATACTAAGCCATCAATGACAGTATCACCAAGTAAACAATTTTATTATTGCTTTTCTTGTGGTGCTGGTGGTAATTCTATTAAATTTTTAATGGAATTTACTCGAGCAAATTTTTCTGATGTTGTACTGTCTCTTGCCAAGAAAAATAATATTAATGTTGAAAACCTTGAGGGTCCCCAAGTAGAGGCTTATAAAAAACAATTATCTAGAAAGGAAGAGCTTTATAAAATATTAAGAGTTACCAAAAATTGGTTTAAGTCTCAATTGAATAATTCTCTAGGTGTTGAAGCCAAGAAATATTTAACATCAAAGAGAAATTTGAGTAACAAGATTATTGATAACTTTGAATTAGGTTTTGCCCCAAATTCATGGAATGATTTATTCAACTATCTATCTAAGGTAGAAAAATTTCCTATTAATTTAATATTAGCTTCAGGCCTCGCAATTTCTAAAGATAATTCTGACAAGATTTATGATCGTTTTAGAAATAGATTAATTGTTCCAATACATGATATGCAGGGAAGAGTAGTTGCTTTTGGAGGAAGATCTCTTGATGGTCAGGAACCTAAATACCTTAATTCTCCTGAATCAGAGATATTTGAAAAGGGCAAAATGTTGTTTGCATTCGAAAAAGCTTCTAGCAATATTAGGAAAAGAGATAAAGCCATTATTGTTGAAGGCTACTTTGATGTTATTTCTCTTCATTCAAAAGGTATTACTAATTCTGTTGCATCTCTCGGTACTGCATTAAATAAGTATCAGATTTCTCAACTATGTAGATGTACAGATAACAAAAATATAATTTTGAATTTTGATTCTGATAATGCTGGGATATTAGCTACAAAAAGAGTAATAAAAGAAGTGGAGAGTTTATCTCTTCATGATCAAATTAATCTTAAGATACTTCAACTAAATGATTTTAAAGATCCTGACGAATATTTGAATCGCCATACTCCTGAAGATTATTTCAATTTAATTGATAATTCATCCTTTTGGATTGATTGGGAGATTGATCAGATTTTTAAAGATAAAGATTTAACTAAGGCTGAAATTTTCCAGAGTGTTATTTCTGCATTGGTAAAATTGTTGAGTAAACTCCCTCAATCATCAACCAGAACTCATTACTTACAAAAAATTTCAGAACGATTAAGTAAGGGACAAGCTAGGTTAGCAATACAGTTTGAACAAGATTTAAGAAATCAAGTTAAGGGATTTCGTTGGCATGGTAGATCAAAAAAATTTGAACAACCAAATGAAATTTCTCGTCGTGAGAAAAATGAATCTGAAATAATTTTTTATTATTTACATTGTCCAGATCTTAGGCTATTTATTCGTGAAGAATTTCTTAAAAGAGAAATTAATGGCTTCAATACTAATTATATTCAAAATCTGTGGGAAACTATTGCAAAAATTGAACAAAATAATTTAGGTTTAAATTATTTAAATGATTTAAAACAATCAAATAGTCAAAATCTTCAAAAAGAATTTACAGCCATTAACATAATTTCACTTCTACCTGACTACTTAGCTCTTAATAATCCTGAATCATTAAATAAAATTAATATTTTTGTTAATCCAAATGAGTTGTTTTTAACTTTGCTGAGTAATCCTAAAGACAATTTACTTGGAACTTTATCTCTTCTTGAGAAATATAATTCTTTAAAAAGATGTAGACACTTGATTGAATCTTGGGGATCTCAAAGATTAAAAACTTTAGAAAATTGTATATCTATTCTAATTGATAATTCTTCTACAGGTTCCTCAAATACTAATAAAGAGATCGACGATCTTTTTAAGGATTTAAATTCAGACGCGATTAAATTTCAGGAATTATATTATTTAGAAAGGCGACATATTAATCTTTTAGATAAACAACGTTGTGGCAATTTCATCGCTAGTTAATATAAAAATTTTTAATTTATAGGCAGTATTTTTTAATCAAGTTTTTAACTTTTTTGGGTTTATCTTCAAGAACATAAGCTTCTACTTCTTTTGCATAAGTTCCCGAAAACTTTGAAGTAGAAAATTCTAATGCTTCTCTCTTTCTTGGATGTAATTTATCTTCTAAATCTTTTATATCCCCTACCGTTTTATTATCGTTGCATTTTTGTATGGCATGAGTAGCTTCATGTCTTAATGCTTTTCTTATTGCTAATTCTGTTTTGAAGTTATCTTTATTTTGTTGTCGCTTCGTATTTCTATAATTTGTCTTCCTTTTTGCATTCTCAGTACATATTATTATTTTATTTTCTTTAAAATTATGTAGTCCTTTTATTTCTTTATTTATTAAACATTCAATTTTATTTTCTTCAACTACGTAATTTGCTTTTATTAATAAGTTAAGAATTTCTTTATCTAATTTGCTTAAAAATATTAAAAGTTCCATTTTTTTTACTTTACTATAGTTGGTATCTGTTTTATATCAGTTGTAGATGAGTGACTTAAGAAATTCTTATTCATCATCCAACTTTTTGGGTTTTTTGTAATAGCCCATGTAATTGCATTTTTATTAAATCTTCTATTTAATGAATCAATAGTTCTCATAAGATTTGCTGATTTTTTTAGTTCTTTCTGAGATTTGTAATTTATAACTGACTGCTGTAAATATTCGCTATTAGTTAAATCCTGCATTAAAACACCAGCCTTTGAAAATTTATATTCGGGATTAAAAATTTCTTTAGATAATTCAACTACTATTTTTAAAATACTATTTGTATCGTCTGTTGCATTCGTAAGTTTTCTATGAGCACTTCTTTGATAACTTTGACTTGAATATCTACTGGTTCTGGCGAATACTCTAATATCGGATGATTGCAAATTCAGGCTTCTCATCTTTTCAGACGCTTTTATTGCGTGAGTTGCCAGTGCTTGAGTTAAGTCTTCTAATTTGGTGACAGGAGTACCGAAACTTCTGCTTACCTGGATTTCTTTTTTTGATTTTTTACTTTCTTCTATGGGTAGACATTTATGACCTTTAAGTTCTAATTGCAATCTTTTCCCTACAATGCCTAGTTTCTTAATGATTTCATTTTCTTCCATATCTCGTAATTCTCTTGCATTTTTAATACCTTTACTTTGTAACCAATTAGAGGTTTGTTTCCCGACTCCCCAGATCTCATCTACATTAATTTTTTTTAAATAATTATTCTCATTTCTGGTGTTAGCTAAATCAAATATTCCAGCCGAATAATCAATATTTTTAGCTAATTTATTCGCAATTTTTGCTCTTACTTTATTTTCTCCTATTCCTACTGTTATGGGAATCCCTAGATTCTGATATATTAATGATCTTAGGTTTCTTGCCCAAGGATATAGATTTTTATCATTAGATCTAGAAATAGAAATAAATGCTTCATCAATAGAATAAATCTCTATTTGTTCACAGTAGTTTTTCAGTAAATTCATTAACCTTCTACTCATATCCCCGTAAAGCGAGTAGTTTGAGCTTAAAACTGCTACATCTAATTTATTTAATCTTTCTTTGACCTTAAAATATGGAGTTCCCATTTTAATTTTTAAAGCACGTGCTTCAGGACTTCTTGCAATGATACATCCGTCATTATTAGATAAAATTACTACTGGTTTATTTCTTAATTGAGGATTAATAGTTTGTTCACATGACGCGTAAAAGTTATTAGCATCTATAAGAGCTATCGCATCAATACTTGAAATTTTCATAAATAGCTATGTATTGAATAAATAACAACTCCCCATATCTGTACATCAATATGATTTTTAAATCTAAAATCAGGATAATTGTGATTTTCTGCTTTTAAATACAATTCATTATTTTTTATAGATAATCTTTTTATTGTAAATTCCCCGTCTATCATGGCAATGATAATATTCCCTGGCCTGGCTGTTAAACTCTTGTCTACTATTATTAGATCTTTATCTTTAATTCCTGCATTTATCATTGAGTCACCTTTAACTCTAAGAAAAAAAGTGCTAAACGGATTAGATATTAAATGTTCATTTAAATCAATATTCTCTTCTGTATAGTCATCTGCAGGAGAAGGAAATCCTGCTGATACTGAATCTACTAATAAGGGGATTTTAAAAATTTTAGTATTTGAATCAAAGAAATTCAAGATTTAAATTTTGATAGTATATATGTACTATACAATAAAAATTTAAAAAATAGTTAGTTATTAAAGTTTTATAGATTAATTTTAGATTAGATCTAATCTTTTTAAGAACGATGGTAAGGAGAGTTGTTAGATATAGAAACAGATCTATAGAGTTGCTCGATTAGGATTAATCTGGCTAATTCATGAGGAAAAGTTAAAGGAGACAGACTTAGAATAAGGTCTGAATTTTTTTTGATATCTGAACTTATTCCATCAGCATCACCGATTAAGAAATTAATTTTTTTATTTTTAAAATTTAAGAGTAAAGAACATAATTCAAATGAATTAAACTGCTTCCCTTCTTCACTTAGGCAGATAATAATATTGTTATTGGATCTAAGATTATTTACATTAAAAGTTTTTGACTCATTAATGATAAGTTCAGGCATTCTTTTTTTGTATTGATTAATTCCATCTCTAATCCAAAGTTTCTTTATTTTACCGATAGCATAAATAGTTAATCTATTACTTTGAAGCATAAGTAAGTATTAAAAGTAATTATTCATCAAGAAGATAATTAAATTCATCATATAGTTCCTCTTCGATTGTTAAATTCTTGGAAAATTTATTTTTTTTAGAATTCATATTAATTTGATTAATCTCACTTTTTCTTAGTGAGGTATTAACGTTAGAAGTCTCTTCTAAAGATTCTGAATTATCAATTAACGAATAAAAAATTTTATTGGGATCTTCTGAATTAAGTGGATTGATGATTAAATTATCATTATTAGTTGCATTTGTGTAATTATTTATATTTTTACTTTCATTATTTAAATTTTTATTTTTTTTAAATTTATTGAGTTTATCTAAATTATTTTTTGATAAGCTCATGATATAAAGTATTAAATAAATTCATATTTAATTAAAACATATTATTGATCTTTTAGATGAATTCTAAAAACTATCATCAAAAAAAAAGATTTGGGCAACACTGGTTGGTAAATAAAAAAATATTAGAAAAAATTAAAGAAATTGCTGTTCTTAATGAAAATGACTTTATTTTAGAAATTGGTCCTGGTAAAGGAGCTTTAACATCTAAGTTATTAGATTCAGAAATTAAAAAATTACATGCAATTGAGTTAGATAAAGATTTAATAAATTTATTAAATGATAAATTCAATAATAATGATAAGTTTTCACTGCAGCAGGGAGATATTCTTTCTGTAAATTTAGATTCGATTAATAAGAAGATTACTAAAGTGATTGCAAATATTCCTTACAATATAACTGGCCCAATATTGGATATTTTTATAGGTCGATTGGGAGTTATAAGAAACCATAATTACGAAAAAATAATATTTTTAATGCAGAAAGACGTTGTAGATAGGATTTTGTCAAAAGAAGGTAGTCCCAATGCTGGTGCGCTTAGTATAAGAATGCAACTTTTATCAAAAATAAAAAAAATATGTGATGTGCCCCCTTCATCATTTAATCCGCCTCCAAAAGTTTTTTCTTCTTTAGTAGTTTTCGAACCAATTAAAAATGATTTACGATTAGATATTAGTCTAGAAAAATATATAGATAAACTTCTTAGAATTTCATTTAATTCAAGAAGAAAAATGCTTAGAAATACTCTTAATTCAGTACTTTCAAATGAAGAGATAAATGAATTATCTGAATATTCAAAAGTTTGTTTTAATTTAAGGCCACAAGATATTTCAATTGACCAATGGATTAAGCTTGCAGAAAATTGTATTAAAATTAAAAAATAAAAAGTTTAAGTATATGCAAAATTTACCTAAAACGAAAATTAATATAAAGTCTCCTGCCAAAATAAATTTGCACCTTGAAGTTATTGGTAAAAGAGATGATGGATTTCATGAGTTAGCAATGATTATGCAAAATATCGATCTTTCTGATTATTTAGAATTTGAAATTAATAATGAAGGTTTAATTAAACTTGAGTCTGATTGTAATGATTTAAGCTTATCTGAAGATAACTTAATTGTTAAATCGGCAAATCTATTAAGGAAAAAATCAAATATAGATTACGGTGCGAATATATTTTTAAGAAAAAATATTCCAATTGGAGCTGGACTAGCAGGAGGATCCAGTAATGCAGCAGCAACATTAATTGGTCTTAATAAGTTATGGGATTTGAATTTAGATAAAGAAACATTATGTTCATTAGCATCAAATTTAGGATCTGATATTCCCTTTTTTATAAATGGTGGTATTCAATTATGTTTTGGAAGAGGAGAAATTTTGGAGAAATTAGATTCAAACTTTGGATATGGAGTAATTCTTTTAAAAAATCCAAATGTATCAGTATCTACCGCTGAAACTTATAAAAAATATAGTAATAGATTTTGTGATCAATATCTTACTGATAGAGAAATGATTGAGAACATAAGAAAAAATTTAAGAGATAATGGTTTAAATAACTTGGATTTTGATACTCATCATTCATCCATTAAAAATGATTTGCAGTTAGTTGTTGAAAATGAAAATGATTCTGTAAAGCAGGCATTATATTTACTTTCTAAATTAGAAAATTGTCTTACATATTCAATGAGTGGATCAGGCCCTACATGCTTTGCAGTCTTTAAAGATATTGAGACTGCTAAAAAAGAATTAATTGCAAATTATAAATTGTTTAGAAATAAAGGTTACGATTCATGGGTTTGCACTTTCCTTGAAAAGGGAATAACATTCATTTAAATTTTTTTTTACAAAATTTTATTGTGGCTGATAAAAGTAATGAGAATATTGAAAAAAACATTCCCGAAAAAGGACCATTCAATTTTATTGTAGGATCATTAACAAGTTTTTTATTATTTATATTTTTTTATTTTTTAAGTAATAAAATTGCAATTTATTTTTCAGTACATAAACCAGCTAATTCTTCTGAAATAGTCCAAAATATTTCTTCTAGTATTAATACCTTAATAATTGGATTATCTTTTTTGTTAACTTTCTCTTTTGCTTTTATAGGTTTAGGACTTTTTATTGTATTTATTCGCAGTTTTTTTCTGAAGAAAAGTTGAATTCCCAATATTATTAAGAAAATGCTTTCTTCGAATGTCTTTACATGACTTAGGCCTTTTAGTCCTTTTGCTGTCACCTGGAATGATTTTATCAATATTACTACTCATAACCTTCGCTGAAGGAGGTTGAATTATTCAAAGTGGTAGGATTATATATGTGATTAATTAGGTAATTAATTGTGGCTGGAACATTATTATTTAATGCTTTGAAAGAGGCAATTGATGAAGAAATGGCAAATGATGTAAATGTTTGCGTTATGGGGGAGGATGTTGGTCAATATGGAGGATCTTATAAGGTAACTAAGGATTTATATGAAAAATATGGAGAGTTAAGAGTCTTAGATACTCCAATTGCAGAGAATAGTTTTACGGGTATGGCTGTTGGTGCAGCAATGACTGGCTTAAGACCAATAGTAGAAGGAATGAATATGGGTTTTTTGCTTTTAGCTTTTAATCAGATATCAAATAATATGGGTATGCTTAGATATACAAGTGGTGGAAATTATAAAATACCAGCAGTAGTTCGAGGACCTGGAGGAGTTGGCCGTCAACTTGGTGCTGAGCACAGTCAAAGACTTGAAGCATATTTTCATGCAGTTCCTGGCATAAAGATTGTTGCATGTAGTACACCCACAAATGCTAAAGGTTTAATGAAAGCAGCTATAAGAGATGATAATCCGGTTCTATTTTTCGAACATGTTCTACTATACAATTTGTCTGAAGAATTACCTGAGGGTGATTATACATGCGCTTTAGATCAAGCTGACGTTGTAAAAGAAGGGAAAGATATTACTTTATTGACTTATTCAAGAATGAGACATCACTGCCTTAAAGCTGTTGAAGAATTAGAAAAAAAAGGAATAGATGTTGAGTTAATAGATTTAATAAGTTTAAAACCATTTGATATGGAAGCCATCTCAAAATCAATAAGAAAAACAAATAAAGTAATTATTGTTGAAGAATGTATGAAGACTGGAGGTATTGGTGCAGAATTAATTGCCTTGATAACAGAAGAGTGTTTTGATGATCTTGATGCCCGACCAATTAGATTATCTAGTCAGGATATTCCAACTCCTTATAATGGAAATCTTGAGAATTTGACAATAATCCAACCACATCAAATAGTTGAAAAAGTTGAACACTTAATTAGTGGGAGTATATAACCAATGAAAAGAAGGCAAGGTTGGCTTTTTTTTATTATATTTCTACTTACTTTATCTGTTTATCTATTAATAAATTATCCCTTACAGTTGGGATTGGATTTACAAGGGGGTTCTCAACTTACACTACAAATTATTAAAGAGGAGGGTAAAGTAACAAGTGATGAACTTGAAGCTGTTAATTCGGTTATTGATAAACGCGTTAACAATTTAGGAGTTTCTGAGTCTAATTTGCAGACTCTTGGTGGAGATCAATTGATTTTAGAATTACCAGGTGAACAAAATCCATTAGTGGCATCAAGGGTATTAGGTAAGACTGCTTTATTAGAATTTAGGACTCAAAAAAAAGGAACATCTACAGATTTAAAAACCTTGCAACTTCAGAGATTGAATATTAAAGAATTAATTGAACTATATTCCTCTTCAGATAAAACTCAAAATGATGAAAATTACCTAAAGATCATTCAAAATGATCTTAAAAAGATAGAGCAAGAATTAAATTACTCATACACTAGTAGTGATATATATGGGATGTTAATTGAAATTAAAAAGTATGTTGATAAAGAAATTACTAATTTATTTATTAAAACAGATTTATCTGGTAAGGATCTTATTAACGCAGGAAGGAGACAAGAACAAACAAATAGTAACTGGGAAGTTTTATTAACTTTTAGTAATTCAGGCGGAGAAAAGTTTGCAGAAATTACAAAGTCAATTGCTGGAACTAATCAACTATTGGCTATCATTCTTGATGGCGAATCAATTAGTGAAGCAAGTGTTGGTAGTCAGTTCGTTAATACTGGGATTACAGGTGGATCAGCTACAATAAGCGGTAATTTTAGTGCTGAAAATGCTAGAGAATTAGAAGTTCAACTTAAAGGAGGTTCATTACCATTGCCAATTGAAATAGTAGAATCTAACACTATAGGGGCTCTTTTGGGATCTAAAAATATTTTAAAAAGTCTTTATGCAGCTATTAGTGGATTAATTTTTGTTGGTATATTTATGATTTTTAATTATAGAATTCTAGGTTTTGTCTCAGTTCTTTCTCTAGTACTTTATGGTTTCTTTAACTTAGCCCTATATTCTTTAATTCCTGTAACTTTGACTTTACCGGGAATATCTGGTCTTATACTTAGCATTGGTATGGCTGTTGACGCAAATATTCTGATATTTGAGAGAATTAGAGAAGAATTATATGATGGAAATACTCTTACAAGATCTATTGATAGTGGTTTTCAAAGAGCTAATTCATCCATAGTTGATGGCCATATTACTACTCTTCTAAGTTGTTTTGTACTGTTTTTATTAGGAACAAATTTTGTTAAAGGTTTTGCGGCAACATTAGGTATTGGAGTCTTTATAAGCTTGTTTACCTCATTAAACTGCTCTAAAACTATTTTGAGATTTTTTACAACATATCAATCTTTGAGACAAAAAAATCTCTATCTACCCAAGAAAAATTTTTCAAATTAAATTTTTTATTTCTTATTTTCCCATGATATACAATTTTGAATTAATAAAAAATAAAAGAAAGATAATTAGTTTTTCAACTCTTCTTATTTTGTTGAGTCTTTTAGGAATTTTATATTCTACTTTTAATACTTCCTATAAAAAACCTATAAATTTAGGGATGGATTTTATTGGTGGAAATGAATTAAGAATAGAGAGAGTTTGTGAAGAGGAATGTTCTAATTTCCCCCCTGATTCTGTTTTGGAAAATTTAAGGGAGATCTCAAAAAATAAAAATGTTTTAAATAATACTAAATTACAATTCCAAAATAACAATAAATTAATTTCAATAAGGACCCCTTATTTGAGTATCGAAGAGTCAAATAATCTTATTTCGAATCTTGATAATATTGTGGGACCTCTTAATTATGAGAGTAAGGATTCAAGATTAATAGGTCCAAAGCTAGGGAAAAGATTACTTAATAATTGTGTTGCTTCATTGTTGGTTTCTTTATTTGCAATATCTTTATATATAACCATTAGATTTGATAAAAAATATGCATTATTTGCATTATTAGCTTTGTTCCATGATTTATTAATTGTTTTCGGTATTTTCTCCTGGTTGGGTATTATATTATCTGTCGAAGTAAATAGTTTATTTGCGGTGTCTTTGCTAACTATTGCTGGTTATTCTGTAAATGATACTGTTGTTATTTTTGATAGAATTCGCGAGAATTTAAAATCAAATAAAGAAGGCCATAACGAAACTATTCAATTATCAGTAAATGAATCATTTAGGAGAACAACGTTTACCAGTATTACAACTCTTATCCCTTTATTAAGCATAATGTTGTTTGGATCTTACTCGCTATTTTGGTTTTCCTTGTCCTTATCATTAGGAATTATAGTTGGTAGTTATTCAAGTATTTTATTGGCTCCAACTTTGCTGCTTAAAGACTGACCTTAAGCTTCTAATTTTATGAAATTGAATTATTATTTGATAATTTTATTTTCTTTAGTTTTAATAGATCTATCTACTGAGCTAAGAATATTACTTGATCATTTTACTTTTAATTCACTATATTTTGCTATTGGTAAACATCCCTTAGCTTTCTTTATACTCTTTTCCTACCCATATTTATATAAAAAATTAATTAAGTAGTTTTTAAATATCTTTAAATGATTCTTTGATTAAAACTTGTATTACTACAGCTAATGGAAGAGATAGTATTAAGCCTAATGGACCAAAAATGAAGGTAAATCCAAATTGTGATATTAATGTTAAACCCGGAAGTAAGTTTGCTTTTTTCTTCATTATAGATGGCATTATTATGTAGCTTTCAATATTTTGAATGATTACATATGCTCCTAAAACAGCCAGTGGTTTCCAGAAATTATCTAGTAGTGCAATTGAGATTGGAAATATACCACTAATAACTGGACCTATATTTGGAATAATATTAAGAACCATCGCTATTAAAGCATTTGAGACAACATATTTGACATCTAATATAGAGAGAACTATTAATGATAATAGACCTACTGATAATGAGCTTATGACCATAGAAAAGGTCCAATTTGCTAATGCAATATTGCATTTTTCCAGAATATTTCTAAATTTGTTACGATAATTTTTTGGAATTAATAGAAGTATATTTTCTTTATATTGTTTTGGTTCAATAGAAATCATTAAACTCACTGCTAATACGAAAATTAATCTCAAAACACCTGAACCCAAATTCCCCGCAATATTTATTAAATTTCTAAAACTTTCTTGTATAGCTTTTGCAATAGTTGAGGCATCTGGAATGGTAACTACATCATTTATAAGACTAAAAATGTCAATAACATTTTCTGATTGTTCACCATAAAATAAATTATTAAATTTGTTCAGATTTGTATTAATCAAAATATTTATTTTTGATAAACCATTTGGAATGTCAACTAGTATTTCGTTGAATTCTTTTATAAACGGAGGCAATACAAGAATAAAAATAGTAAATACTATTACTGATATAACAGTTAAAACAAGAAACAATGACAGCGGTCGGGGAATTTTCAACCCCTTTTGTATTTGATTACATAAATTACATACAATATTTGAAATTACTAAGGAGCAAATTATTAGAAGAAGAAAATCTCTTAGAGTCCATACTATTAACGAAGTGATTAAAATTACTACTAACTTAAAATATGATGAACTACTCAATTTTCAAAATTTCTACTTTTTCTCAGAATATCCTAATCCATTTGATTTGGCATAACTATTTGCAAATCTCATAAATCTATCAAAGTCAGATGTGTTCTTCCAAATGTATGCTGCTTCTAAAAATATTGGTTCTCCATCAACAAACTTTACTTTTACTTCCCTAGTTAGTATTTCACCTTCAGAGTCAATCATACGCATGCCTGTGATTTCACCATCTGTAATGGAAGATAATGCCTGAGGTTTTTCGAATAAAAATAATGCTTGGCCGGTGGTACCATCCTTACTCCTAGTAAGCCTTATTTCTGGTACTACTGGTTCATCAGTTCCTTCATAAAATTGTATTTTTGCATCTTTATTTGCTGTCATAATGTTAGTTTTATAATTTATTATCTTAGGAAATATTTTTCACATTCGTTTGTAATTATTTTATAAAAGATTATTTATTAACTCAAGGATACTTTCATCATATTTTTTATCGGTTAAATCTAATATCTTTATATTTGTTTTGCCAACCTTTTCATATTCATAACACTTATCGTAATATTCTAGAACTGATTTACAAACTAAGTCCCACCTCTCATTATTAATTGATTCGAGAGCTATTTTTGTTCTTTGTGGTCCTAATCTTTTTTTAATCCTTAATACAGATTCTTGGAGTTCCTCTTTCTTAAATACACTATATGTATCTATTAACTCTTCTAACCTGTTAGATTCGCTCCTTACAATTTCAATTCTCCTAGAATTTTTCATCTGATTAAAGAATTCATGTGGTATTTTGCATTTGCCTATATTTGCACTTTCAGCTTCTACAAAAATATTTTTAGTAAATTTAAAGGAATTTAATTTTTCTGCAATTTGGTTTTCAAATTGTTCATTTGAAGGTTGTTCTTTCATTCCTAAACCTCCAAATGTACTTCCTCTATGACAAGCAAATCCTTCAAGATCAATAGTTTGATATTTATATTTCTCTATTAATGATAATAATTTTGTCTTTCCTGTTCCTGTTTTTCCTCCAATAACTACTATATTCAACTTTTTTGAAAAACTATCTAATACCCATTTTCTATATATTTTGTATCCTCCATGAAGTGTTATTGGATTTAATTTATATTTTTCTAGTAGCCAAGCAATGCTTTGTGAACGCATTCCTCCTCTAGAACAATATATTCTGATAAAAAATTCATTATTTTTATTAGAAATAGTTTTATAAGACTCAATACTCATGAATAAATTATCAAGAAGTAATTCCATTTTTTTTTCAAAAAATTTTAATCCTTCTATGACTGCTTTTTTTCTTCCTTCTTTCTTATAAATCGTCCCAATTTTAGATCTCTCATCATTATCAAATAATGGAATGTTAATAGAATTAGGCAGGTGTCCTTTATAATATTCACTCGGGCTTCTAACATCTATAAGTGGTCCTTTAAAACTTCTAAATTTCTCTAGTTCTTTTCTTTTGAAATACATGGATAGTTTTTATTTTTTTAGATTGATTTTTTAAAATGAATAACAAAGAACAAGATAACTATAATAATGTTACATTAGATTTAATAAAACAATTTGTAGATTCCAATCAAAGAAAAAGAATAAATTCATTAACTCAAATAGAATCCGAAGTCGAAAATATTTTTAATCTTGGGCCTTCACTCTTCGATATCTTTGATAGTGAAGGAGATGACTGGGCTGCTGGTTGGATATTGCAAGTATTAAAAAAATTTAAGCCTGAATTCTTTAAAAACTCCAAATTTAATAATTGGTTTAATACTTATTCAGATATTGATATTAATTATGAAGAACTGCAATTAATGTTAATTGAGCAAAAATTTGAAGAGGCTGATAGATTAACTAGTTCTTACCTGAGAAAATTAGCTGGAAAATTAGCTGAAAAACGTGGATATGTCTTCTACAGTGAGGTTAAGAATATGTCAGGTAAAGATTTACAAACAATTGATAGATTATGGACTATTTATTCTACGGGTAGATTTGGATTCTCAATTCAAGCAAAGATATTAAAATCAGTAGGAAAAAAATATGAATTAATGTGGCCGAAAATAGGTTGGAAACAAGATGGGTTATGGACTAGATATCCTGGATCTTTTTGCTGGTCATTAGATGCTCCCGATGGTCATATGCCTTTAATAAATCAACTAAGAGGAGTAAGACTTATGGATTCCATCTTGCGGCACCCTGCTATTGCAGAGAGACATAACAATATTCTTTAAATTGAGGTATTTAATAAGTTAAAATTAGTTCAGTCTGAAAATATTATTATGTCCTTATTACGGGGCAAAAATATTTTAAAAAAGTTTTTTAAAAGGCCAAAGATTAACTGGTCAAACTACGAATTCGAATCATCATTGCAGTTAAATGAATTTGTAGATCAATTATTAGAACCTATTAAAAATTCTCAATCAAGCTATCTTATAAAACTTGGTTTACATGAAGCTCTAGTAAACGCTGTAAAACATGGAAATAAATTAGATCCTAAAAAAAATATTAGAGTAAGAAGAATAATTACTCCTAATTGGTGTGTTTGGCAAATTCAAGATCAAGGTAATGGTTTAGAAATAAAAAAAGAGACTATAAATTACCAAAAAAAATAAGTAGTGCAAATGGCCGCGGCCTTTATATTATTAATGAATGTTTTGATGATGTTAGATGGAGTAGTAAGGGTAATAGGCTTCAGTTAGCTTTAAAAAGGTGATTTTTACTAGGGCAAGGTTGATCTACGTTAATTTCTTTTAACCATTTAATACTTTCTTCCATATACTCAATAGTTTCATTCTCATTACAAGAAATAATTAAATGGCATAAACCCGCAGAAATTAGTTCTGCAGATCGTTTATATTTATTTCCTTTATCTTTATGCCATGTAGAATGATCAATCTTTAATTTGTCATTAAGACTTTGAACAAGCTGAATAGTATCTTTATCCCAATAGGTCATAGAAGTTTTTATTTACTTTACAGCAGACCACACTTTGGTCATAAAAAAGGAATTTGATTTTACATCTTTAAAACCAACATCCTCTATTTTAGAATCTATATCCTCTTTTATGTAATCACAATAAAAAGGCTCATGAAAAGATTTATAGAAGTTCTCCATTACAGATGTAAAGTCAGGTGAATCACTTATTTGAATTGAATCAGCTAAAACTAATATCCCACCAGGTTCAAGAACTCTAAAAAATTCATTTAATACTTTAGCTCTAATTGTTCTAGGTAATTCATGAAATAAGTAAACACAAGAAATACATTGAAAACTATCATTTTCAAAAGGTAATTCTTCAGCATTACCTTTTATTAACTGGATTAAATCTCCATCTAAATCTGAAATATATCTACTTGCCTCTTTTAAGTATGAATCAGATAAATCAATTCCTGTAATTTTTTCTTTAGGAAATGCGGCTCTTAATTGTTTTAATGTTCTCCCTGAACCTGTGGCCACATCAAGTATTTTTAATGAACTTTTTTTTCTATCGCTAAAAATTTCAAGTCCTTCTTTTATTGGCTTAATTATTCTTCTTCTCATTGAGTCAGCACTTCCATTAAAAAGTATCTCTACTTGTAAGTCATAAATGCTAGCTGAAAAATCTGATAAATAACCATCTGTTTGATGATGGAAATTTCTTAAGTAATATTGAGGATAATTATCTTTATCAATTGATTTTGGAAGATCATCAAAGTTTTGTTTTCTACGTCTATCCCATGTATTAGGCATATCGAGCCAAATTTTAGGATATTGAGTTAAATATCTAAGCCATGGCTCGTCAAACAATAATTTTTTTGGATATATATTTTTTTCTGCATCATTCCAATCTTCTTCTCTTAAGTTATCCATAGAATTTTGGATTTGTATTAGAAGATCCTTATCTATATCAAAATTTTCAAGCTTAGAATCGGGAAGAATAAAATTCATTAATCTTGAACTGATCTGCTTGTGAGCGAAACCTGCAAGGCTTTTACTTTGTTGTAGCGTTTTATATGCAATTTTTGAAATAGATTCCCTAGCCATTTTTCAATATATATATCTATATTCCAACAAAAAAAAAATCAATTTGAGAATATTTTGTGATATTTCTCAAATTGATTAATTTAAACTAATATGTTCTTTCAATTATGCATCGTAATACATAAAGAATTCATGTGGATGAGGCCTTTGTCTTAATTGTTGTACCTCTTCGTATTTTATATCGATAAAATTATCAATAAAATCATCAGTAAATACTCCACCAGCTAATAGATAATCCTTATCTGCTTTTAGAGCATTAAGTGAGTCATTAAGAGATGAAGGTACCGTATCAATTTTTGCAAGTTCATCATCTGGAAGTTCAAATAAATCTACATCAACTCCATCACCAGGATCAATTTGGTTTTTAATTCCATCAATACCAGCAAGCATCATTACAGAAAATGCTAGGTAAGGATTTGCAAGTGCGTCACCTGATCTGAATTCTAATCTTTTAGCTTTAGGGCTTGGACCTGTTAAAGGTATTCTTACTGCAGCTGATCTATTACCCTCAGAATAAACTAAATTTACAGGTGCTTCAAATCCTGGAACCAATCGTTTATAACTATTTGTAGTTGGGTTAGTAAATGCTAAGAATGATGGAGCATGTTTAAGTATGCCTCCGATGTACCATCTTGCTGTTTGAGATAAATTTGCATATGCTCCCTCGCCAAAAAATAGTGGCTGACCACTCTTCCATAAACTTTGGTGAACATGCATTCCAGTTCCATTATCATTAAAAACAGGCTTGGGCATAAACGTTGCAGTTTTACCATATTTTTTAGCAACATTCCTGACAACATATTTATAAGTCATTACGTTATCAGCAGAATTAATTAACGAATCGAATTTCATTCCAAGTTCGTGTTGACCGGCACCAGCAACTTCATGGTGATGCTTTTCTGTGGGTATACCTAATTCACCCATTAAAAGAAGCATTTCAGATCTGATGTCTTGCGCGGTATCATTTGGAGAAACAGGGAAATAACCTTCTTTGTATTGGATCTTGTATCCTAAATTTCCACCTTCTTCAGTTCTTCCTGTATTCCATGGGGCTTCAATTGTATCTACACTGTAAAAGCAGGAACCTTCTTTTGAGTCGTATCTTACGTCATCAAATAAGAAGAATTCTGGTTCCGGGCCAAAAAATGCTGTATCAGCAATCCCAGTAGATTCTAAGTATTTTAATGCCTTTTGAGCTAAAGATCTTGGGCATCTATCATAAGGCTCACCACTTCTAGGCTCTTGGATAGAGCAAATCATACTTAAAGTTTTATGTTTATAAAAAGGGTCTATCCATGCTGTACTTGCATCAGGAACCATTGACATATCAGAGGCATTAATTGCTTTCCATCCTCTTATTGATGAACCATCAAATGCTAAACCTTCTGTAAACGAATCCTCTTCTATCATGTCTGATGTAAGAGTTAGATGTTGCCATTTACCATGAATATCAGTAAATTTTAAATCGATGAGTTCAATTCCTTCATCTTTAATTTGACTTAAAACATCTTGTGGAGACTTTGACATAACTTATAAGATACCTTCTATGAAATTAATTACTTGATGATTCTTGTTATGTATCAACCGTAACCTTTTTTCAACACTTGATGTCTTCTTTCAGTGTTTCAAGTCATAACTTTAATAATTATTTACTTAATTATTTAAATTGAATTAATTTCTTTAAATAAATATCGCTTAAGAGACGATATTAGTTTAGTTTAAAGGTAATCGAATGTAATGCTTTGACAGAAGCAAAACTTATTCCGGCTTTAAATAAAGAGAATTTATCTCATTTCTCAAAGACTTATGTTCCCTCTAGACTTTTATTAGGTCCAGGCCCTTCAAATGCACATCCAGAAGTCTTAAGCGCTCTTTCTTTGAATCCTATTGGTCATTTAGATGAAGCATATATCTCTTTGATGTCTGATGTACAGCAACTTTTAAGATATACATGGCAGTGCAATAATCGTCTTACACTTCCAATGAGTGGTACTGGTAGTGCTGCGATGGAAGCTTCAATAGCTAATTTTATTGAAGAAGGAGAAAAGATTTTGATTGCTAAAAAAGGATATTTTGGAGACAGATTAGTAGATATGGCAAATAGATATAAAGCTCAAGTTTCCGTAATGGAAAAACCATGGGGTGAGGCCTTTACATATGAGGAAGTTAAGTATGAAATAGAAACTAAAAAACCAGCAATTTTTGCTATTGTCCACGCGGAAACATCGAGTGGTGTTTTACAACCTCTTGATGGGATTGGCGATATATGTAGAAAAAATAACTGCTTGTTTTTAGTTGATGCAGTTACTTCACTAGGCGCTTTAGAAATATTGATAGACGAATGGAAAATTGATCTAGCATACAGTTGTAGTCAAAAGGGGTTAAGTTGTCCCCCAGGATTAAGCCCTTTTACAATGAATAAGAGAGCTGAAGAAAAACTAAGTTCAAGAAAAACAAAAGTACCTAACTGGTATTTAGATTTATCTCTATTAAATAAATATTGGGGTTCTGATCGTATTTATCATCATACTGCGCCCGTAAATATGAATTTTGCTATACGTGAAGGTTTACGATTAATTGCCAATGAGGGTTTAGAAAATGTTTGGAATAGACATAATACTAATGCTAAGAAATTATGGAATGGTTTAGAAAGTCTTGGAATGGAATTACATGTATCAGAGGATTATAGATTGCCAACTCTAACCACAGTTAAAATACCTCCAGCAGTTGATGGGGATGGTTTTAGAAATCATCTCTTAAGAAATTTTGGAATTGAAATAGGAAATGGACTTGGAGAATTATCCGGTAAGGTCTGGCGTGTGGGGCTAATGGGTTTTAATTCATGTGAGGAGAATGTAGACAGATTATTAAACCTATTTGATACTGAGCTAAAGAAATTTTCTATTTTTGAGTCCTCAACTTTTTGAACCAAATCTGTAAGATTTTACTGCATTCTTCTTCTAGGATACCTCCAATTATTTCCATTTTGTGATGAGCACTCTTATGTTTTGACAGGTCAATTGAGCCACCCAATCCACCTCTTTTCTTATCATAAGCCCCGAAAATAACTTTACCCATCCTCGCTTGAATAAGAGCAGAGGAACACATAGTACAAGGTTCTAAATTTGTGATAATAGTACATTCATTAAATCTCCAATCATTTTTTATTAGAGATGCCTGCCTAAGTGCCATTATCTCAGCATGACCTAATGGGTCTTTATTTATATTCCTCCTGTTAACCCCTCTCCCGATACATCTTCCTCTCTCATCTAAAATTATTGAACAGATTGGTAGCTCAACATGTCCAATTTCTTTAGATCTTCTTAGTATCGAATTCATCCACAAAGTGTATTTTGAATTATTTGTTTTTACTCGTTCTTCTTTATTACTATTTCCATTTTCAAAAATATATCTCATTTGGCAATATTGAGAATAGAATTATTACTAGATATATTATCTGATGGCTGAAGATTTAATTAATAATAAAAATATATATTTCCCCTCATATTTAGGGACTAATGACAAATTGAATATTCTTCTGAATAGAACTAGTCAAATTCTTTGTGACTGGTTCTCTAAAGCTGATAAAAATGGTCCTTTACCTTTTGATGAGAGTTTCAAGGGCATTATGCCTGCGGAAGATGGTAACTCTGAAGAAGATTTATTTTCTGAGATTGAATCTCTTTTGAATAATTCATTTAATCCGGTTCATCCAGGATCACTTGCTCACCTTGACCCCCCACCTTTAATTTTTTCTATTTTGGGAGATTTAATTGCTGCTGGTTTAAATAATAATCTTCTTGCTTATGAGTTATCACCAAGTGTAACTTTGCTTGAAGAATCATTATGCAAATGGTTTGCCATGAAAATAGGGTTTAATGATTTCTCAGGAGGTATAGCTGCAAGCGGAGGTACATTAAGTAATCTGAATGCACTTATTGCAGCTAGAAATAACGCTGGATTAGGTACAAATCCCAATTCTGTATTACTTGTAAGTGAAGATGCTCATTCTTCCTTCGTTAAATGTATAAGAGTAATGGGTCTTGATACTACTAATCTTGTCAGGATTAAAACTGATAATCAAGGTAGAATGGACATAAAGGATCTCAGAAAGTCATTAGATAAATGTTCAATAGAAAATAAAAAAATATTTGCTATTGTTGCCACCCTTGGGACAACTGTACGAGGAGCCATAGATCCTATTAAAGAAATAAGTGATATCTGTAAACAAAGAAACATATGGTTACATATTGACGGTTCAATTGGAGGAATTTTTGCTATAACTTCTATTCCAATAGAAGGTTTAAATAATATTAATCAGGCTAATTCGATAACGATAAATCCACAAAAAATCATTGGCATAACAAAGACTTCATCTTTGTTATTGGTTTCAAATATTAGTACTTTAGAAAATACTTTTAATACTGGACTACCATATATATCATCTAAAGAAAATATTATAAATAGAGGAGAAATAGGTATACAAGGTTCTAGACCAGCAGAAGTTATCAAACTATGGCTTGGGTTGCGATTTTTAGGTCTGAATGGAATAGAAAATATATTAAATTCATCAATTAAAAGAAAAGATTTTTTTATAAAAAATATTTGTAAAAATAAATTTGATATATATTCAGGTCCTCTTCATATTGTTTCATTCTTACCAAAGAAACTTGAGCCAAAAGACTCTGATGCATGGACTCAAACTAAACTTAATGAACTAATTAACAATAATTTTATGCTTTCTAGACCAAAATTTAAAGGTAAATATTTTTTACGAGTTGTTATGGGAAATTACAATACAAAGGAATCTCATATTGAAGAACTATTGAGAGTTTTAAATACTTAACTAATGAATATGGGTAAATCAAAAATTATTGCAATTGTAACAGGTTTTATCTCTATAGCTATCTGTATTGCTTATTTAATCTTAATAACTATCTTTGATTTCAGAACTTATCTTAATGATCACTTATCAAATATTACCTAGGAAATTGAGGCAACCTTTTATTTGATTGAAAATATTTCTTTATTTCAATTTTTGCAATAGCTTCTTTGACGAAGTTATTTAAAATTTCCTCTCTCTTACTTATTTTGTATATCTTATCAACGACTTCCTGAATTCCTCCATCTCCCCAATCTTGACCATTCTTAAAATATTCAATCAAACTTAGTCCCACTATTCTTATTAACCAGCCTGCTGTAATTGATTGTATAGATTTAGATATTATTATTTTAGTTAAGCTTGTAGCTAGAGCAGGAGAAAGAATTGCAAGACCACCTTTTACTATCCCTAGTTTAGCCAATGTGCTTAGTAATGATTTTGATAAATCTTTTGCATCTTTTTTGGTAATTTTTATTTCATATATCTTTGATAATTCCATTATCATTTGAAGATTAACAGAGCTAGTAGTAAGGAAATCTACAGCAGGAAGTGGATTAACTAGTATTACACCTCCCGTTATCCACATATATTTTTTAATCACCTTATTTGACATTAAATATCTTTGTTCTTTCAAGAAATTTTTACTCTTAATGCCTAACTTATTTGATCGAAAAAGGATATTATCTGCCAATAACTCTTCACCATTATTATCTAAAGTTTCAATTATTTCCTTAAATAAACTTCCTACCTCTGGAATTAAATTTAAGGAATCTGATTTTCCATAACTATATTCTTGAGGTACTGCAATTGTTTGAACAACTGAAATATTATTTTTTCTAGCCGAAGTTATGTAATTTATATTTTCTTCGATAAGATTATTTTCATCACTAGACCTCAAATCACATTTATTTAGTACTATTATTATTTTTTTTCCTATTTTCAATAATTCTTTAATTAAATAGTTTTCGTATTTATTTATGTCTTGATCTAAAACAAAAAGGACTAAGTCAGAATTTGATGCTTCTAAAATTGTTACTTTTTCTCTTTCTTCGCCTAACTTAGATGGTTCGAATAATCCTGGAGTATCAATAATATTAATATTTCTTTTTAGGATTGGAATACTAATTTTATAACTATTAATTTGCTTTGTAGTACCTATTTTTGCTGATGTTTGTCCGACAATATTTTTTAATAAGGATCTTGCTAGGGATGTTTTACCTGAGGAACCTGCTCCAAAAAGAGTAACTTTATAATCCCCCATATTTAATTGAGACTCTAGTTTATTTTTTTGGTAATTTAAAAGTTCTACTTTTACCTGATCTTTAATTTTTTTATTGATTTTTTCAATACCTTCCAAACTTATCTTGGCTGCACCATATGTATTTTTGAATGAAAGTGTATTCTTTTTATTTTTGAATATAACTTTATAAATTATTTTTTTAAATAATTTTTTATCAATACTATAAAAGATATAAATAAATACTATTAAAAATAAGAGTGTATAAATATTTACTATTCTTATAAGTATCGAAAAGAAAATATATAGAAATAATATTAATAAAATATACTTTATATACTTTAATTTCAAGTAATCCATTTTATCGATTATTTTTAAATATGTTATAAAATAAAAAAATGAAACCAATATTAATAGATATATCAGCAATATTAAATATTGGAAAATTTATAATATTTATATTTATAAAATCAACCACGAAACCTTTATATATCCTATCTATACCATTACCAATTGTTCCGCCAAGAATAAAGCTGTAAGAATATAGATCAATTGCTTTTAAAGTATTTTTCCTAAATATTAAATAAATAAGTAATATTGAAAAAATTATACTTATTAAAGATAAAAATGTTCTACTACCACTAAATATATTAAATGCAGCTCCATAATTTTTTACAAAGTCTAATTTAAATACAAGAAAATCTTTATTAATAAATAATTTATTATTATAAATCATTAAATATTTCGTAAATTGATCTATTAGAACAATAAAAATACTTAAAGATAAAAAATATAATTTTGTTTGTATCTTATAAATCATTATCTGATTTTTTTTAAATGTTTAATAGGCTTAATAACTAATAATAGCGGTAAAAGCATTAAAAAATGATATCCAATTTTACCTACAGAGTATTTCCCTAAATTATATAAAAATATATTAAATTGACTGTAAAAAATAGTTTGTATAAGGTTGTAAAATATTCCTGTTAGATGCATAGCACCTATTGCTATAAATCCATTTATTAAAAAGTTGCCAATATTTATTTTATTTCTATTATTCAAAACATCAATTATTTTGATTAATGGATATACACCTAATAAATATCCAAAATTTGGAGTGAGAAGATATCCTATTGATCCTCCTTGATGAAATAATGGAGCAATAAATAACCCTAAAGTTAAATATATAGAAAATGCTCTGAAAACAACTTTTTTTTTAAAAATAAGTGTTAATAAAATTATGGTTGGAATTTGCCATGTGATAGGCAACACAAAGCTATTAGTAGATTTAAAGATAAAAGGTAGTGGAATATAGACAGGTAGCATTGATGTTATTACTAGTGATTGTAGACTCACCAATATCTCAATTAATTTATAAAAATTGAGCATGATTATAAATTTGATTTATAAACTTCTCAATGCAACAATTGGATCTAATTTAGAAGCTCTTTTTGCGGGTAAAACGCCAAAAATTAAACCAATTGATCCTGAAATGATCATGGTAGAAAAAGTTGTAGTAAATCCTACAGATGCAGGAAGTGGAGTTATAAGAGATAAAAGAAAGACACCTGATAATCCAGTTGTCGTTCCAATTAATCCTCCAATTGTAGATAAAATCAATGCCTCAATTAAAAATTGAATTAATATATCTGACTGTTTAGCTCCTATTGCTTTTCTAAGTCCAATTTCTTCAGTTCTTTCGCTAACAGAAACTAGCATAATATTCATGATTCCTATGCCTCCAACCACTAATGATACTGCCCCAATACCTGCCAATAAAAAAGTAAGTCCACTTGTTATGTTAGTAACTATATTTAAGGCATCTTCTTGTGATCTAACGGCAAAGTCATCATCTCTTATTATTTTATGTCTTTGCCTTAATAAATTAGTAATTTGAAATTTAGCAGCACTAGTTGAATTTTTATTTATCGCCTCCACACTGATGAAGCTTAAACTTACACCATATGTAGGATCCTTCCCAGTTATCCTATTTACCATTGTGGTTAGTGGAATATAAGCATTTTTGTCTTGATTACTTCCAAATACAGCCCCTTTTGGTTTTAATATTCCGATAATTTCATAAGTATGATCTTTAATTCTGATTTTTTTGCCAAGTGATGAAGATTTATCTTTAAAAAATTCGTCTTTAAGATCAGGACCTATTACTACATAACTTCTTGCACTATTAACATCACTTTTTGACAAAAATCTTCCCTTATCTATTTCAAAGCTTCTAACATCAAGAAACTCAGGAGTAACTCCTGCAATTGAGATATTTAGGCTTTTAGAATTTGATTGTACAATTTCATTAGCAGAGATTTGAGGAGCAACTTTTTTAACTGTTGGAACCTGATTACTTATTGCTACAGCATCTTCTAAAACAAGGTTTTTAGGAAATGTAATACCTCTTCTTCTTGTGTCATTATTGCCAGGAACAATGAATAAAACATTTGCACCTAAATTACTTAATTGGTTTTTTGCTAATGTTTGAGCACCTCTTCCAAGTCCAACAAGTGTAATAACTGATGCATTTCCAATAATTATTCCCAGCATTGTTAACGAACTTCTTAATTTGTTTGATACTAGGGTCTTCGTAGCCATGCCTAAGGCTTCTTTTATTGAGATATTCCTAGACATATTTATATTTATCTATTGCGTCATCATCTTCAATTTGACCCATGTATATAACACCTTCATTAAGCTGCAATGTAATAAGGTCTCCATTACTGATTTGATGATTATCTATATTTTCTAAATTACAAATTGTGGAAATCTTTTTATTATTTTTGTTATACAATGCATAAACATCATCTACATTTTGGTTCGTAACTATACCGACAATCTTTTTACTCAGTGGTATTAATTCCATTAATTCCTGTGGAACAAATATTATTTCTCCTGGACAAATTAAAGATATATCAAGATTATTTTTTATTATTCTTGCTTTACCTGTAACACCGATTTCCCCTATTGAAATTCCTCTTGAAACAATTTTCCTGACTAAACCGACTTTTATTAAATCTGTAGATCCACTTATACCAGTTAATGTACCTGCAGTTTGTACTACTAAATCTCCTTGATTTAATATCCCCATTTCTTGTGCAATTTGCATAGCTAAACTAAAAGTTTTAGCTGTTCTTTCATCATTTTTAACTACTATGGGAGTAACTCCCCAAACAAGTTGTAATCTTCTCGCTACACTTCTCTCAGTAGTAGTTGCCAATATAGGTGTTGGTGGTCTGAATTTACTTACATTTCGAGCAGTAGATCCTGATTTTGTTAATGGGATTATTGCGCCTGCGTCAAGTTGTCTAGCTATATTACTTACTGCTGCGCTAATAGCATTAGGGATAGTACTTGGTAAGTGACTCTCAATAGCTTTTAGTGGATAATCCCTTTCAATTCTTCTTGCTATGGTTGCCATGGTTTTTACTGCCTCTACAGGATAATCACCAACTGCAGTTTCGTTTGAAAGCATTACAGCATCTGTTCCATCAAGTATTGCATTGGCAACATCACTTACTTCGGCTCTTGTTGGTCTTGGATTAGAAGCCATAGAATCAAGCATTTGTGTCGCTGTAATTATTGGAATACCAAATGAATTAGCTTTTCTTATTAATTCCTTTTGTAAAAGAGGAACTTCTTCAGCAGGCATCTCGACTCCTAAATCACCTCTTGCAACCATTACACCATCACATAAGGGTAATACAGTATCAATTTGATCAATTGCTTCAAATTTTTCTATTTTTGCGACTACAGGAGTTGAATGGCCATTTTTGTTTATTAAATCCTTTATCTCGTTTATATCGGATGGATTTCTTACGAAACTTAGGGCTATCCAATCAACTCCTTCAGATAAACCGAATTTTAAATCCTCTTTATCTTTTTCTGTTAATGCTTTTACTGATAATTGAACATCTGGAAAGTTAACACCCTTGTTATTTGAAAGAACCCCCCCTACAGTAACTTGGCACTCTAATAGATTAGCTTCTATATCTACTTTTTTTACTATCATTTCTATTTTGCCATCATCTAAAAGTATTCTTTTCCCTTCACTAACTTCTTTAGAAAGATTGTCGTAGGTTACATTTGCAATAGTATTTGTACATTCAACTTCATTTGATGTAAGCGTAAATTTATCACCTTTTTTAACTTTTACTGGACCATCTTGAAAGCGCCCTAATCTTATTTTAGGTCCTTGAAGATCTTGTAATATTCCAATATCTATATCTAACTTTTTTGATACTTCTCTTATAGTTTTTATTCTTGCAGCATGATCTTTATGATCTCCATGTGAGAAATTTAACCTAAATGTTGTTACTCCAGCTTTTATTAAATCTGTAATTATCTCTTCAGATTGCGTTGCAGGCCCAATAGTAGCTACTATTTTTGTTCTTCTTTTTAAATCAATATTCGACATATATAAATAATATTGCTAGATATAAATAAATTTACCATACCCAAAGTTAGTTATTTAAGTCATGGATTTTAAAACTTATCAGAAAAAAGCAAGGGAAACGGCACAATATCCAGATATAGGTTCAAATAATATTTATCCAACTCTTGGATTAGTTGGAGAAGCCGGAGAGGTAGCTGAAAAAGTAAAAAAAGTTATAAGAGATAAAAATGGAATATTTGATAACGAATCAAAATTAGGTATAAAAAAAGAGTTGGGCGATGTCTTGTGGTATATCTCAAATCTTTGCACAGAATTAAATTTTAATTTAGAGGATGTGGCAATACAAAATCTTGAAAAATTAAAATTGAGAGCTGCTAAAGGAAAGATAAGCGGTTCTGGTGACGATAGATAAATTTAGCTATATCCTAAGCTTGCATATTGTAAATTTGTAATTAAGTTTTGAATAACATTTAAAAGTAAAAAAGCTAATAAAGATGAAATATCAAATCCACCTATGGGAGGAATGATACCTCTAAAAATATTTAAATATGGATCTGTGATAGAAGTTAATGCAGATAAAACACCGTTACTCCAATCTATACCGGGAAACCATGTGAGTAAAATTCTTATGATTAATATGAAGGAATAAATAGATAATGTTTGGCCTAGAACTGCTAAAATCTCAGATAACATTTTCTTATCGTAATTTTATACATCCTAACATTTACATATTATTGTTGCTTATTATTATGGCTTCCTATTTTTGAGAGATACTCATTACTCACAGCAAATGTTTGAAAAAATTTTTCTGATAATGATAACCAATATGATCTACCATCTTTTTGCTTCCGTTTCACAATAAATTTCTTTTCTAATAATTCTTTAATATGATCGTAAGCTCCTGAGCCTCGAAGAAGTATAAGATCCGATTGCAGAATCTTCTTTTTGATTGCGATAGTAGCCAATGTTCTTAATTCTGATGTTTTCAACTCAGAAGGCAGTAAATCTTCTACAAAATCATTGAGACTAGATTTTAGTTCGAGACAATAACTATTATTTACTTCATTCAATTCAATTGCCGAGTTTGGTTTAGAGTATTTATTTTTTAGATCTTTAATTGCATCATTTATTGAGTTAATATCAGAATTAGTAATTTCTGAGAGATCCTTTTTTGTTATTGGTCTGCCTTTTAAGTAAAGAACAGCCTCAATTCTGGTAACTAGATCTATATCAGATAGTTGCTTAGTAATTAGATCAGATTGATTAATTGTTATTACCGAAATCTCTCCTAATTTACCTCAAATTTATTCTGGTGCACCAAGAAACAATTTATATGTATCGTTTTTAGTTTCATCCCAATATTTATATCCTAAAATTTTCACAAAATTATCCCACTCAGTAATTTCAATCCTGTCGATTAATACTCCAATAACAATTTTTCCTACATCAGATCCATAATTCCTATAGTGGAATACACTTATTGACCAATTCGACTTCATATTTTTTAAGAAATTTATAAGAGCACCTGGTCTTTCAGGAAATTCAAATCTATATAACAACTCTACAAAATTTCTATTTTTCATCTCTTTAAATAATGGCAATCTTCCACCTACCATATGTCTAAGATGATTTTTAGATAATTCATCATCACTTATGTCAATAAATGGGTACTTCGAATTTTTAAATTGATCTAAAAGGTTTTTTTTATCAATTAATCCATAAACTTGTACTCCTACAAAGATCTGGGCATTTAAAGAGTTAGACATTCTGTAACTAAATTCAGTTAAATTTCTATTATTAAGCAACTGACAGAAATCAATTAAACTTCCAGCGTGTTCTGGAATTTCAACCGCCATCATAACCTCTTTACATTCTCCAAGTTCCGCCCTTTCTGCAACAAATCTAAGTCTTTCGAAGTTCATGTTAGCTCCACATGCAATTGCAACCATTCTTTTATCTACATGATTCGAATTGAAAATATCTTTTTTCATTCCAGCAATTGATAATGCCCCTGCAGGTTCTAGTATTGATCTAGTGTCTTCAAAAACGTCCTTTATTGCAGCACATATTTCATCTGTATTAACCCTAATCATCTTATCAATATATTTTTTCCCGATATCAAAAGTAATATTTCCAACTTTTTTAACAGCAACACCATCTGCAAATTGTCCTACCGAACATAATTCCACAATTTTTGATTCTTCCAAGGATTTTGACATAGCGTCAGCATCTTCAGGTTCGACTCCAATTATTTTTACTTCAGGCCAAATTTTTTTAATATATAAAGATATTCCTGATATCAATCCACCGCCTCCAACAGCAATATAAATTGCATATGGTTTCTCTCTTAGTTGTTGTTCAAGTTCAATAGCTATAGTTCCTTGTCCTGCTATTACATCTGGATCATCAAAAGGATGAATAAAGCATAAATTATTTTCTTTGCTAATCCTTATTGCTTCTTTGTAACTTTCATCATAATTATCTCCATACAATATAACTTTTGCTTTTAAATTTTTTACTGCATTAACTTTTACTAGAGGTGTTGTAATGGGCATTATTATGGTTGCTTGGCAATTTAACTTAAGAGCGCTAAGTGCAACACCTTGAGCATGATTTCCAGCACTTGAAGTGATTACTCCCTGAGTTAGCTCTGAACTGCAAAGCTTACTCATTTTGTTATATGCACCTCTTATTTTAAATGAAAAAACATCTTGAAGATCTTCTCTTTTTAGAAAAACTTCATTATTAAGTGTATTACTTAAATTATGAGCCTTCTCTAGGGGTGTTTTTTTTGCAACTTCATAGACTTTAGCTTGAAGTATTTTTTCAAAATAATCATTCATATATATATTTTTAGCATTAATTATTAATCTAATAAAACATTACATGATCTATTTCAAAAAAAATACTCATTTTGCACCTCGGCGTTTTAGATTATATAGATACCAATCTTTATTAAATGCTTTTAAGTGAGTTAAGTCATCCAAATCAACTTCATGGCTTAACAGTTTCACAATTAGAGGAAATTGCTTGTCAAATTAGAGAAAGGCATCTTCAAGTAGTATCTACTAGTGGAGGACATCTCGGTCCTGGATTAGGTGTAGTAGAGCTAACATTAGCTTTATATCAAACTCTTGATCTTGATTGCGACAAAGTTGTTTGGGATGTAGGACATCAAGCTTATCCCCATAAATTAATAACAGGACGTTTCGTTCAATTTGATACTCTTAGACAACAAAATGGAGTAGCTGGATATCTAAAAAGAAGCGAAAGTAAATTTGATCATTTTGGAGCTGGACATGCAAGTACTTCTATTTCTGCTGCTTTAGGAATGGCAATAGCAAGAGATAGAAAAGGTGAAAAGCATAAATGTGTAGCTGTTATTGGAGATGGAGCATTAACTGGAGGAATGGCATTAGAAGCTATAAATCATGCAGGTCACTTACCTAGTACTCCTTTAGTTGTAGTTTTAAATGATAATGATATGTCTATTTCACCACCAGTTGGAGCCCTTTCATCCTACTTAAATAAGGTAAGAGTTAGTCCATCACTAAAATTTTTATCCGATAGTGTTCAAGAAAGTGTAAAAAATATTCCATTACTTGGTAAGGATATTCCAGAAGAACTTAAAAATATTAAAGGAAGCGTTAGACGTTTAGCTGTGCCTAAGGTTGGAGCTGTTTTTGAAGAACTTGGATTTACATATATGGGCCCAATTGACGGTCATGATATTGGAAATTTAGTTAATACTTTTAACGCTGCTCATAAACTAAAAAAACCTGTACTTGTACATGTTGTCACAACAAAAGGGAAGGGTTACCCTTATGCAGAAGCTGATCAGGTTGGCTATCACGCACAATCTGCATTTGATCTGACAACTGGGAAATCTATTCCATCAAAAAAACCAAAGCCTGTCAGTTATAGTAAAATTTTCGGTCAAACCTTGTTAAAAATATGTGAACAAGATAGCAAAGTCGTAGGTATAACAGCAGCAATGGCTACAGGTACTGGTTTAGATATATTGCAAAAAAATATTCCAGATCAATATATCGATGTAGGTATAGCAGAACAACATGCAGTTACTCTTGCAGCAGGAATGTCGTGCGATGGTCTAAAACCTGTTGTAGCTATTTATAGCACTTTTCTTCAACGTGCATTCGATCAATTAATTCATGATGTAGGAATACAAAATTTACCTGTATCATTCGTACTTGATAGAGCTGGGATAGTTGGAGCTGACGGACCCACTCACCAAGGTCAATACGATATAAGCTATATGAGATCCATACCTAATTTTGTATTAATGGCGCCGAAGGATGAATCTGAATTACAAAGAATGTTAATAACATCTATTAATCACAAAGGCCCTACCGCTTTAAGAATTCCGAGAGGTTCTGGATTAGGTGTAGCCGTTATGGATGAAGGTTGGGAACCATTGAATATTGGCGAAGCTGAAATACTCGAAGAGGGAAATGATATTTTAATTATTGCTTATGGATCTATGGTAGCTGCCGCTATTGAAACAGCAGAGATTTTAAAAAGTATGAACATTAATGCATGTATTGTAAATGCAAGGTTTGTAAAACCTCTTGATGAAAATCTTATTATTCCTTTAGCGAGCAGGATTCAAAAAGTAGTAACTATGGAAGAAGGGACCTTAATAGGTGGATTTGGTTCTGCTGTCGTTGAATTATTTAACGATAATGAAGTAAAAATTCCTGTCTACAGAATTGGTATACCTGATGTTTTAGTAGATCATGCTTCACCTGATCAGAGTAAAGAAAAATTAGGTCTTATGCCTGATCAGATGGCAGATAAAATAATAAATAAATTTAAGTTGAATAATTAAAAAATATAATAACTATATTTTTATAAAACACCACGTGATGCTAATCCTAGGATTGCTCCAATCCCGAAAATATGACCTAAGCAATTTGCACCTACAACTGATGCGTGACTTAACCCACCATAGAATTTTGAATTAGGTATTTCAAAACCTTCATTCGGTTTTCTTATTGTTGCTCTTGCAATTGCATAAGCAAAAACATTACATAGTATCATTACGACGGCACACTTTGGAGACCAAGAAAAAGTTGCTGGATCTGCAGCTGCAAATAATGTAGTAAACATAAAAAATCGTTATTTTTATATATTGTCTAATACTTTTACCTAAAAAACACAAAATTGTAAAAGGTCTTAAGAGTTTTTTACTTCTAAGCTATTTAACAACTTTATAAATCCAAACAAAATAACAAAATCACTTAGAGTTAAGAAAGATTCTGCTAAACCATGCAGGAAGTCAACCTCAACAAGGGTTTTATCATAGAAATTTAGGGTGAAGATAGATACCAATATAGTTATCAATACGAATAAAACAGTTAAAGAAAACCCTGTTTTTACAATATTATTAATAAATTTGATTTTAAATAAGTAAAACAAAAATATTGCATATGGAATTATTGATACTGCGAATAATAATGTGTTATCAATTGAACCTAATTTTTCTATCAATTTTAAAAAAAATTCATTCATAAGTCTCTTTCTCTCTAAAAATCTTTATTGCAGCGAAGGCTAATGTTGAATTTCCAATAAATGTAAAAATTCCTTGAAGTGATACTAGACCGTAAAGATTTTCTTGGTTGTCATATATATGCCAAGTGATTGCACACATAGCACCTATTAAGTTTGGGACCATAGCGAGGCTTAACCAAAAAAATAAATTATATTTTTTATATGTGGAAATTTTGTTTATGACTAATATGGCAAAAATCCATTCTATTACTGATGAGATATGTATTATCCAAGTTCCAAATGATAATTCGTGCAAAATTTTATATTTTTTTCTTTAAAACGTTGAGAACTTCTTTGGCATGATTTATAGGTAAAACACTAATCCATCTATAAGAAATTTTTCCATCTGGAGAAATCAAAAAAGTATTTCTATCTGAGAATGGAGGAATCCAGGAACCATATTTATCACTAATAATTCCGTCAGGATCAGATAATAAAGTGTAATTTATTGATTTCTCGCTGCAGAAACTTTCGTGAGAATCTTGATTATCTGCGCTAATTCCAATAATTTCTGCATTATTTTTTGAAAAATCTTTTTTTAATTCTGAAAAACCTTTAGCTTCAAGAGTGCAACCTGCTGTAAAATCTTTAGGGTAAAAATAAATAACAAGCCATTTACCTTGAAAATCACTTAGTTCCCATGATGTTTTTGTTTTTATGTTTTTATTAAAACCTTCTAACTGAAAGTTTGGTGCCATATCACCAACTTCTGGGGCAAAATCGAAAGATAGGGCTGAATTACAATTGAATAAGAGAATAAATGGTAAAAATATACTTGCAACTAAATTTCTCATCAAGTTTAGAATTTTTTTAAATCAACTCCATTTGATTTAGCAAATTTATCTAAACCTACTTTTTGTATAGATTTTAGGGCTTTGGTACTTACTTTTATATTTACCCATTTTTTGCCCTCTTCCCACCATAGTCTTCTTTTTTGGAGATTAACTTGCTGCAATTTTTTTGTACGAATATGTGAGTGACTCACTGCCATCCCGTTATTAGCTTTTGATCCAGTTAGTTCGCAAACTCTTGACATATTTTTTAGTTATATCTTTAAAAATTTTAACACATGACTCAATTTGTTGAATTAAGTAATTCTGAAATTAATTCGGCATTATTATTTTGTAAAATAATTATCTGTTCTTGATCTAATCCACCAACGGAAAGCTTAGCCATATCGTAAACATGATTAACAATTTTAGATGCCAATGGATTTTCAATAGAATCTTTTTTATCAATAATTATTTTACTAGACGTAATTTTATTAAGACCAACAATAAGTGGATGTTCTTTATTAATTAAGAGCACATGGTATTCAGGTAAGCCAGGCATCTTTTGTTCCATGTAAGCGCCCATATCATTAATTCTTCTCATTTGTTCTGGAAGCAAGATCATAGCAGGTGGAGCATCTTTACTGGAAAGTGAGTGTACTTTAACTGTTACTTTCTCATTGTTAAGGGCCTTAACTATGGTATCTCTAAGATTATCTGTATTTGATTTGCCATCCTTATCTACAATTTCATTAGATTCTTTATCTTCTAGTTCATTTATTTCTGAATCTACTCTTTGGAATTGATAATCTTCATTTTTACTTTCCAACCATGGAAGAAATTGTGCGTCAATTAAGGGATCCGATTTAATAACTTCTTTATTATCAGATAAACAGATATTTAATGCACTTGACTGAGCAATTAAATCTGAACAATAAATAATTTTCTTAGAATCATTTATCTTATTACGTTCTTTGTAATTTGCGAGTGTAGTGAAATACTTATCATTGGACTTGATAAGGGATTTATTTTCAATATCTTTAGTTACGTCTTTCTCTGAATTTATTATTGTTTCAAAAATTATACTGCTATCAACTAAATCAGCAAATTTATCATCTTCGATTGCACCAATTTTAATAAAAGCAGAGATGGAATCCCAAATTTCTGCATAAAATTCTGGAGAATTTTTTATCAAATCCTTTAGTTTATTAGCAATCTTTTTTGAGATAAATGATGATATAGACCTTACTTTTCTATCTGTTTGTAATGCACTTCTACTAACATTTAAAGGTATATCTGTAGAGTCAATAACTCCTCTTAGAGGTAAAAGGTATTTTGGTACTATCTCTTTAATTGAATCGCTTACGAATACTTGATTGCAAAATAATTTAATTTCTCCCTTTTCCCAATCAGCTCTACCTGACAACTTGGGGAAATACAATATCCCTTGTATGTCATAAGGATAATCTGTATTTAGATGTATCCATAACAGTGGATCTCCCTGGAAAGGATAAAGGTATTTATATAACTCAATATAATCTTCATCTTTTAATTCATTAGGCTGTTTTCTCCAGGGAGGATTTTTCTTATTAATTATCTCACCTTCTAATAAGACATCTATTGGCATAAAGTCACAATATTTTTTTATTAGTGATTTAATTCTTTCAGGCTCGATAAACTCTTTTTCTTCTTCAAGTAGGTGAAGTATCACATCCGTACCAATGGACACTCTTTCTGATTCTTCTAACGTGAAATTTGGAGATCCATCACAAGACCATTTGAAAGCTTTAGATTCCCCAATTGCTGATTTAGTTAATATGTCAACTCTATCTGCCACCATGAAACTTGAATAAAAACCTAGACCAAAATGACCTATAAATTCATCATTATCTTTTTTATATTTTGTTAGGAATTCTTCAGCACTTGAAAATGCAACTTGGTTTATGTATTTCTTAATTTCTTCATCATTCATTCCAATTCCATTATCAGAAATTGTTAACGTATTTTGCTCACGGTTAATTGTTATTATTACTTGAGCCTCCTCAGTATTTTCACAATCACCTGCCATAGAGGCCATTCTTCTTTTACTGATTGCGTCAACACCATTACTAACAAGTTCTCTTAAAAAGATTTCATGGTCAGAATATACTGCCTTCTTGATAATTGGGAAAATATTTTCGGTATTAATACGAATTTCGCCTTTTTCCATTTAAATAAAAATCAAACATATAAATACTATTTCTTAAAAACTAGTTAATCAAGTTTAATTAGGAGTATTGTCCGAACAATATATGAATTTAAAGTTATGTAAATTTTTAAAAGGTTTTATTTAACCCATAAGATCTCACTACAATTATTTTCTTTCATTATTTGGTTGGCTTTAGCCAAGTCATCACAAGGATTTAGATACAAAATAGCTATATTGCCTCTTTTTTGTTGTACTTTCTGTTCATTCAAACCTTTTTCCAACAAATAAGCATCTTTAAACATCAATAAAATCTTTTTTTTATCTGTATTTTCTTCCCTAATGAAATTTCTTAAAATGTCTACTGAAATTGTAAATCCAATCCCATTAAAGATTTTCTCATTAGGACTAAAGAATCTTACTAACTCATCATATCTTCCGCCTTTTGCGATGACGCTTTTATTTTTACCATTATCCCCAATGAGTTGAAAAACTATTCCTTCATATAAATTCAGGTGAGGTTGAAAAGTAGGATCAAGTTGTAATTTAACTCCATATCTATTTGATATTTTTGATAATGTATCAAATAAAAAATTTAAGTCATCTAAAGTTTTACTAGTGCCATATATAGTTTTTAATTTTTTTAATATTGCAATTGGTTCTCCTCGTGTGAATAAAAGATCTTTAAGAATATATTTATCATCTTCATCAATCTCTAATTTAGATAAGTTATCTTGATCAAAATCAACCAGACTTTTCTTAATTTCTTCAAAATAATTATTCTTATATTTGTTCAATATCAACTCCATTATTTTTGTGGTACTAACTAGTAGAAATAAATTACAACCATCCTTCAAATTAATATTATCGATTGCATCAAACAATATATTAATAACTTCAATTTCTGGGCATTTTGTATCATATCCAATTAATTCAATTCCACTCTGCAGTTTTTCTTGTAACTTTATAGAATTTTTATTTTGTTTTTTATCAAAGACCATTCCATTGGTAAATAATCTTATAGGTCTTTTCTTATTTATTAATCTAGTAGATGACAATTTAACAATAGATGTGGTCATTTCTGGCCTAAGGCATAATGAATTATTACTAACTATTCCCACAACCTGATTTTCGTCAATAACGCCACGACCTTTTATCGTCTCTAAAGTATTTATAAATGAGGGTGAAACCTCTTCATAGCCCCATAGTTTATAAATACTATTTAAATTATTTATGATGTTTGAGTTATTTTTTACATCGACTAATTTAATTTCCTTTATATCTGTCATTTTTATATTTAACGAATTTTAGGTATAGAGATTTTTTTTAAATGGAGAGACATTATCTAGTTCATTTTTTAATTCATTCTCTAGGCTGGGAGAACAAGCTAAAATTCTTCCTGAATTTAAATTAAATTCGCCAGATGGATAATCAGAAATAATACCACCAGCCTCTTTAACAATAATAGCACCGGCCGCCAGGTCCCATACTTCTAATCCTCTTTCCCAGTATCCATCTACCTTACCTGCAGCAACAAATGCCAGATCAACTGCTGCTGCTCCTCCTCTTCTAACTCCTCTAGTTTTATGTGTTAAATAACAAAATTCAGCATAATTATTATCCTCTGTCTCAAATCTGTCATAAGAAAAACCAGTTACAAGTAGACTATCAGAAAGATTAGAGGGATTCGATACTTTAAGTTCACTATCATTGCAGAATGAACCTAAACCTATACAGGCTGAGTATAGTTCATTTAAATAAGGTACTGATATAGCCCCTATAATTGGCTTGTTTTTATATACAAGACCTACAGAAGTCCCAAAAAAAGGATATCCATGGGAATAATTTGTTGTACCGTCTAATGGGTCTATACACCAGGTTAAATCCGAAGATTTGGTTAATTTGCCCGATTCCTCTGCATTTATAGATATGTTGGGTGTAACTTCAACTATGTATTCCTTTATTTTATTTTCAACTTCCAAATCTACATTGGTAACTAGATCACCTTTCCTACCCTTTGATGATATTTTCTGTATTTTATTGTAATTAATTTTTAAAATTTTATTACCAATTTGTGCCGATTTCTTTGCTATTTCATACAAACTAGAAAAGTTTACTTGATTTGCAAGTTCCTCTATTTCACATAATTCAAACATAATAATTAATCTTCCTCAAATTCCCAAGGTGGGGCTACTCTTGTATTACCCCTACCAAAATATTGTCCAAATTGTAAATCGTACACTTCATCTTCATATGTAGTTTCAACCTCAATATCTGAAGTTGCTTTAGCAACACAAAGAAGTGCGTAACCTTTGTCTTTTAAAGCTTGAGATACACCCATGGCTTCAGGTTGTTGCAAAGTACCAGATATCATTTTAACTGCACAACTTGTACAACAACCATTTCTGCATGAAAATGCAAGTTTGAAACCTTTCTTTTCAAATTCTTTTAGTATGTACTCATCACTATTAACCTGTTCTTGATACACCTTTCCGGTTTCTTTATTTTTAATAGTGACTGTGAAAGTCTTTTTCAAATAACTTTCCTCAAAAATGGGATGATAAAAGGTTAAGATAGTTAACTTGGGAGAGGTGGCCGAGTGGTTGAAGGCGCAGCACTGGAAATGCTGTATAGGGGCAACTTTATCGAGGGTTCGAATCCCTCTCTCTCCGTTTTATTTTAGTTTATTTTGGTTAACTACACCAACAATTTTGTCTTTAAAGAATGTTTTAAAATAGATAGTAATCTTTTTGACAAGTTATAAATAATCTTATTTATTTAAATTAAGTTGAAAAAATTTGATTTTTACTATTATATGTAGATATCTAAGATAAAAATTAATTAAATTATTAGTAAATTTTGCTTTAATTTAGCGATCTAGAATCATGGGGCAAATAGTTGGAATTGATTTGGGTACTACTAACTCTGTTGTAGGAGTTATAGAAGCTGGTCGTCCAATTGTTATCGCAAATTCTGAAGGTTCTAGAACTACACCTTCAATAGTTGGATTTACAAAAGACAAAGAAATAGTAATAGGAGCACAAGCTAGAAGACAACTTGTTCTAAATCCAAAGAATACCTTTTATAACCTAAAAAGATTTATTGGTAGTGACTGGGATGAATTAGATGAGAATAGTATATCTGTTCCATATAATGTAAAGGCTAATACCACTGGAAGCGTAAGGGTTCTTAGTCCAAATACAGAAAGAGAATATGCTCCTGAAGAGTTAGTCAGCTCATTAATTAGAAAATTAATAAATGATGCTGAAACATATCTTGGAGACACTGTTGACTCTGCTGTTATTACAGTCCCTGCCTATTTCAATGAATCTCAAAGGCAAGCTACAAAGGATTCTGCAATATTGGCTGGAATCAAAGTAGATAGAATTCTAAATGAACCTACTGCAGCTGCTCTAGCTTATGGATTTGAAAAAAGTTCTTCAAATAATGTTTTAGTCTTTGATTTAGGGGGTGGGACATTTGACGTTTCATTATTAAAAATTTCAAATGGTGTATTTGATGTTAAAGCTACCTGCGGAGATACTCAACTAGGCGGAAATAATTTTGACTCAAAAATAGTAGATTGGATTGCTGAAAAATTTCTTGCTAACCATAATATTGATCTAAGAAGAGATAGACAAGCATTGCAAAGATTAACTGAAGCTGCTGAAAAAGCTAAATGTGAATTATCAGGATTACTAAAAACAAAGATATCCTTACCATTTATTACTACAAATAAAGAGGGGCCATTACATATTGAAGAGACATTAGATAGAAAATTATTTGAATCATTATCTCAAGATTTGTTAGATAGATTATTAGAGCCTGTCCAAATAGCCTTAGATGACTCTGGATGGGACGCTAAAGACATTGACGAGGTAGTTCTTGTCGGAGGCAGTACAAGAATACCAATGGTTCAACAATTAGTAAAAACTCTCGTTCCCAATGATCCCTGTCAATCTGTAAATCCAGATGAAGTTGTTGCAATAGGAGCAGCAATACAATCTGGAATAATTAGTGGTGATTTACAAGATCTACTGCTAAATGACGTTACACCTTTATCTTTAGGTTTAGAAACAATTGGTGGTCTAATGAAGGTACTTATACCTCGAAATACACCAATACCAGTAAGACAATCAGATGTTTTTAGTACTTCAGAGGCTAATCAATCCTCAGTAGTAGTTCAAGTAAGACAAGGTGAAAGGCCATTAGCATCTGAAAATAAATCACTTGGTAAATTTAGGTTATCAGGAATACCTCCAGCACCTAGAGGAATACCACAAGTTCAGGTAGCATTTGATATTGATGCCAATGGACTTTTAGAAGTAAGTGCAACTGATAGAACAACTGGAAGAAAGCAAACAGTTACCATTTCTGGAGGATCTAATTTAAATGAACAGGAAATTAATTCGATAATTGAAGAGGCTAAATCAAATGCTAATAAAGATAGAAAGAGGAGATCTATCATTGATAGGAAAAACAGTGCTTTAACTCTTATTGCACAAGCAGAGAGAAGACTAAGGGATGCATCATTAGAATTTGGACCTTATGGAGCCGAAAGACAACAAAGAGCTGTAGAATTAGCCATTCAAGATGTTGAAGAATATATAGATGATGATGATCCTCAAGAATTAGAAATTTCAGTAAGTGCTCTCCAAGAAGCATTATTTGGTTTAAACAGAAAATTTGCAGCAGAAAGGAAAACTGATAATAATCCATTACAGGGTATTAAAAATACATTTGGATCACTAAAGGATGAATTGTTTTCAGATGATTATTGGGATGATGACCCTTGGGATAATCGAATGAATAGAAATTATAGAAATTCAAGGTATGGTAATTCTAGGGACGATGATCCATGGGACAATGACTATTTCCTCTAAAAAAGACTATTTGTCGATTTTGGGTTTATCCCTTGATTTTGACGATAAAGAACTTAAAAAGGCCTTTCGCAGAGAGGCAAGAAAATGGCATCCAGATTTAAATAAAAATGATATTAATGCAGAAGAAAGATTTAAATTAATTAACGAAGCATATGAATACCTTAGTGATCCAAATAAAAGAAATGAAAGTTCGAATGTAAATAGTCAGGATGATTATAAAAATAATAATTTCACAACAGGTTTTCCTGATTTTCAAGATTATCTTGATTCATTATTTGGATATGAATATAACCCTGAGAATTATGAAAAAAACAGTAACGAACAATTTGATGATGAATCCATAAATATAGATAATGATGAGTTTGATAATTATGAATACCCTACAACATCTCCTGAAGAACCACCTCCAGTTAAACTTCACCAAGATATCGAAACGATTATAGAATTAACTCCTGATGAGGCCTTAAGTGGAGCATCTATTTTAATAGAACTTGAAGATCAAACTGTAGTTGAAGTTGATACACCACCTTTTGCTGGAGATGGATGGAGATTAAGACTTGAAAATATTGCAAGGGGAGGAAAAGACCATTATTTGCAGTTAAAAGTTCAAACGGAAAGTGGTCTAAGAATTGATGGTTTAAGAGTTCTTTATAAATTAGAGTTATTTCCTCATGATGCTCTTCTTGGATGTGCAGTAGAAGTTCCTACCCTTAATGGAAATGTAACACTTCAAGTACCTCCAAAATCATCTACCGGAAGAATGTTACGTTTAAAAGGTAGGGGTTTAAAGTTCGAGGATAATGTAGGTGATCAATATGTTGAAATCTTGGTAGTTATACCTGCTGATATTAATGATGAAGAAATTGCTTTATATACAAGATTACAAGAATTGTCACTTTCTGATTCTTAATCAAATATTATATAAAAAGAAAAATTTACGCTTATGAACGTATTTGTTCTTTTATACAATTCAGGAACAGATAAGGAAGGAATTCATTCAATCGAGCTTAAAGGAAGAACTATAGTTCTTATGTTTGAAGAGAAAGATGATGCGACAAGATACTGTGGCCTCCTTGAAGCTCAAGATTTCCCTTTGCCAACAGTAGAAAAGATAGACGTAGAAGAAATAAAAGATTTCTGTATTAAATTAGATTATGAATGTAAAATTGTGGAGAAAAACTTTGTACCTAAAACGGCCGAAGATAGGTTATTAATTTCTCCACCTCAGAAAAACCTAGAAGTGAATGATTGGAATAAAAATAGTAATAATGATGAAAAAATTGATATAAATACCATTAAGGAAAACCTTGAAAAGTTACTTTAAGTATTAAAATGTTAGATATTTAATAAAAAATAAAAAATGACAAAAGCATTATTTGAAACAGAAGTTGGAGACATTAATATTGAATTTTTCTCTGAAGACGCACCTAATACAGTTAAAAACTTCACGCAGTTGATTAGTGATGGATTTTATGATGGTTTAGCATTTCACAGAGTTATTCCTGGATTTATGGCTCAAGGTGGATGTCCAAATACTCGTGATGGGGCATCTGGTATGCCTGGGACTGGAGGCCCAGGATATAATATTAGATGTGAAATAAATTCAAATAAACATCTTAAAGGCTCACTATCTATGGCTCATGCAGGAAAGGATACAGGAGGTAGTCAGTTTTTTATAGTTTATGAACCACAGCCTCATCTCGATGGAGTTCATACAGTTTTTGGCAAGACAGATGATATGGATGTAGTGCTAAAACTTAGTAATGGTTCGAAAATTTTAAAAGCAACTTTAAAATAGAAAATTAACCTTCAAAAACAATACTAAATGTCTCTTTATCTAGATTAAATTTTCTCGTAGATGAATATAAGATTTCATTATTAATAGTAAATTTAGTATTGATTAATTTGATGCTACTTTTTGGGTGTAATGCTTGTTCAATGTTTCTAGAAACAATAATTCCAATTTTCGTACTATTTTCATAATTGGATAAAAATTGAATAAATAATTCTATATTCTTTATTTCTTCATCAGTAATGTTGGAATTGGTTCTATTCCGATCATGTAAAATTCGCCATACTAATTTTGGTCGATTCCAAAAAGCCAATAATCTTGGGGTACTTTCAAGTTTAATATTAATGTTCTTATCATTACAGAATTTAATAACGTTATTTTTTATTGGAACTAGGTCAATAGATTTATATTTTCCATCAAGAAAAATTGATATAAACGGATCGATATTTCTCGAATTAGGATCATCTTCATCAATCATGTGCCCTAGCTTCGTTTTTTTTACACTCAAATATTCTGCATTATTATCATTTGGACAAATTACTAATGGAACTCTCTCAATAACCTCTATTCCATAACCACCTAATCCAGCAATCTTTCTAGGATTGTTTGTAAGTAATTTTAGTTTTTTTATCCCTAGATCGGTTAATATCTGTGCTCCAACTCCATAATTTCTGAGATCAGCTGGAAAACCTAATTTTTCATTAGCTTCTACAGTGTCTAATCCACCATCCTGCAAACTATAAGCTTTTAATTTATTTATTAGACCAATACCTCTGCCCTCTTGTCTTAAGTAAACAACAACTCCCTCTTCCTCCTTTTCTATCCGTGATAAAGCTGCCTCAAGCTGTGGTCTACAATCACAACGTAATGATCCAAAAGCATCGCCAGTTAAACATTCTGAATGCATTCTTACTAGTACAGGTTCATTTAGTTTTGATGATTTTTGTTTAACTAATGCGATGTGCTCTGAACCATCGAGTTCATTAACATATCCATAAGCTTTGAAATTACCAAAGATACTTGGAAGCACAGCATCGGATTTTCTAAATACAAATCTCTCAGTTTGAAACCGATAACTTATTAAATCAGCTATGGATATTAATTTCATTCCCCACTGTTTTGCATACTCTTTAAGTTGTGGAAGTCTTGACATGGAACCGTCAGAATTTTGTATTTCACAAATCACTCCAGCGGGATAAAGACCTGACATTGCAGCAATATCTACTGCCGCTTCGGTATGACCTGCTCTTTTTAATACTCCACCTTTTTTAGCTCTTAATGGAAAAACATGTCCTGGCCTTCTTAAATCATCAGGTTTTGTATTTGGGTTTATTGCAACTTGAATAGTCTTTGCCCTGTCTTCAGCTGAAATTCCAGTAGTAACATTATTTTCAGGTCCAGCATCAATTGATATCGTAAAAGCTGTTTGATTTTCATCTGTATTTCTATCTACCATTAATGGTAAATCTAAGGAGTCAAGTTTTTCACCTTGCATAGCTAGGCATATAAGACCTCGTCCCTCAGTCGCCATAAAATTAATTTGCTGTGGAGTCGCAAACTGAGCCGCACATATTAAATCTCCTTCATTTTCTCTTCTTTCATCATCTACAACAATTATGCATTCACCATTTCTTATAGCAGCCAACGCATCACTGATAGGATCAAATTCAATTTTAAAAGATTCATTTATATCCAAAATTGTTCCATTATTTGATTTGGGACTTGTTTCTTTCATTATTCCTATCAATATAGAAAAAAAGTGTTTTAGTTACTTTAAATTCAACACTTTATAATCCTATCTCAAAGTCTGCCAATTCAAAGAAATGAATGTTGCAATAGTAGGTGCTACAGGTTACGGCGGTATTCAAGCGGTAAATCTTTTAAAGAAAATTAAAAAATACAAAATTTCATTTTTGGGAGGTAATAAAACATCTGGATCAAAGTGGAATGATAATTTCCCTTTTCTTTATCTAGATAATGATCCTTATATAGAAGAAATTTCAGTAGATAATATTTCAAATAATGCAGATGTTGCTCTGCTTTGCTTACCAAATGGCCTATCTTCAACATTGACGAGGAAATTATTAGATAGAGGAGTTAGAGTTATTGATTTATCTGCTGATTATAGATATAAGTCCTTAGATGAATGGAAAAAAGTTTATTCCAAAGAAGCTTCTATTTATAAAAGGAACGATGATGATTTATGTAAAGAGGCAGTCTACGGACTTCCTGAGATAAATAAAGAAGCCATTTCAAAAGCTAGATTAATTGCATGTCCAGGATGTTATCCAACATCTGCTCTTATTCCATTAGCTCCTTATCTTTCGCAAGGTATTATTGAAAATGAAGGTATAGTTATTGATTCTAAAAGCGGAACCTCTGGAGGTGGTCGAGAACCTAACCAAAAGCTACTCTTATCAGAATGTGGAGAAGGACTATCAGCATATGGATTGATAAATCATAGACATACCTCAGAAATCGAGCAAATAGCATCCTTAATTTCTGGAAATAATATTGAACTGCTTTTTACACCTCATTTGGTTCCAATATCAAGAGGTATGCACTCGACTATATATGGGAGACTAAGAGATCCAGGATTAACATCTGATGATTGCAGAATTCTTTTGGATAATTATTATAGAAATTTCAAAAATATTATAGTTTTACCTGTAGATACCTTCCCATCAACAAAATGGGTTAAAAATACAAATAAAATTTTCCTGTCTGTTAAGGTTGATATTCGAAATGGAAGGATTATTATTTTATCTGTAATCGATAATTTGTTAAAAGGACAGACTGGGCAAGCAATTCAAAATTTAAATATCATGAGTGGGTTTTCAATGGATGAAGGTCTTGATTTACCTAATAATTTTCCATAAAATTACTTCTTATCAAAAAACCAGCTTGAGAGATTGAATGAGGTAAAATTTTATGCTCAAGCATATGTATTCTTTTGGAAAGTGATTCAATATCATCATCATCTGTAATTGACAATGCAGCTTGCATTATCAAAGATCCACTATCTACCTCCTCATCAACAAAATGTACTGAACAACCAGTTATTTTTGAACCATTTAATATAGAGTCCTCTATTGCAGAACAACCTTTATATGCAGGAAGTAATGATGGGTGAATATTTATAATTTTATTCTTAAATTTGTTAATAAAAAATGGAGTGACAACTTTCATCCAGCCAGCCATTACAACAAGTTCAACATCGTAGTAATTTAATGTATTTATAATCTCTAATTCAAATTGCTCTTTTTGCAGAAAGTCTTTCCCTCTTATTATTTTATGAGGTATTTTTGCACTTTCAGCTCTTTTTATACAACCTGCATCATCTTTGTTAGTTATAAGAACTTTTATATCTATATCAAATTCTCCTTTATTTGAGAGATTAATTAACTCCTGAAAGTTTGTTCCTTTTCCAGAAGCAAGTACACCTATTTTTAATTTTGGTGAAAATCTTCTAAATTCAGATATCTCAGGAGAAATTATGTAATTAAATGATTTTTCCAAAGTTTTTTATCCAATGATAAATTCATATGAAATAAAAAAAACCCTCTTTTTAAATTGTTTATATTCAAAAACATATTTATTTAAAGATAAAAATTTAAACAAATTTAAATGATTCAAATCTATGTAGTATCCGTATAGATATAATTAAATAATAAATAAAAGAAACAAATATATAAAATGAATGGAGATTTAAACTCTTGGGATAAATTTTGTAATTATCTTTGGTTTGAGAAAAAACTAAATATTTGGTTAGACATAAGCAAAATTAATTTCACAAATAAAGACATAAAATACTTAGAAGATAAATTTATAGATGTTTTTTCATCAATAAAAGAATTAGAAAATGGAGCAATCTCAAATATTGATGAAAATAGACAAGTTGGACATTATTGGCTTAGAAACCCATCAATTTCACCCTCTTCAAAAATAGAAGAGGAAATTAGCTCAGATATTAATGAAATCTCTGAATTTGGAAAACAAATTTTAAATGGAGATATTAAGAATAAGAATAATCAAAACTATACTGATGTTCTATGGATAGGAATTGGTGGAAGTGGTTTAGGACCATTACTTATTACAGAGTCACTGCAGAAATGCTCTAAAGGCTTAAATTTTTCTTATATAGATAATGTTGATCCTTTTTTAATTAGCGAAAAGTTAGAAGAGTTAACTGAAAAATTATCCACAACATTGTTTGTAGTAGTAAGCAAATCAGGAGGTACCCCTGAACCTAGAATCGCTATGGAAATTATTAAAAGTCATTGCGAAAATAATTCTCTTGAATGGAATTCTAATGCCATAGCTATAACTATGAAGGATAGTAAGTTATTTAATAAAGCCACTTCTGAAAATTGGTTAAAAATATTTAATTTACAAGATTGGGTTGGAGGAAGAACAAGTATTACAAGCTCTGTGGGATTACTTCCATTAGCTCTTATTAATGAAAATATATTTGAATTTATTAGTGGCGCATCATTAATGGATGAAGCTACACGTATAAGTGATTTTAAAAATAATCCTGCAGCATTATTATCATCCGCATGGTATTTAACTGGGGATGGTGTTGGAAAGAGAGATATGGTCGTATTACCTTATAGAGATAGGTTACAAGTATTTAGTAAATATCTCCAGCAATTAGTAATGGAATCATTAGGTAAGAAATTTAATAGAAATGGTGAAGTAGTTAATCAAGGTATTTCCGTTTTTGGTAATAAAGGATCTACAGATCAACACGCTTATGTTCAGCAACTGAGAGATGGTATTGATAATTTCTTTTGTATTTTTATTGAATTATTAGATTCTCCATCTACTAATATTTTTGATGAAAAAGAAAATCCGAAAGAATATCTTTCTGGTTTTTTGCAAGGAACCAGATCAGCACTCTCTAGTGAAAACAGACAAAGTATCACTATCACGTTAGAAAAATTAAATTGTTTTTCACTAGGTGCCTTAATCGCTTTATTTGAGAGGGCTGTTTCCTTCTATGCTGAATTGGTAAATATAAATGCATATGATCAACCTGGAGTTGAAGCTGGAAAAAAAGCCGCCGCAAATATTATTGAGTATCAACAAAAAGTAAGTAATTTATTAGACGAAGGAGCAGAATATTCTATAAATGACATAACATCATTATTTGATAATTCAGTGAATGAAGCTATCTTTTTCATACTACGTGAAATGTGTTTCGGCAATGATAATTATTTAGTTAAGGGCGATTGGTCAAATCCAAATTCCTTGGTTATTCAAAAAAAGAATTCTTAAACAACAATATTAATAATTTTTCCTTTAACAATAATTATTTTTCTTATTTCCTTATCTTGAGTCCACTTTAATATATTAGGTCTTTTAAGAGTTAATTCTTTTATTTGATCTTCATTTATATCATTATCAATATTTACTTTGTCTCTAACTTTACCATTCACTTGTATCACTAGTTCATATGAATCTTCCTTTAATGCATCGGCATTAAAGGTTGGCCAGTGTTCTAAATGCACAGAATTTTTAAATCCTATAATATGCCATATTTCCTCTGAAATATGAGGTGCAAATGGAGCCAACAAAATGCAAAATGTTTTTAAAACTTCTTTTTTTAAGTTATTGTTTATGTCATTAATGGAGTTTGATAATGAATTATAAAACTTCATTAGTTCTGAAATCGCAGTATTAAATTGGTTATTTAATATGTCATTTGAAATTTCTTTAATAGCTATGTTCATTGACTTTATTAATAATTTTTCTTTATCTGGATAGGATTCACTTTTACTATTTATATCTTTTGCATAATTTATATATAGCTTCCATATCCTGCTTAAAAATCTAAATTGTCCTTCAACATCTGCATCTCCCCATTCCAAATCTTTTTCTGGAGGGGCTTTAAATAATATAAACATTCTTGCTGTATCTGCTCCATATTTTTTAATTACTGATTCAGGGTCTATTCCATTATATTTTGACTTAGACATCTTCTCGAAAAGAACTTCAAGTTTAGAATTGTCAATTGGATCTGTAGGATTTGATAGGTCATTAATATCGGAAGGAGAAACATATTTACCAGTTTTATTGTTTTTATAAGCTGCAGCCTGAACCATTCCTTGCGTTAATAGTTTTTTAAATGGTTCATCAATTTCAAATAGTTTATTATCCCGCAAAGCTTTAGTGAAAAATCTTGCATATAACAAATGCAATATTGCATGCTCTACTCCTCCAACATATTGATCTACAGGTAACCACTTATTAATTTCAACCTTTTCAAATGGCTTATTTGAACATTTGGAAGATGGATATCTTAAAAAATACCATGATGAACACATAAAAGTATCCATAGTATCAGTTTCTTTTTTTGCCGCTATTCCACATTTTGGACATGTTGTATTTATCCAATTATTATTATCACCTAAAGCATTAATCTTGTTAGCCGAGATATCTATATCTTTTGGTAATGCAACAGGTAATTCTGATTGGTTTAAAGGAACAGATCCACATTTTTTGCAATTAACGATAGGAATAGGACATCCCCAATATCTTTGTCTAGATATTAACCAATCTCTTAAACGATATTGAATCTTATTTTCGGCCCATCCATTATTTACGCCCTCCTCTGAAATTTTTAATTTAGCAATAGTATTTGCTATACCATTGTATTGATTTGAATTAATAAGATTTCCATTTTCCACATAAGCTTCATCAAGTTCTTTAGTTTGTTCATTTTTATCCTTTATTATTACCTGTTTAATATCAATATTATTTTTCTTAGCAAATTCAAAGTCTCTTAGATCATGAGCAGGCACGCCCATAACAGCTCCTGTACCGTATTCATCGAGAACATAACTTGCCACCCAAATAGGAATAGGTTCAGAATTAACTGGATTTATTGCTACTAAACTAGTTTTTATTCCAATTTTTTCAAGTTCATTATTTTTATTATTTTTCAAATATAGTTTAAGATTTTCTATATCATGTATGGTTTCTTGATCAGAAATATTTTTAATTAATGAATGATTAACAGAAATTGCTAAATAAGTAACTCCAAATAAAGTATCTGGCCTTGTTGTAAATACAGTTATTTTCTTTTCTGGATTGGTTTTGATATTGAAATTAATATTTGTACCAATTGACTTTCCAATCCAATTATCTTGCATTATTTTTACTCTTTCTGGCCAGTTATCTAATTTTTCTAAATCCTTCAATAACTCATCCGCATAATTAGTAATCCTTAAAAACCATTGCTTTAATAATTTTTTTTCAACTAGTGCCCCAGATCTCCAAGATTTACCTTCTGAGTCAACTTGTTCATTCGCTAAAACTGTATTATCTATAGGATCCCAATTAACTTCAGATTCCTTTTGATATACAAGACCTGCCTTGTTTAACTCTAAAAATAGATATTGTGTCCAAACATAATAATTTTCATCACAAGTTGCAAATTCTCTATCCCAATCAACTGATAGTCCCAAAAGCTTTAATTGTGACTTCATATGAGAAATATTTTTTTTAGTCCAGACACTTGGACTAATTCCTCTTTCAATCGCTGCATTCTCAGCAGGCAAACCAAAAGCGTCCCAACCCATTGGATGTAAAACAGATTTGCCATTAAACCTTTGGAACCGAGCTATTAAGTCTGTAATAACATAATTCCTAACATGTCCCATATGAAGATTACCTGAAGGGTAGGGAAACATTGATAAGGCATAAAATTTATCGCTATTCTCAGTTAATTCTTCGGTTTTGTATAAATTGTTTTCTGTCCATATTGACTGCCATTTTTTTTCTATTTCAGATGGATTATATAAATTGGTATCAGTCTCATATTGTTTATCGGAAGAAATCACTTAATTTTTATTTATTAAATTATTATTTTAATATCCATTGTATAAAATAGAAATAGATTGTTAAAAGGAATAATTTATAATTAGAATTTAAAATATATTATCTACAAATGAAAAATATAACTTTTGAAAAATATCAAGGTAACGGAAATGATTTCGTAGTAATTGATTCTAGAGGAAATGATTTATATAAAAATTACAAGACAAATAAAATATTTGATATAAAACAAATTTGCAACAGGCAATTTGGTATTGGAGCAGATGGTGTGATTTTTATAGAAGAACCTAATGAAGATAATTATGCAAAAATGATAATCTTTAATTCTGATGGTTCTGAAGCACAAATGTGTGGAAACGGAATTAGGTGTTTAGTTGAGTATCTCCACGTAAATGATTCAATGAATAATAAAAATATAGAATATAAAATTGAGACTAAAGCAGGTTTAAAAATAGCAAAATATATAAATGATGAAATTACAGTAAAAATGGGAGTTCCAATTTTAGAAAGTAAAAATATTCCAACAACAATTGAAAAAAAAATCAATTCAATTCCTTCACACGAATTTGTTGAGAAAAATTTTAATAATAAAGGTTATGCAGTAGGGATGGGAAATCCTCATTTAATATTCTTTGTACAAGATTTAGATTCCATTGCTTTTTCTACACTTGGGCCAATATTTGAAAATAATGAATTATTTCCAGAAAAAACTAATGTTCATTTTTGTCAAATCCTAAATAGAGATAATATCAAGGTAAAAGTATGGGAAAGAGGAGCAGGTCCAACCTTAGCCTGTGGGACAGGAGCTTGTGCTATTCATGTAGCAGCCTATAAACTAGGCCTTTGCAATTCGTTGACAATTGTTTCTTTGCCAGGAGGTAAACTTAAAATAGATTGGTCAAAAGACGATTCTGAAGTCATGATGACCGGGAATGCTAAAAAGGTTTTCTCGGGATCAATTTTAATAAATTAATGGAAAATAATTTTATATATTTAGATAATGCATCTACGACTCCATTATCTGAGAATGTTTTAAATATAATAAATTCAACTTATAAGAATTACTGGCATAACCCTTCATCAACATACGAGCTAGGGGTAAAATGCTCTACATATCTTGAAAAAATTAGATCTAGAATTGCTTATATATTTGAAGCAGAACCAGAGGATATAATTTTTACATCTGGCTCTTCGGAATCAACAAATATTGTGTTTAATAATATTTATGAGAAATTTAAAAATGGTAGAGTTGTCATTTCAAATGTTGAACATCAAGCAACAACTATTTGTGCTAATAAATTAAAAAAACAAAATTGGGATATTTACGAATGGAAGGTAAATAATGATGGAATTTTAAATATTGCTAATATAGATAAAATTTTAACCAATGATACTAAGCTTGTATCAATTATTTGGGGACAAAGTGAAATTGGGACAATTCAACCAGTTCAATTTATAGGTTCCAAATGTGAAGAATTAAATATAATGGTTCATTTAGATGGAACTCAAATATTAAGTAATGGAATATTCAGTTGGAAAGATCTTAAATGTGATTTTTTAAGTTTGTCTGCTCATAAATTTGGAGGGCCAAAAGGTATCGGCATTCTTTTAACGAAAGAAAAGTCTCGAATGATTTTAAAAAATAAAGACATATCACTTACCCAGGAATATTCAATTAGACAAGGTACACAAGCTTTGCCATTAATTGCTGGAATGTATGAATCATTAAAGAATATTAAAGGAAAAATAAAATCATATGATCACAAAACAGAATTTCCTTCTAATAACATTAATAAACTTAAAAATTATTTTTTTCAAAAAATTAAGGATAATAATCATATAAAGATTACGGGCAGTATTAACCATAGGCTTCCAAATCATATTTCGTTTCTACTTTTAAATAAGCTATTCGATCCTATAAGAGCCTATAAGGTTGTTAATTTCATGTCAGAAAATAGAATAGCCATAAGTAGTGGAAGTGCTTGTTCAAGCTCATCTGGGAAACCGAGCTCAACACTTAAAAATATTGGTTTAAAAGATGATGAACTATATTCCAATATTCGTGTTACTTTAGGTTCAATAAACAATAAGTCAGAAATAGATAAATTTTTAGAACTTATTCAAATATGTATTGACAAATTTTAATGGAAACAAATTACAGACTACCTAAAGATTTAAATGAATCTCTTAAGAATATGGAGGATGCAATTAGTCCAAGTTTATTAGATTCAAATAAAAGATTTACTATAGAATTTAATTTTGAAGGATTGAAATTTAACAGAATTGGAATAACTATTTACAAGATATTAGCTAAAAATAATAATGTATTCATAACATTTGCTGATCAAGGTGCTGTGGCTTTGGCTCAAAGAGACTATCCAGATATCAAAGATAAAATCTTTACTTTTAAATCATTTAATGAATCAAATAATATAAATAATATTGATAGTGTAATGATATCGATACTTCCTCAGCCTTATGATTTTGATTCATTTGAACCTATGTCCGATAATTATCAAGGAAAGCATTATTCATTAAATCCTAAATTTGAAGATGCTAATATTGGTATAGGAAGTGTTATTAGAGAGAGACGTAAAAACTTTGTCAAAACTTGGAAAAATATTTATTTTCTTCAGCCTCTAAATAAAGCTGCTCTTATGCATATTTATCCAAATAACTGGTTGCTTTTCAAAGAAGAAAACAAAAAATATTTTTTTAAAAAAGAATTTGAAATTAAACCCGACAATGAATCTATTTTTATAAATTTATAGATTGAATGTGATAAAAAAAATTTATTCATTTTTCTTAATTGTTCTTGTATTAGTAACATCTCCATTCTTAATAAGATATTTACTAACAAATCAGAAAATAAATATTTTAAATAGTATTTATTTTAATTTCCCTGGAATAATTACTAAAAATAAAAAATGTCCTACTTATGATGCTTTATTGAATCAAACGCTAGATGATTCTTTTAGTGTATCAATTATCAATAATAACGGAACAATAATTAGTTCCTATAATGATGAAGTTCCAAGATTACCAGCATCAAATCAAAAATTATTCTCATCAGCTTATGTTTTAAGTAAGTATAAATTAAATAAAAATTTAAAGACCTTTTTATTAAAAAAAAATAAAAACAATTATTATTTGCTCGGTCAAGGGGATCCAGATCTGAACTATGAAGATATAATCAAACTAATTTCAAATATTAAAGCAAATAAAAATATTAATTTTAATATTGTAGAAATTGATTCAAAATTAAATTGGCCTAGTGGTTGGACAAATACTGATAAACTTTACGAATATGGATCTCCAATTACATCTCTAGCTATTGAAAGTAATCACAATAAATATGAAGATATTTATGCTTTAAAAAATTTTATTAAAAACTATTTAAAAAGTAAATTTCCTAATTCAAAAGTAAATATAGATTTTTTAGATTCAGAAAAAACATTTTATTTAAAAGATATTACAGAGATAAGTAAAATATATTCAACTCCAATTCTTTCATTATTAACTCTTACAAATTCTGAAAGCCATAATTTTACAGCTGAATCACTCTTTAAAAATGCCTCAAATACATGGAACGATAATGACTATATAAAATTGAAAAGATGGCTTGAAAATAAAGGCCTCCCAGTAACTAATGCTTACTTTGCAGATGCTAGTGGATTGTCTCGAAAAAATAGAATTACAACAAAGTTAGTTGTATTGTTTTTAAATAAAATGAGATATTCTAATAATTTTCAAGCTTATCAATCTACACTTTCAATTACGGGAGTAAGAGGAACATTAGCTAAAAGATTTGTAAATAGTGAATTATCTGGAAAGTTTTTTGGGAAAACTGGGACTCTTTCAAATGTCTTTGCATTATCTGGCTTTTTATATAAAAATGAAAAGCCAATAATTATAAGCATTATCCAAAATTCTAATAAAATTGATAAAGAAAAAGCATTTAAATTATTACGTGATCTTTATTACTTGAAATCTTGTTAATAAAAATATTATTTAAAATATTCTTTTAAATCCCTCTCAACAGATGGAGGTACCATGTGATTAATTTCACCACCAAATTTTGCAACTTCTTTAACTAAAGAACTACTAAGAAAACTATAATTTGTATTTGTGGATAAAAATATAGTTTCAATATCATTATTAAGAGATTTATTTGTATGAGCAATCTGAAGTTCATACTCAAAATCACTCATTGCTCTTAAGCCTCTAAGAATAAGATTAGCTTTTAGATCATTTGCACAATCCACAGTTAGTCCAGAATAAGAAATAACTTCAATATTAGGTAAATGAGAAAGAGAATTTTTTATTTGTATTATTCTTCTTTCAAGATTAAAAGTTGGAGTTTTAGAAGTATTTTCTAAAACAGCAACTACAAGATTGCCAAATATTTTTTCAGCCCTTTCTATTAAATCAAGATGGCCATTTGTTAAAGGATCAAATGTACCTGGATAAAGAATTTTCATGAATTTATTATGATCGAATAAGAAATTTAGTTAAAATAGGATTATTAGATAAATCAATTATGACATTAAATCTAGAAGCAAAAAAAATCTTATTAAGAAAAATACCTCACGGATTATTTATTTGTGGTGTTAGAGACGAGGATAAAAATGAGGTGAATGGATTTACTGCAAGTTGGGTGACTCAAGGTTCCTTCTCCCCACCATTAGTTGTAATGGCTGTTAGAGCAGAGGGTTCTAGTCATGAAATAATAAAGTCCACCAATAAGTTCTCTTTAAATGTGCTCAAAAGTGATCAAAAGGATCTAGCTGCTGTTTTCTTTAAACCTCAAAAAGCATTAGGAGGTAGATTTGAATCTGTTGAATTTAATTTAGGTGAGCTTGGATTGCCCATTTTAGTTGATAGTGTTGGTGGAGTTGAATGTAATGTTGTTGGAAGTGTTATGCATGGAGACCATACCGTTTTTGTAGGAGAGGTTGAATCTGCTTATCTGAATAATGATGTTGACTCTCTAAATTTATCTTCAACTGGCTGGAATTATGGAGGGTAATTATTATAAATGAGTAATTCCTCTATTGAAAAAATAGATAACAAATATAATTTTAAAATTGAATATAAATTAATTAATAATAAGGAGTTATTAAAATCAAGGTTATCCGAAATTCCAAAGTCATCTGGTTGTTATCTTTTTAAAGATATTGATAGTAATTTACTTTATATCGGTAAATCTAAAAAACTACGTAGTAGAGTAAGTAGTTATTTCAATAATTATTCAGATTTAACGCCCAGATTAAGTTTGATGGTTCGTCAAATAACTGAAATAGAAATAATAGTCACAGATAGCGAATATGAAGCATTAAATTTAGAGTCAAATTTAATTAAAACAAACAAACCATACTTTAATATTCTTTTAAAGGATGATAAGAAATATCCATATCTTTGTATAACTTGGAGTGAAAAATATCCTCGAATATTTATTACAAGAAGAAGAAGAAATAGAAATAATTTAGATAGATATTATGGACCTTATGTTGATGTCGGATTATTAAGGAGAACATTATTTACGATAAAAAAAATATTTCCACTTAGACAAAGACCAAGGCCAGTCTATAAAGATAGAACTTGTTTGAATTATTCAATAGGAAGATGTCCAGGTGTCTGCCAAGAAGTTATATCATCTGACGATTATAAAAAAATAATGAAACAAGTATCTATGATATTTCAGGGAAGAAATGATGACTTAGAAATATTTTTACAAAAAAAAATGCAGCAATTTTCAAATGATTTAGACTATGAGAATGCAGCAAAAATAAGGGACCAAATTTCAGGTTTAAAATTATTAACTGAATCACAAAAAATATCAATACCAGATTCTTCAATTAATAGAGATATCTTTGGAATAGTTTCAGAAAAAAATGTAGCTAGTATACAAATTTTCCAAATGAGATCTGGTAAGCTCATTGGGAGAATTGGCTATAGTCAAAAATTAAATAATGAAGATGAAAATCTAATTCTACAAAAGATATTAGAAGAGCATTATATGAATGTTGAAGCTGTAGAAATACCATCAGAAATTCTTATTCAATATAACCTTCCAAAACAAGCAACCATAGAGGATTGGTTAACGGATCTAAGAAAAAAGAAAGTAAAAATCTTAATCCCAAAAAGAAATAAAAAACATGAAACTGTAGAAATGGTTTTAAAAAATGCGAAATTGGAATTAGATAGAATAATAAATGGGATACAAGATAATGAATCATCAATTGAGGATCTTGCCCAAATACTTGAATTAAGCGAACAACCTAAAAGAATTGAAGGTTATGATATAAGCCATATTCAAGGTAGTGACCCTGTAGCATCACAAGTCGTTTTTATTGATGGGATTCCTTCTAAACAGCATTATAGGAAATATAAAATTAAAGATCCAAACATTGTTGTAGGACATAGTGATGATTTTGCTTCGATATATGAAGTAATACATAGAAGGTTTAAAAAATGGTCAAGATTTAAAGAAAACGGAGGGGATTTTTCAATATTAAATGATAAAACGAATAGTAAATTAGACAATGAACTTCTATCAGATTGGCCTGATTTAATAATGATTGATGGAGGAAAAGGACAGTTAAATGCAGCTATTAAAGCATTAAAAGAATTAAATCTTGAAGAAGAAGTAACTATATGTTCATTAGCAAAAAAACATGAAGAAATATTTATTCCAGGCTTTACTAAGTCTCTTGATACTGACGAAAATCAAAAAGGAGTTCTTCTATTAAGAAGGGTAAGAGATGAAGCACATAGATTTGCATTATCTTTTCATAGAGACAAAAGATCTAAGAGAATGAATAGATCTCAATTGTCCCAAATCAGTGGATTAGGACCATCAAGAATAAGAGAATTGCTTGAGCATTTTAAATCAATAGACGCGATAAGAATAGCTAGTAAAGAGGATTTATCAAAAGTTAAAGGACTTGGAAAAAATTCAGTAAATGATATATATGAATATTTTAACGAGTTATAAATATTAATTAATTTTTGAAAAATAGATTTATTGATACTGTTAAATATAACTATATTAAAAATATATATTTTTAAATTAATCTAGTAATTTGGCAGCTGAAGCATATCTCTGGTTTAAATCACTTCACATTATTGGTGTAATCGTTTGGTTTGCGGGCCTTTTTTATTTAGTAAGACTTTTCATATATCATGAAGAATCTAAAAATATGGATAATGAATTAAAAATTGCCTTTAATAAACAATACACCTTGATGGAAAAAAGGCTGGCGAATATAATCACAACACCTGGGATGATATTAGCTTTAAGTATGGCTATATGTATGGTTATTATGCAACCAAGTTGGTTAAGTGAGAAGTGGTTACAAATTAAAATTTCTTTTGTTTTAGGATTAGTAATTTATCATTCTTACTGTTACAAAATAATGTATTCATTACAAAATGGTACTTCAACCATTTCAGCAAAAAACCTTAGATTATTAAATGAATTGCCTACTTTATTATTATTTATAATTGTACTTTTAGTTATTTTTAAAAATAATTTTCCAACTAGTGTTGCTACATGGAGCGTAGTTGGACTAATTATTTTCATATTGGCTTCAATACAATTATATGCAAAGATTAGAAAGAAAAATGAGAATTCATTAAGTAATGAATAGGGAAGACTTAGTAAAATTAACTTCCAATATCAATAAAAATAGTTGTCCTAAAAATATTAATTTTCACTGTCATACAAAATTTAGTGATGGAAGTTTAGAACCATATGAACTTTTAGAACAAGCTTATAAAAATAACTTGAAATTTTTATCAATAACCGATCATCATACAATTAAAGCTCATGAATATATAAAAAAAAATAATATACTCAAAAAATATCCTAAAGATTCTTTTACATTAATTTCGGGAATAGAAATTAATTGTTTGATTCTGGGATGTTTAGTACATGTAATTGGATTGGGAATAGATATAAAAAGTAAATACCTAAATCCCTACATCCTTGGAGAGTCTCCAATAGGTAATGATTTAAATATTAAATCAGTTATTAAAGCAATAAATTTAGCTGGTGGTTTATCATTTCTTGCACACCCAGCGAGATACAGGATTCCCTTTAATAAATTAATTCCAGAGGCCAAAATACAAGGTATTGATGGAATAGAGGTTTGGTACGATTATGAACTTAATGAAGTATGGAATCCTAGTTTATTTGTTTGTTCAGAAATAGATAAATTAGCAGATAAATATTCAATGCTAAAAACATGCGGAACAGATAGTCATGGACTTTCGTTATTAGGTAGATAATTCAGAATTCGTTTTTTTCAATTATTGAATCAGTATTAATAATTATGTTCTTTAAATTTTCAATGACATCTAATGAACAATTATTCCACATTTTTCTATTGACAATTTCAAGTAATCTTTGTGCAATATCTCTTAAAGCCCATGGATTATTCTCTAGAAAGAAATTCCTAAGATCTATATCACATAACCATGATTTATAAACTTCCTCATAACACCAATCTGAGACTACTTCAGTAGAAGCATCAAAAGCATATAAGTAATCTAGTGTAGCTGAAAATTCAAACGCTCCTTTATAACCATTATCCTTCATTCCATTTATCCATTTAGGGTTAAGTATTCTTGATATAACAACTGTATTAATTTCATCTTGTAATTTTGAAATTTTAGATAATCCAAATTTTGATAAATCACCATGATACATTTCAGGTAATTTACCGCTCAATTTTTTTACTGCTGAAGATAATCCACCCTGAAACTGATAATAATCATCAGAATCTAAAATATCATGTTCCTTATTATCTTGGTTATGAACAACTAACTGCACATTTTTAAGTGCATTTTCTAATGATTTTTTATCCTCTATAGGTTCAAGATTATCACTGTAAATCCACTTACTCCAATTAAGAAAAGATTCTCCAAAATCATCAATATTTTCCCAATTAGAATTTGAAATTAGTTCTTGCAGACCAGCTCCATATGAACCTGGCGCTGACCCAAATATACGATTAATTGAATCACCATCCCTTGATGCCCCAGCAAGAGGGTTAAATTTATCATCCTCATTAAGATTAGAAACAAGATTTATTGCTTTAGAAGTTAATTTAACTAACTGTGGAAATGCATCTCTAAACATTCCCGAAATCCTTAAAGTAACATCAACCCTTGGTCTTTCGAGAACAGATAAAGGAATGATTTCTAGATCTACTACTCTTCTTGAAGGCCCATCCCAAATAGGCTTTACTCCTAATAAATATAGTATTTGACAAATGTCTTCACCACCATTTCTCATTGTGGATGTTGCCCATACAGATATTGCTATATTTTTTAAATCTTCTCCATTATCTTGTTTGTATAAATCAAGTATTTGTGAAGCGGATTGACAACCAACACACCATGCTGATTCAGTTGGCAGTCCTCTCGAATCAATTGAAAAGAAATTCTTACCAGTGGGTAAAGCTTCAGTTTTACCTCTCGTAGGAGCTCCAGATGGACCACTTTTTACATATTGTCCATTTAATGAATTAATAAATGATAATCTCTCATTATATGAAGAATTAATGATTGGATATAGAATCTCTTTTTTTAATAATAAAAAATACTTATTATGTTGTTTTTCATTAAAAAAATAGTCTATTATTTTCTGATTTTTATATTTTTCTAAATTATTTATATTGGTATTCTTTTTGTAAAAAAACAAATATATTAAATACTTTGCTTGTTGTTCCAAAAAATCAATAGCCATTCTAAAATTTAAAATGTTTTTGTTGGAAAAAGTCAATAATATTTTTTTATCCTTTTCACTAAACTTTTGATTATAGTTGTTTGTCCAAGGATCCAAATCTAGTTTTAAATGTTTTGCTATATATTGAACAATCCCAATTCGATTGGCATTTGGCACTCTAGCGATACACAAGAATAAATTTATTTCATTAATGTCATTCTGCCTTTTACCAAAAATATGCAAACCTGTCCTAATTTGAGATTCTTTAATTTTGCAAAGAAAAGAATCAATCTCTTCAATTTGATTATTTTTATTATTAAAAGTGATTTCGTTAAAATCTTTTTTAATTAATTCAAAAATGGATTTTTCTATAAAATCAATCCGATTAGAATCTAATAATTTTGCTTCAAAATATTCGTCTAAATAATTTTCTAATATTGAATATTTTCCATATAATTCTGACCTATCCAAAGGAGGGGTTAAATGATCAATAATTGTTGCTGCAGTTCTTCTTTTAGCTTGGGATCCTTCTCCAGGATCATTTACGATAAATGGATATATATTTGGTATTGCTGGACAAATAATATTTGGAAAACATTTATTACTGAGACCTATAGATTTGCCAGGTAACCATTCAACAGTACCATGTTTACCAATATGGCAAATTGCATTTGCGTTAAAAACTTTTTCAATCCAAAAATATTGTGCTAAATATCTGTGGGGAGGTGGAAGATCGGGAGAATGAATATCTCTATCAGTGAAAGCGTCATAACCTCGTTGAGGTTGAATCAATAATGTTATTTTTCCAAATCTAATACCATTTATTGAGAAGCCTTCATTATCAAGATCGATCGCATCTGATGGTTTGCCCCAACGGTTAACAATAATATTTTTTGGTTCAAGTTCTAAATAATTCCAATACTTTAAATATTCACGAAGTGGTAAGTAATCTAATGGTTTATTATTTTGAGATTCAAGATCATTAGTTCTAGTTTTTATAAGTATTGACATTAATTCCGAAGAATCTTGAGGATAATTACAAGATCCAAGATCATAACCTTCTTCTTTTAACCAGTTAAGAATATTAATTATCGAAGATGGTGTATTAAGACCAACACCATTACCGATTCTTCCATTCTTTACTGGATAATTACTTATTATTAAACAAATTTTTTTATCAAAATTATTAAGTTTTTGAAGTTTCACATAATTTGTTGCGAATTTTGAAATCCATTTAATACCTACTTGATCAGCTTTGTAACTGCTTATTTCACTGTAGAGAGTATTTTTTTCAGAAATTATTTCTTTAAATGCTGAAGGACAGGTAGTAATCCTTCCATCAAATTCAGGAATAATTATTTGCATTAATAAATCAGATGAATTCATTCCAATGGATGAATCTAACCATTTTTTTCTTGATCTATTTGAAGAGAGAAGCTGCAAAATTGGAATTTTAAGAGAAGTAAAAATATTTGTAGAATTTTCAATTAATTCGTTATTTTTGATTTGAGATGAAGAAAATGAAGTTGTGGTAATTATTAATTTAATATCTTCCTTTTTAAAAATATCTATTAATTTCTTTTGAATAATATGATCTTTTAGTGTGGAAATAAATAACGTTTTAGGCGATAGTCCGCATCTTCGTAACTGCAAGTTAAGTTTTTCGTTTACTTCAATTTCATTAGCCAAAAAAAGTGATTTATAGGATATTATTCCTATCTTTTCGCCTTCTTCAATTTTCCAATCATATAAATAAGGATCTGCATAAAAACTAATATTCAAAAACTCATCAGGAATTAATGTTTCATTTAACTTTAGATAATTTAAACAATTAAGAAATTTTCTATAATTGTCCATTCCTCCCGACCGAAGTAATCTAGAAATATTTAATGCAATATTTTTATCTATACTACTTATTTCACTTAAGGAAACTTCCTGATCAACGGTACCTGATAGGATTACTAACTTCCTTTTTTTATTGACTGCTTGCCAATTTAAAAGTTGTTCAATTCCATAGTTCCATGTACCTTTATCTCCAAAAATTCTTAGTATGACAACTTTTGCATAATTAATTGTTTTTAATAAATAATTATCTATTTGAGCTGAGGAATTTAAATTAGAAATTTCTAAAGCTCTTATATTATTTTTTAATGAAGCAAATTCCTTTTCTAACAATAAGTTTGATATGAGATTTAAATCAGCTTTGACACTTGTTATAAAAATAAAATCTGCCGCTGGTTGCTCAATAAAATCATCCTTATTCTTTTCATTTCCTGCTATATTTAATATCCTGTGCATTTTTATATATAAATAAGGTTTAGAATACGTAAGTAGGATAAAACAAGTTTACCTTAATTAAATAAATTGAATATGCATGAATTTCTTCCATACGCCTGGTTCGAAGGTAAATGTATTCCATTTAAAGAAGCAAAAATATCTATAGCTACTCATGCACTACATTATGGTACCGCTGCATTTGGAGGAATGCGAGCGATACCTAACCCTACAAATAAAGAAGAATTCCTTTTATTTAGAACTGATAAACACATAAAAAGATTATCTCAAAGTGCAAAATTACTCTTAACTGATATTTCTGAAGAATATATTTTTAAAGCCATAGAGGAAGTTATAAAAAGAAATAAGCCAGAAAAGCCTATTTATATTAGACCATTCGTATATACAAGCGATTTAGGTATAGCTCCAAGGTTACACAATATTGAAACAGATTTCTTTATGTATTGTATTGAACTAGGAGATTATCTATCCCCAGATGGAGTTTCTTGTAGAATGAGTAGTTGGACTAGACAAGAAGATAGATCTCTCCCATTAAGAGGAAAAATAAGTGGGGCTTATATTACTAGTTCTTTAGCTAAAACAGAAGCTAGTTTATCGGGTTTTGATGAAGCCTTGTTATTAAATTCAAGTGGTAAGGTAAGCGAAGCTAGTGGTATGAATTTATTTATTGTAAGAAATGGAGACTTAATCACTCCTGGTGTGGATCAAGATATCCTTGAAGGGATTACTAGAGCAAGTGTAATTGAATTAGCAAAATCTTTTGGAATAAATGTAATTGAAAGGCCTGTTGATAAAACAGAATTATTAATAGCAGATGAAGTTTTTTTAACTGGTACAGCAGCAAAAATTACACCAGTTAAAAAAATTGAATCAAGTGAATTAAATGGTGAAAGACCAATAATGAATAAATTAAAAAGTAAGCTTATAGAAATAACAGAAGGTCGTTCTCAAGACTATGATAATTGGGTAACAAGAATTTCTCTAAAATAAATTAATTTTTAACTAAAAATGGAATCTTTCAGAACCTATTTAAATAGAGATGAAAAGCCATTAATAATTTTTGACGGAGGTACTGGAACATCTTTTCAGAACTTAAATCTTACTGCCGACGACTTTGGAGGAAAAGAATTAGAGGGTTGTAATGAAAACCTTGTTTTATCCTCACCAAAGGTCGTTGAAAAGGTTCATAATTCATTCTTAGCAGCTGGTTGTCATGTTATAGAAACTAATACTTTTGGAGCCTCATCAATAGTTCTTGATGAATATGATATTGCGGATAAGGCCTATGAGATAAATAAAAATGCTGCATTAATAGCCAAAAAGGCTGCTGCCAAATATGCATCAGTAGATAAGCCAAGGTTTGTTGCTGGCTCAATTGGACCAACTACTAAATTACCCACGTTAGGGCATATACATTTTGATGAATTAAAGCAATCATATAAAGAACAAATATATGGTCTTACAGATGGAGGAGTTGATCTTCTTTTAATTGAAACTTGTCAAGATGTATTACAAATTAAATCTGCCTTATTAGCTTCTAAAGAAGTACTTGATAGTAAAAATATAGATATACCTATAATGGTTTCAATAACAATGGAAACAACAGGTACTATGCTTGTTGGATCTGACATCGCCTCTGCATTAACAATATTAGAACCATTTAACATAGATATCCTTGGACTGAATTGTGCAACTGGTCCAGAACAAATGAAAGAACATATTAAATATTTATCTGAAAATTCTCCTTTCGCTATTAGCTGTATTCCCAATGCAGGACTTCCTGAAAATATTGGTGGTGTTGCTCACTACAGATTAAAGCCAATAGAATTGAAGATGCAGTTAATGAATTTTATATATGACTTTAAAGTTCAATTAATAGGTGGATGTTGTGGAACAACACCTGAACATATTAAATATCTTTCTTCAATAATCGATGAAATTACTTATGACGAAAGGTCTAACAAACTTGGTAATAACAATTTAAGTAGTTATATTCCTTCTGCATCATCAATATATAATTCTGTACCGTACAAACAAGACAATTCTATTTTGATTGTAGGAGAAAGATTAAATGCAAGTGGATCTAAAAAGGTAAGGGAGTTATTAAATAACGACGATTGGGATGGACTAGTTTCAATTGCCAAGCAACAACAAAAAGAAAATGCACACGTTCTTGATGTGAATGTTGATTATGTGGGGAGAGACGGAGTGAAAGATATGAAAGAAATAACTTCAAGACTAGTCACCAATATAAATTTGCCATTAATGATTGACTCTACAGATGCTGACAAAATGGAAAGTGGATTAAAGTCAGCTGGTGGTAAATGTATTATAAATTCAACCAATTACGAAGATGGCAATGAAAGATTTGATCAAGTACTAAATTTAGCCTTAGGGTATGGTTCAGGTCTTGTTGTAGGAACTATTGATGAAGATGGAATGGCAAGGAATGCAGATAAAAAATATAACATTGTAAAACGAGCGCTTAATAGAACTAGAGAATGTGGCTTGTCAGATTATGAGCTATTTTTTGATCCATTAGCTCTGCCAATATCTACTGGGATAGAAGAAGATAGATTAAACGCTAAAGAAACAATTACTGCTATATCAAAAATTCGTGAAAATTTCCCAGATATTCACATCATACTGGGGATATCAAACATTAGTTTTGGTCTTTCACCATTATCAAGAATTAATCTAAATTCAATATTTTTAGATGAATGCATTAAAGCAGGATTGGATTCTGCTATCATCGCACCAAATAAAATTTTGCCATTATCAAAAATTTCTGAAGAAACTAAAAAGCTTTGCTTAGATTTGATATATGACAAAAGAGAATTTGAAGATGATATTTGTATTTATGATCCATTAGTAGAATTAACAAAGGCTTTTCAAGATTTATCTATTCAAGATTTTAAAAAAGCATCTATAGAAAATAAAAACCTAACTCTGGAAGAAAGTCTAAAAAACCATATTATTGATGGAGAAAAAATAGGTTTAGAGGATCAATTAAATAAAGCTTTAAAAAAATATAAACCTCTTGAAATAATTAATACTTTTTTACTTGATGGGATGAAAGTTGTAGGAGATTTATTTGGTTCAGGTCAAATGCAATTGCCATTTGTACTCCAATCAGCAGAAACAATGAAATTTGCTGTTTCAATTTTAGAACCATATATGGAAACTGTAGATGAAAACATATCAAATGGAAAACTCTTAATTGCAACTGTCAAAGGCGATGTTCATGATATCGGAAAAAATTTGGTTGATATAATACTTACAAATAATGGTTATGACGTTATAAATCTTGGAATAAAGCAAGATGTTTCGGCAATTATAGATGCACAAAAGAAGCACAATGCAGATTGCATCGCTATGAGCGGATTACTTGTTAAATCAACTGCTTTTATGAAAGATAATTTAGAGGCCTTTAATAATGAAGATATTACTGTACCAGTAATATTAGGAGGCGCAGCCTTAACCCCAAAATTTGTAAATGAGGACTGCAGCAAAATATATAAGGGGAAAATATTGTACGGAAAAGATGCGTTCACTGATCTTAAATTTATGAATGAATATATGGATAATAAAAAAAAGGGTAATTGGTCAAATACAGAGGGGTTCATTAACAATGAGGGGATAAATATTAATTTAGCCTCATCAAAATCCAACTCTCAAGCTGTTAAAAAATCAATACCTATAGATAAAGAGACTTCTAAATTAAATTTAAAAGAAAATTTTACAAGATCTAAATTTATAAATGAAGAAGAACCAATTCAAGCTCCTTTCTTGGGAACGAAAGTCTTGAAAGACGATGATATAGATTTAAATAAGTTAATTTTTTATTTAGATAGAAAGGCTCTTTTTAGCGGACAATGGCAAATAAAAAAAGGAAAAAACCAAAGCGTAGATGAATACAATAACTATTTGGATTCATACGCTAAACCAATGTTAGATAAATGGTTAGATACAATTATAGAAAAAAAACTTATCTCACCCAAAGCAGTATATGGATATTTCAGATGCGGGAGAAAAGATAATAGCATCTTATTATTTGATGATAAATCATTAAATAAAATTTCCCAATTTAATTTTCCAAGACAAAAATCTGGGAATAATTTATGCATATCTGATTTCTATTGTGATTTAAAAAATGATAAACCGATAGATATATTTCCTATGCAGGCAGTTACGATGGGGGATATTGCTAGTGAATATTCTCAAAAATTATTTAAAGAAGATAGATATAGCGATTATTTAATATTTCATGGACTTACAGTTCAATTAGCAGAAGCTCTGGCTGAGTATGTCCATGCATTAATTCGCATTGAATGTGGTTTTAGGACTGAAGAACCAGACAAAAATAGAGAAATACTAGCTCAAAAATATAGAGGTGCTAGATATTCTTTTGGTTATCCTGCATGTCCAAAAGTATCTGATTCAAACATACAATTATCATTGTTGGATGCAAAAAGAATAAACTTGACCATGGATGAATCTGAACAACTTCACCCAGAACAAAGTACTACAGCTATCATTTCACTACACTCAAAAGCTAAATATTTCAGCGCTTAAGCTAAATTTTTAGTTCTTTTCTAAATATTCAATAATTTCTTCCTGCAATTCTTCCATCGTTTCATTATCACCCAGATCAAGTCCCTCTCCCGCGGCATCCTGTGTTAACTCAAGATAATATGAAGCACCATCACTAGATAAAAATTCTAATGCGGAAGTTTCATCACTATCTTTAAAAGCTTCATAAAGAGCTTTAAATGCAATGTTTTCAGTAAAGTCCCAATCCATAATGAAAAAAACCTTATTAGAATTATTACCTCCTTACCCCCCATACTCGTCAACCTTTTTTAAAGAAATGTTGGTGTTTTATTATTATTAAAAAAATCTATGACCATAAATAATCAAAATCAGTTAAATGTCTTAGGAGAAAAAATTGAGATTTGTAGTTGCGCACCTATGACAGGGTGGTTCAGAGATGGATTTTGCAACTATGACAAAAATGATGGAGGGAATCATTCCATATGTTGTGTAATGGATGATAATTTCCTGAAATATAGTAAATCACAAGGTAATGATTTAATAACTCCCATGCCTATTTATTCATTCCCAGGGCTAAAGGATGGTGATCATTGGTGTATTTGTCTAGATAGGTGGAAGCAAGCATTATTAGACGGTCTTGCACCAAAAGTCATATTAGAATCAACAAATATTGTAGTCTTAGAATCAGTACCTCTGGAAAAATTGAAAGAATATCAATTTAATAAAAAGTAATTACAAGTTTATTTTTTTTTTTAAAATGATTATGATGATTTTTTTTAAATGAGTTTAGAAATATATTGGAAAAAAGCACTAGAACAAACTCGATTATCAATTGATGATGAATCATTATATCCTCTCAAAACTGATATTATTACAAGAGATTTATATGAAAAAGACGACTTCATAATTAGGAAACTCGATACTTCAAAATTTAATAAAAAAAAAATTTATGGTCCTAAGCAAAACCCATTTTGTCCATGGGAAAAGATACTAGAAATTGATAAAATTGGTGATTATCATCAACTTATATTAAATAAGTACCCTGTACAAAAAGGTCATATTTTACTTATTACAAATGAATGGAAACCTCAAAATGGATGGTTAGATATCAAAGATTGGAAAGCGATCCAACAAGTTAATAAAGATACTAGTGGATTATGGTTTTTCAATAGTTCTCCAATTGCGGGAGCAAGTCAACCTCACAGGCATTTTCAACTTCTGCGTAGATCTAAAGGTGAGGTATCATGCCCTAGAGAAAAGTGGTTTTTAGAGATGAACTCATATCAAGATATAGATAGTAAGCTTAAAAAAAATATTATTGTATCCAAATTTAATTTTTTAGAAAATCCATCATGTCTTTTTGAATTTTACTTAGAATTATGCAAGAAATTAGGACTTGGGGACCCTGTTAATGATAAGAAACCGATATATCCTTACAATATTTTAATAACTAATGAATGGATCGCTATCATAAAGAGAAAAAATGATCATATTCATGGTTTCAGTATTAACGGTTTAGGATTTGCAGGATATCTATTAGTAACTGAAAATTCAAATATCACATATTTAAAGAAATTTGGCCCTGAAAAACTTCTAGAAAGTTTCGTTTGAATATTAGTTAGTTACTTCCACATCCTTATCCCTGCTTATTTGGTTTTCTAGAACTTCTATAGATGCTGTTACAGAGGCTATTTTACGTTCAAGTGAATCCTTAATGTAATTGAGCATTTCTAATTTCTTATTTTGATAAAAACTCTTTTTTTCTTTAGATGACTTGAAATAACAATTAAACATTTTTATTTTAATTATAAATAGATACTTAATTGACTTGTGACATGAAAATAAGTTGGTTTTAATTTAAAAACAATATTCAATATGGACTTTCAATTTTTTTTCAATAAAATTAAATAAATTCCTAACTATTAAAGATAGATATTATTGAATATTCCTGAAAATTCAAATACAAAAAGAATTTCAATTGATTTACCTGAGGAACTAATTTCCAGGTTTGATCAACTAAGAAAAGAGTGGGGATTTAGAGCAAGAGGACCTGTAATAGAAAAGATACTTAAAGAAGTTCTTCAAGAAGATGATTTACTACCAAATAACCAACAGCAAGAAATAGACTTTAACGAGAACAATAATATTGAAAATTCAAATATTGATGAAGATACTGCATTGGTATTAATTAAATCAGACGTAAAAAAAGAAGTTAATGAGATATCTTTGAATAAAAGATTTACAAATAACAATTATAATAAAGAAAAAGCCAACTCAAACATAAGCCTTCCCAATTTTGTTGAAAAAAAAGTAAAGAATCTAAGAAGAAGTTTTAATAGTGAAAAATTAAAAGAGAATATTAATGATATTCAAATTAAAACAATTAAAGAAACTGAATTAATAAAATGTCGAATTGAGTTAATAAGTCATTGGAAAACCTTATATGGATCAGTTCCTAATGAACATGTAGTAGAAGCTTCAATGGATTGGTTTGAAAGGGATATATGGCCAAACCTTGATGGAACTGAAAATCTACCCTTTACGTGGAGTGCAGCCAATAAATTAATGTCAGAATTATGCCCATTTTGGATAAAGAAAAATCCAACACTTGAAATTGTTTTATTAATGATTGGAGTTTTAGAAGACCCTTTTGCTACATCTGATCTGATAAATAGAATACCAACACTTATGAGAAGGTTTGTAAGTAGATTTAAGCGAAAAAATAGGTCAAATTCATTTGAAACTTTGGACTCAACAATGACAGTACATGGTGCACTTAAATTATTGAATTTATCAACATCAGCAGGATCAGCTCATACGTTCCGTAAAATTAGGGAGGCCTATAAATCAATAGCCTTAGAGACTCATCCAGATGCTGGAGGATCAACAGATCAAATGAGAAAATTAAATGAAGCGTATCAATTGCTAAAAAATCTATATAGAAATTAGTATACTAATTCTTAAATAAGACTAATTATAAGTCTAATAAATAGTCTCATATAAGATAACTGTTATAAAAATTTTTATTTATATCAATTATTTTTATATAAATTTATAGAAAAAATAATTATGCAAAAAAATTAAAATATAATTTAATCCAAAAAATTTAAAGGTTAAGCGTATAGTACTTCTAATATGAGACACATTATGAGTCTATTATATAGTCTCATAATAGATATTTGAGATAAATTAAATAATCACCTTGAATGAATCACACCTAAACGGATTAATGTCTGGGAGAAATAAAAAAATTAAGCAATAAATCAACAAATTATGTCCTGTTAATGTCCAAGAAATTAATGTGGCCTAAAAAGCCTTGCTATAATTAGCTTTTGTTTATTCTCGTACTGCCTTAAAGACAGTACTACTTAGATTGAAGCTTTTGAATGGCGGTTTGTTTGTCAATACTAGGGACATCACTTAGTCCGTTAGCATCAAACCAAGGGGCGCTTGCCCAATCAAATCCTTCACCAAAAGTATTATCTGGTGCTGTTATATACCAATGACATGATGCATCTGGTATGTCGACAGCACATTTTGACCAATCATCTGACCACTGCGGGACTTGTACCCACAGCACTGAAGATAGTAATAGAGAAAGTAAATTGATCATGATGTTTATAATACAACATTAATTAGTTTTATATGATTATTACTTATCTTATATAAGAATTATATATAGACTTACTTATAGTCTCATATAAGATAAGCAATACAATTAATTCCTCAATTTAGTATTAAAACATTTTTCAATGTTAGAAATGATATTTGAATGTATTGATGAAATGTCCGAGTCTAGTAATGTTTTATCTTTATCTCTATAAGATAATCTAAATGTATAACTTATATGATCATCTCCAAATTTAGCATCTTCAAAAACATCAAGTAAATTTACTTCCTCTAAGAGATTTTTTCCTGTTTTTCTTATCTGTGATGTTATTTCGCTAATTAAAAATTTCTTACTGAAAACAAAATTTATATCCCTTTCCATTTTCGGAACAATTGGGTATTGCTTATATATTGGAATCCATTTGTTTTTTCTTGTACTAGCTCCCAAGAGGTTTGAAACATTTATGTTAAATAAATAAACTTTTTTTAATGACTTCTTTTCTAATAATAGTTTGGGATGTATTTCTCCAAAATAACCCGTATCTTTTCCTTCAATAACTAATTTCGCTGTTCTTCCTGGATGAAGAAAATCAATTGAATCAGTAGGTTTATCTTCAATTTTTATGTTCAAAGATGATAAAGCCTCCTTTAACTTTCCTCTGGCCTGGTAATAATTAAGATCGCTATCCTTACCCGAATTTATCCATTTTCCAAATTTTTTATTTCCATAAATCGCACCATTCAGAACTTCTTCCTGAATGAATTCAGTTTTCATTTGAAAAACATTTCCAATTTCAAATATATAACAACTTGCTTGTCCAGCTTTTATATTACGGTTCACTATCTCCAAATGTTCTTTCCAGATACTATCTCTAAGACAGCTTGTCTCTAATAACAAAGGATTAGAAATCTTTATAAGTTTTTCATTATCTTCAGGAACAAGAGAGTAGCTTAGTACCTCGTTAAAACCATTTTCTATAAAACCATTTTTTACTTTTCTCAATGCCAACTGTTCTGATGACAATTTTCCAGGCTTAATTGGATTAGGAAGTTTTAAGTCGAATCTGTCATACCCTATTAATCTCGCTATTTCTTCAATTAAATCTATTTCTCTTATTAAATCATGTGATCTGTTTGGAATTACTGCTACATCCCAGCCATATTCTTTATTCTTTAAAGTACAACCTATGAGTGTTAATTTATCAACTATTTCATTATCAGATAAATTTCTTTTTTCATATTGATCGTTAATTATTAATGGACCAAGAATTTTATGTATTCGATTTCTTCGTAGTTTAATAAATATATCCTCATTACTTATTAAATTGGAAGTATTGATGATTGGTGAATTTATAGAAAAATATTCTTCTAAAAGATTAATTGCCCTTGTTACGGCACTTATGGTATTTTTTGATGAAATCCCTTTTTCAAACCTGCTGCTAGATTCTGTCCTTATGCCAACCGCCTTTGAAGATTTTCTTATAGTAACTGGATTAAAAACAGCGCCTTCAAGGTAAATAGAAGAGGTAGTATTAGTTACAGAAGTCTCTAAACCGCCTATCACCCCAGCAATAGCTACAGGTTTATCACAACAAGTAATAACTGTGATATTGTCATTTAAGTCATATTCTTTACCATCTAAGCAAATAAGGCTTTCGTTATCCTTGCCTTTTCTTACAGAGAAATCTTCTGGAGAAACTTCCTTACCAATTAAGTTTGATAATTTATCTTTATCAAAAGCATGCAAAGGTTGACCTTGTTCTAAAAGAATATAATTTGTCAAATCAACTAGAAGATTAATTGATTTTATACCTGATTTTTCTATACGGTCTTTAAGCCAATTTGGCGATAATTTCTCTCCATTTACTCCATCAATGCAGCTTATTGTATAAATGCAATTAGATCCTATAGCCTCTGGACAAAGTTTAATTCCCTTAAGTACATGAATATTGTATTTATGGCTTAATTCTGGAAAATTTAAGTTGGATTCTAAAAGAGCAGAAATTTCACGGGCTATACCTATAACAGACATTCCGTCAGGTCTATTAGCTGTAATGGCTAAATCATATATAAAATCATTTAATTCAAGCAAGTCAGACCCTGGAGTGCCCAATTCATGTTTTAAGGCTAAATCTTCATCGATAATCTCTATCCCTTCGCTAGAGTCTTCTAAACCCAGTTCCTGCAGTGAACATATCATTCCTTCACTCATGACACCTCTAATTTCACTTCTTTTAATAGTTAAATCAACTGCATTTAATTTTGCGCCGACAGTAGCAACATAAACATAAATATTTGGTTTAATATTGTGCGCACCACAGATAATTTGTAAATTCTTTGAATTACCAATATCGACTTGGCAAATTGAAAGTTTGTCAGATCCTTCGTGTTTTAAAACGGATAATACCTTACCCAAAACAACACCATTTACATTTTCTGAACAATCTTCTAACGATTCGACCTCAAATCCACCTATAGACAATTTCTCAGAGAGATCTTCAGGAGTAGAAGTAATTTCTACTAAATTTTTCAACCAATTTTGAGAAACTTTCATATATATTTTTTATTCAATGATGATTAAAGAAATGAGTATATCTTCAAAAAAGTTTGTTGAAGATGTACAATAGAAAATTATACAATAAAGTATTAATTAAAATGGCCAAAAAAGGGACAAGAGTTGTAGTGACCCTGGAATGTACTGAAGCTAGGACAAGCACAGATCCTAAGAGATCAAATGGTGTCTCAAGATATACTACTGAAAAGAATCGTAGAAATACAACTGAAAGATTAGAACTTAAAAAGTTTAATCCTCATTTAAACAGAATGACAATTCACAAAGAAATTAAGTAATCAAATCAAATTAAATCATGCCTAATTCAATTTTTAAAAAACAATTATCACCCATCAAACCTGGAGATCCTATTGACTATAAGGATGTAGAACTACTAAAAAAATTCATAACTGAGAGGGGCAAAATCCTACCAAGAAGGATGACAGGTTTAACCTCTAAGCAACAAAGAGATCTTACATTAGCTGTAAAGAGAGCAAGAATTGTAGCTCTTTTACCCTTCGTAAATCCTGAAGGTTAATTTCATATTGAATATAGTTTCACTATAATTAATATCTCAAATATTTGAAAGATTTAACTAATTTAAAAACATATATCATTGACTCTGATAATCCACATGAGGTTGATGATGCTATTTCATTAGAAATAAAAGAAGGAAATAAAAAAAATTTATGGATACATATTAGTAATCCATGCAAACTTTTTTTGCATAACTCTATTGTTGATGTAGATGCAAGAAGGAAAAATAGCAGTTTATATATGACGGATCAATATGTCCCAATGTTACCTAATGGAATTCTTGAAAAGGCAAATTTAGCTCAAAATAAAATTTCAGAAACTATTAGCGCATCGATAGAATTCAACGACGATGGTTCTATAAATAATTATGAAATAATTGAAGCATTAATTAAACCTAAATACCAATTAACATATGAAGATGCGAATGAAATTTTGGAATTAGAACCTAGAGAAGAAATTGAATTAGTCCAAATTAAAAAATTATTAGAAAAAAGTATTAAACATAGAAAAAAACAAGGAGCAATTATTTTTGAAAGTCCTAATAGTAAAATTAAATTAAATAGAGATAAAATTATAATAAATAAATTAGAAAAAACAATATCACAAATTATAGTTGCAGAATCAATGATATTAATGGGTTATGTAACAAGTTTATTTATTAATAAATTTAATTTAGCGGCTGCTTATAGAATTCAAAAAATAAATTGTAATCCACTTGAAATACTTAATAGATACAAAGATAGTGAGATAAAATATATAATATTAAAACAATACATGGGAAGAAGTTATATATCAACTAAGCCCGGAAAACATGAATCTTTAGGCCTTCAAATGTACGTACAATGTACTTCCCCATTACGAAGATATTTAGATTTAATTATACAAAGACAAGTATATAATAAAATAAATAATTATGAACTTCTAAGTATTAATTCTATTTCTGAAATAATTGATTATTCAAGAAATAAACAATCAGAAAATAATAATATATTGAAAAATGATAAATTCAAATATTTAGCATTATTTTTTAAAAATGAAAATAAACCTTTTTATAAAATAATATTTGTTAAGTGGATTAATCATAAAAGAAATATTGCTTTAGTTTATTTTCAAGAGTATTCACTAGAATTACTCATAACACTTTTTATATCTATAGAAATATATAGTAATAAACTTTATAAAATTAAATATTGTAATAATGAAAAAAGTCTTTTAGAGTTTATTTATTAATCAAAAATTTATTTAAAAATTAAATATTAGTTTGAAATAATTATCTGTTAACATTAATAAAAACGATTCATGAGTTTTGTCATTACAACACCTTTATATTATGTAAATGATAAGCCTCATTTAGGCAGTGTTTATACAACAATAATCTGTGACTCAATAGCCCGGTATAAAAGACTTAAAGGTGAAGATGTTATGTTCATCACAGGTGTTGATGAACATGGTTTAAAAATACAAAGAACAGCAAATGAAAAGGGAATTGAACCCAAAACTCATTGTGATGAGATTTCAGAAATCTTTACTATTAATTGGAAAAATTGGGATATATCCTTTGACAAATTTATAAGGACAAGCTCCAAAAGTCACGAGTCAGTTGTTAATGAATTTTATGAAAGAGTAAAAGAATCAAATGATATTTATATGGGAGTACAAAAAGGTTGGTATTGCGTTGGTTGCGAAGAATTTAAAGATAATCCTGAAAACTCAGCAACTTATAAATGTCCAATACATCAAAAAAATCTAGAATGGAAAAATGAAGAGAATCTTTTCTTTAGGCTTTCTAAATACCAAAAGCAAATCGAGAAAATAATAAGCGAACCTTCTTTTATTGAACCAATTGAAAGAAGGAATGAAATTGTAAATTTTGTCTCCAAAGGATTAAAAGATTTTTCAATCTCAAGAACAAATGTTTCTTGGGGAATTCCTGTGCCAGGCCATTTAAATCACACCTTTTATGTATGGTTTGATGCTTTACTTGGATATGTAAGCGCTATTAGTTCCAATGAAACAGAATCCTCATTGGAAATGTCAATTAACGCAGGGTGGCCAGCAGATATTCATTTAATTGGTAAAGATATACTTAGGTTTCACGCCGTATATTGGCCTGCAATGCTTATTTCTGCTGGAATGAGAGTGCCTAAGAAAGTCTTAGGACATGGGTTCCTCACCAGAGAGGGGCAAAAAATGGGTAAAAGTTTGGGCAATGTACTTGACCCTGACCAATTGCTCTCTAGATACGGGAATGATCCTGTAAGGTGGTACCTAATTAAGGATATATCACTAGGTAGTGATGGAGATTTTCAAGATAAAAGATTTGTTGACATAATCAATAATGACTTGGCTAATACAATTGGTAATTTACTAAATAGAACATCATCCATGTCTAGAAAATGGTTTGATAATAAAGTGCCTAATAATGAAAAAATTTCAACTAATAATAAATTAGAGAATTTCGCAAAAATTGCAGTAGAAAAATATATGCATAATTTTGAAATTTACAAATTAGATCATGCAGCTAATGAAGTGCTTAACCTAGCAATTAATACGAATTTATATTTGAATGATAATCAACCATGGTTGTTAGTAAAAGAGAAAGATAATTTGCCTTTTGTAAAAGAAATTATTTATGCCGTACTGGAAAGTACACGGATAATAGGACTATTATTATTACCTTTATTGCCAGAATTATCATCAAAAATAAATGAACAACTTGGTTCTATATACAAGAAAGAAATTCCTTGGGAAGAACAATTAAGGTGGGGATTATTAATTAGTAATTCAAGCCTCCCGAAACCAACTCCAATAATAAATAAACTTGAGTATGAATAATCTATATAGACTAATAATTTTTTTCCCATTTTTTATTCTTGGATGTGCATCAAATTTAACTGAAGAAAATAAAATTCTAAAAAAAATTGATGGTTTAAATATGAATATTTTTTCTAATGAAGGAAAAAAAATATACTCAATAACTAGTCCTAATTCAATTTACGATAAAGTTAAACTTGTATTCAACCTTGAAAGAACAACTATTAGTATCTTTGATGGTGAAAATATCAAATATATTATTAATTCTGATTCATCAAAATTATCAGATAATCATAGAATTGTAGAACTTAATGGAAATGTAGAATTGAGAACCATTAATCAAGATAATGATTTTTTGTATGGGGATTATTTAATTTGGAATATTAATAAATCTAAGTATCAATTAATAGGAAATGTTAGATTTGAAAATAAAAATATTAAATTGTCTTCGAATAAAGCCATGCTGGATAGAGAAAATATAATTGAATTTTTTAATCCGGTAAAATATATTATTAAAGATGATAATAATGAGAATAAATATGAAATTAATTCAGAAAATGCTTTCTATAATCTCAACACTAACTCTCTAAGTTTTAAATCAAAAGATGAAAGGGTTCGTTCTAAAATATATTTTTAAATATTATTTTTTAAAAAAATATTATTTATTTTCTTAGACCAATTATTTATCCATTTTTCATCAGACTTTGTAAAACATTTTGCACTCCAACCTCCAACTAATATAAAAGCTTTTTTATTTATTGGAACAACTAATATAGATGGAATATCAGAACAAAAATTTAAAAATTCATCTCTTCCTGGATAAAATTTAGTGTTTGCTAATGATATTAATTTCATATCTTTAATCGATCTAAGACAAGTTTCTCCTGGATTGAACTCACTTTTTGAAGTTATTCCTCTTTTAAGTATATTTACTCCATCATTATGAATTAATATTGATGCAGCTGCAGTAGAAGTTAATATCGCTTCAGATCCCCATGCAAGTTCATTAATAACTTCATCCGGAATGTTTTTATCATATATAAACTTATTTTCTCCCTTCAGATCTACTTTTTCACCAGCTAAAGGTTCAAATTTTTTAAACAAGAAACCTATCAAAATAATAATTAATGAAGCAGTTGCAGCTAGTACTTGTGCTCTTTCGAGCTCAGGAGTAATAATCTCTATCGAGAAGAAATTTGCTATTTGAAAAATAAAAAGTACTGTTCCAATTAATATTAAAGATTTTCCATTGAATCCCATATATAAAATATGTTAATTCTATTTAAATTATGCAACTATTATATTGTTTAGTAAATTTAGACAAAACTCAAACATATGGTTTTTAATATATAATTAAACAAAACCTCTTAAAATGAATCTAAACATTAATAAATACTTTTTTACTTTTATCGTTACTGGTCTAATATTTATCCTTATTCCTACAACTACATACGCAGAAAGTGTTAGCAATATAAACAGACTTTTTGTTGTCACACAACAAAAGACAATAATAAATTACGAAAAAAGTCAGCCTTCATCCATTGACAACCCAGTAGTGGATCCTAATTTTAACGTCATGAGATCCAAAGATACTGAAAGTTCAACTGCCACATATATAGTTATTGGTTTATTAATAGCAGCTACGATTATACCCTTAGCAACATGGTGGTATTTCTCTAAATAATAGAGAATTTATGACTTCAAAGGAATTCAGTACTGATAATTTATCTCATATAATATTCGTAACAGGGGGTACAAAGAGTGGAAAAAGTGAATTTGCAGAACATCTAGCAAAGGAGTCACAGGGTTTAACATATGTTGCATTATCTGATAACAATGTTGATGACAAAGAATGGCAAGAAAAAATTACTTTACATAAAATTAGAAGACCTAAAGAGTGGAAATTGATAGAAACGACTGATCTGTTAAATACATTAAGAAAAGAAGATGGTCCACTGTTAATAGACTCGATTGGGGGATTTGTAATGGAAAGTCTTGAAAAAGAACATGAAGAATGGTCAATAAAGATGCATTCAGTAATTAGTCATTTAAAAAAAAGAAAAAATATAACAATTATTGTTGGAGAACAAGTTGGTTGGAGCTTGGTTTCAGAATATAAAATTGGTAATACTTATGTTGAAAGAATCGGCGAGCTTCAAAAGAGAATAACCAAAATATCGAAAGATAATTGGCTTGCAATAAACGGCAGAGCAATCAAAATAGATCAAATAAGTTTAGAAATACCCACTTGAAATTGGAAGTATCTCTTTTTGAACCTAGAATCCCCCAAAATACTGGTAATATTGCCAGATCATGTGCTGCCTTCGACATATCTTTAAATCTTATAGAACCCTTAGGCTTTAAAATAGAAGATAAATACTTAAAAAGAGCAGGGTTAGACTATTGGCCATTAGTTAATATTAATAAATACGAAAATTTTGATAAATTTCTGCAGTCAAAGTCAACTAAAAGAATTATTTCTTTTAGCAAAAAAAATGGGATGTATTTAAATGATTTTAAATTTCTGGAAGATGATGTTTTGTTATTTGGCAGAGAAGACTCAGGATTGCCAGATAGCATTATAAACAAAAGCGATTTTTTAATATCAATATTCATGCCCAATTTACAAACTGAAAGTAATGATAATAAAGGAGTTAGAAGTTTAAATCTTTCAGTAGCATGCGGTATTGCTATATATGAGGCCCATAAACAAATTAATTTTCAAAATCATAATTAAGTACAAATAATGTCTTACAATATTGATATGTCTCGGTAGCTCAGCTGGTTAGAGCGGCGGATTCATAGCCCGCAGGTCGCGTGTTCAAGTCACGCTCGAGACATTTTCAATACATTAATAAATGTATAAATGTATAAATGTAAAACTTTTAAACTGCCATAACTAGCTCAAACAATAATAATACTAAATAAAACTAGTGCGGTCTTAGCTTAAAAAAAATAAAAAGCAAAATATCCCGAAGCTAGGATAATAGTTCTTGATAATAATTTTAATACTTTTCAACATGTAGCAAATTGTCATCTAATAATCATTCCTGAGATGTGTAAAAAAAAAGCATTTTAATTAAATATAAAAATAGACAATATAGGTTCAGCTGAAGATTGGCGAGGGCAGTTTGAACAGGCAGAGCTATATCATCAGGAACTGGTGCAGAAGGGATTAACTATGGCAAAAATTGAAAAAAAAGATAGGCATAACATTTATTATATTACGCTCTTTTTTTGATCAATCATTACATAAAACAAACTATTAAATATCAAAATCACATAACCTATTTCGATATTAAAACTCAATGAAATCTTCTATTAAACAAAAGATATAAAACTATATTTTTTGCTAGGATAATTGCTATAAGTATTGTTGCAATATCAAAAAATAATAAGCGATCCTACGAACGGATGAATTCATTGGACAAAAGAATTCACTCTAAAAAAGTGAATAAAAAAGTACTTTTTATCAGGATAAGTTTTTAATTTGGACTTAAATTCTTATATCCTGTCAATTCGGATAGTTCCTCAAGTGTTTGGACTCCTATAATTATTTTCCCGTTAATTTCCCATGATGGGAAACCTTGAATTTTTTTATCAATGCATAGTTGTGTTTGACTATTTTTACCATCTCTCGCGCACTCAACGACATTAAGTTCCTTATAAGCTTGCTTACCAAAAAGCTCACTTTGATTAAGACAATTAGGGCACCAATAGGCTGAATATTTAACTACACCATTATCTTTTAGATACTTAGCGAAGTTGATAGTTTCTTTGGTACTTTCAGAGGTAATTATAAGTTCCTTCTGATTATTTAAATGAGAGCTATTAACAGTTGTGGTTAAAGCAAAAAGAGGAAATAGTGAGAATAATAATAATTTCATTTAATTACTTTTTTTCTTTATATTATCTAAATATTTTATCTAGCAAAATGCACATATTTTATTTTGAAGTTAATCTATTTACTTCAAAATATTCAAAAAGATCAAATACATAATTTTGTATGCTTTCATTTCCAGATACTGCCATTAATAATATGTTTTTAAACTTCAAATCTAATTAAATTGCATACTACATTTTTAATATTTATTTTTTATTGTAATTTTTTAATTAGAGCTAATGATTATTTATTCAGGAAGAATAATTATCTTAATTTTTAAGATTTTAAAAATAATAAATTTTTTTGATCACACTATTAGAATCATTTTGAGAAATTGTTTAAAATTTTACTGCAATTATTAATATTTCAAAACTATAGCATAGAGTGTAGCTCTAATAAATAATATTTATTATTTAGTGTGACACTATTTATTCGATAATATTATTTTCAATCATAACTTTCTTAAAATACTTGAAGTGAATAAATTCATGAATCATTTTGATTTCATCATTGAATATTTTTTTATTTACTCTATAGAAATCATCATTAATTGTTGATTTAAAATTTTCAGAGACTGGTTCTTTATCAAAAGAGTTGTTTATAAATTTATTCTTATCAATTTTATTAGCAGAAAAATTATCGCTTAAAACTCCTCTAGATCTTAATGCTTCTTCAACTAATAATCCTGTTACTTTTGATTGGCTAAATTCATTAGCCTTACATAATTTATCTATAATTTCGTGAACTTCTTCACTAGGCAAAAACCCAATTCTTTTTCTTTGAGAGGGCATAACAATTTATTTTTAGTGTCACACTTGCATATTATAAGTGTTGCACTATATTTGATTTAAGTCAACTAATTTTTATGCATATTTTAATATTGTCTGTTGGATTTATTCTCTGGTATTTAGCTTATGAAGCTAAGCCCATAATTAATGATGAAATAACATTTTATAAAGAAGAGAATCAAACAAACAAAAGAATAAAACTTATAAATATTATTAACGAAAGCCTTAAAAACTAATATTCAATAAATTTTGACCATTCTTTGTGCTTATAATCCAAGTCAGAGATTAACTGCTTTTGATAAGTATATTTGAGTTGATTTTCATTAAGAGATTTCTGGGTAATAATCATCTCGTGAGAGTAAAAATTAGGATTTTTAACTCTTTCAAATTTTTTTTTGATATCCATAAAAAAAATTAACCTATATTTTTTTATATTGTTTAAGATCCTTTAGTATTATTATTTTTATATTATTTTTATATTTACTTAATATATTCTTTTTAGAAAATTTGTAAAACTCACAAGGTTATTTATTAAAACAAGTTATATTAAAAATAAAAATTTTAATTATGAATCTTAAAGATAGAGGAATAACTGTTGGCGATTTGCTAATACTAGTAATAATAATCATTTCAGCTACTACTTTAGTTAATACATTCAACAAGGACAAAAAAACAACAATTAATTTAGAAATTCAAGAAATTCCAACTTACCAGAAAATTAGTTAAACAGATTTGTTATTTAGATAAAATACTAGAAATAGTTATTTAATTATTACCCAAAAATTTCCATAACAAATATTTGCCATAGTTATCATTTTTACTACAAGTGACCTAGTAAGATGAATTAATTGGTGCTTTCCCATTTAAAATTATCTTTTAAATCATTAAGATCTTTAGATAAAGATACTAAATTCACCATTTGAAGAATTTGATTTTTAGTTAGCCTATCCTTCACTATAAGTTTATTAAGCATTTCTAGAACAGTTTTATCTTTAATATTCATTATTGTTTTTTAAATTAACCTAAATTACATAAAAGGTTTTAAGGGATTTTTACCTTTAAATTTTTACCGTATTTAATAATAGATATAAAAATATATTAAGTTATAAAATTTAAAAACAATCTAATATGTGAAAGTTGAAACTCACTTTTCTATAAATTCGTTTAGTGTAAAAGAAAAAAAAATGAAAAAAAGTTCCAAAGAAAAAGAATTTCTTGATAGAGAGGAAATTAGCGAAATGATTGAATCTGCAATTAGACGACATAATAGAAGATCAACAATAATCTCAAGTGTGCTTGGCTGGATACTAATAGGGGGTTATTCATTTGGACTGTTCCAAGCAGTGCAAAACGTATAATTATGTCATACAAAAAAGTAGAACAAGTTAGATGATAGATTTATATTAGTTTTAATATTTTTTAAGAGGTAATATGGAATATATTGAAGCAAATTTAAAAGTTATTAGAAAATATTTTAAAAAACGCAAAAAATTAATATCAAAATCTAATAATGATTCCATAATGGAGGAATTCAAGGAATGGAGTAAGGAACCCATTCCAAAAACAGAATCAATATGGACTTTACCTGACTTGACTAGCAATGAAAGATTAAAAAATTTTTGTCGCTCAATTAAAAAAGAGATAAGTTAATTTATCAATTGCTCAATTGAATATGATTAACCTTTAAATAAAAATAACCCGCAAATCCAACTATATTCAATATAACAACGAAAATCCATGCTCCAATTGGTTGATTAGAGTCAAACTTTTTTATTTTAATTTTATTTTTTAGCCTTTCAATGTAGTTATCCATAATTAAAGATACTTATAGAGTAAGTTTAATAATTATAGATAGAACAAATTAAGGGAATCTTAAATAAAAAAGAATTTCCTTTAATTTTTATTTTCAAGCCTATTTATAGGATATTTTATTAATTCTTTTTTGAGATTTTTTAAAAGTTTATTATGATTCAAAATTGTAAACTTTTTAGTGAAGGAGTAATGCCATTTCATTTAATCAAAAAAAACTTGCTAATTTATTATTAATAAAATTATAATGTTAAATACGGTCATTAAGACCATACATAATTAAAAATAGGACAAAGTTATTTATGAGCTTACGAGTTGGACAAGAAGCACCCGATTTTAGTGCTACAGCAGTATATGATCAAGAGTTTAAGGAAATTACACTTTCAGGTCTTAAAGGTAAGTGGGTCGTTTTATTCTTTTATCCATTAGACTTTACTTTTGTATGCCCAACCGAAATCACTGCATTTAGTGATAGATATAATGATTTCTCATCACTTAATACGGAAATTCTCGGTGTATCAGTAGATAGTAAACATTGTCATCTTGCGTGGATACAAACTCCTAGAAACGAGGGCGGAATAGGTGATATAAAATACCCTTTAGTCTCTGACTTAAAAAGAGAAATATGCCAAGCATACAATGTTCTTAATGATGATGGAGAAGCTGATAGAGGTTTATTCCTAATCAATCCAGAAGGCATAGTTATGCATACAACTGTAAATAAGGCCCCTGTCGGCAGAAATGTTGATGAAACACTAAGAATACTTCAAGGTTATCAATATGTTGCTGCAAATCCAGATGAAGTATGTCCAGCAAACTGGACCCCAGGTGAGAAAACAATGTTAGAAGATCCTAAAGGCAGTAAAGAATATTTTTCTGCACTGTAATAAAGACTTATTGCATTTAAGTAAGTATTGAATAATAAAAAATTATAAAAAAATAAAATATAAAAATTTTAAAAAGGGGGTTCATATCCCCCTTACTTGGTTTATGAATGATCCAGTCGCTTAAATTAGATTTATAAGATAAGAAAGACCATGTAAAGTAAAATATTTCTATTAAGAGCAGGTTTAAAACATTAATTAAATTTATGTTATCTAATTGATAATACTTATAGATATGAAATTGATCATCAATTTTTATATTATTAATTTGCAGATACCAAATAAAAAAAGATATAAAAATAAAATTTATTAATATTAGTTTTTTAAATAAACGCCGAGATTTCATAAAAATAAGAAAGATAGCAACAAAAAATACAAAAATGAATAATTGAAGAATCTCAGGTTCTTGAAAATTGACGCCTTCGAGAAATAAATTAGTTATCAGATCAAAATTTATATAAAAATATTCAGTTATTAAATAAGATAGAAATAACAAATTTACTACTACTAATAATAATAAAGCTTTCCCTTTAATTATTTTATTACTAGCAATCTTATACTCATTAAATTTATAGTATGTAAAGTTATTTAATGAGTTAAAACATATTAAAGATGGACATATAATGCCACTTAAATAGTAAAGGATTGAATAAAAAGAAATATTGTTTATATTGAATAAATATAAATTAAACCATTGTTTTTGGACAAACGGAAGAATAAGTAAGAATAAAAGTGAAATTATTAAACTTGTTGAGTTGTTTTTAATTATCAAGAATCATATTTTCATTTAATGTAAAACAATTAAATCAAACTTTCAACAATTTAGAAGTTGTTAATTTAAATTCTTCTTTATCTATAGTTTCCAGGGTCAATAACATATCAACTAATTTATCAAGTAGAACTCTATTTTTTTTCAATATTTCTATTGAATTATTTAATGAAATTTTGGAAATCTTTATTACCTCATTATCAATTCTAGAACTGGTATTTTCGGCTATAAGAGGCTTTCTTGTAAATAACCCTTCTCCTAAATACATTTCACTATTACCAGAGTCCATTGAAATTGGACCAATAATAGAAAATCCATATTTTGTAACCATTTCTCTTACAATGTTTGTCGAATAAGAAATATCGTTTAGGGAACATTGTGTAATTTCATTTTCACCAAAAACTATAGTTTCTGCAGCTCTTCCAGCAAGAGCAATTTCAATTTTTGAGAATAATAATTTTTTTGAAATCAAGCCGCTAGAAATAACATCTTCATCTGGGCATATTTTTGTATAACCTCCTAAAGATCCTGATCTAGGTAAGATTGTAATCTTATCAACTGATTCAATTCCATTTCTCACAGCAGATACAATTGCTCTTCCTACTTCGTTATAAGCAATAATTTTTTTCATATTTGAAGAAGTTATTGATGAACATCTCAGTCCGATTGTAATTTTATCTAAAGCATTTTCTATATGAAAATCATTAATAGATTTAGATGCATCTCTTGCGCAATGAATGGCACTCTCGTTCATTAAATTTGCAAGGTCTGCCCCAGAGAATCCAGCTGTTCTTGAAGCCCAATATCCTAAATCAACTTTGCTTGAAAGTGGCTTAGAAAGAGAATGAACTGAAAGAATTTTTTTCCTTCCATCTAAATCTGGAAGCATTACTTCTATTTTTCTATCAAATCTTCCTGGTCTTAATAATGCTGCATCCAGAATATCCGGTCTATTTGTTGCCGCTAAAACAATAATGCCTGAATTATCAGCAAAACCATCTAATTCAGTAAGAAGCTGATTAAGGGTTTGCTCTCTTTCATCATTTCCACCTCCGATACCAGAACCTCTTTGCCTACCAATTGAGTCAATTTCATCAATAAAAATTATACAAGGAGATTTTTCCTTAGCTTTAGCGAAAAGATCTCTCACTCGGCTTGCTCCAACACCAACAAAAAGTTCTACAAACTCTGATGCCGCTATTGAGAGAAAAGGAACTCCTGATTCTCCGGCAATTGCTTTAGCCAATAGTGTTTTACCTGTCCCAGGAGGACCGATTAAGAGAACTCCTCTGGGAACTTTTGCTCCAAGATTTTCAAATTTTTTAGGTTCTTTTAAAAAAGTTATTACCTCTTTTAATTCCTCAGCCGCTTCAGGAACACCAGCTACATCATCGAATCTTGTTTCTACATCATCAATGGTTACAAATTTAGCTTGATTTTTAGTAAATCCAAAGGCTCTGGAAGCTAATTTTGAGGTACTTCTCAAAATTAAAACTATAGCAAATATAAAAATCAAGAAAAGACTGATTGAAGCAAATGAATTAGCTGCTGAGGATTCTTTTCTACTATTGTTAACAGTAAGTTCTACTTTGTTTTCAGAAGCCTTTTCAAGGATTAATTGGTCATTATAAAGAATAGGTATTTTAATTTTATCTCCATTTTTATACAGAACATCAATTTCTCTTTGCCTAGGATAGAAAAAAATTGATTCGATGTTCCCCGACTCTATATCTTCTAAAAGATCGGAATAACTTGATTTAGAATTTGAATATGAGAATTTTGATCTAAACACTAATCCTTATAAGTTATTAATAAAGCATATATACTTATTTGAAAAATTGGCGTATATAAACAAAATATACTCAAAAGTTTTGGAGAAAACCACTTAAAGGTTATATTATTATATGGAAATAAAGAAAAAGAATGGCTGTACCAAAGAAGAAAAAATCAAAGAGCAAAAGGAACCAAAGACATGCTGTCTGGAAAGGGAAAGCAGCATTAGCAGCTCAAAAAGCTATATCATTAGGTAAATCAGTTTTAACTGGCAAAGCCCAAGGATTTGTTTACCCTATTGAAGAAGAAGAAGAAGAATAATAAGAATATCTCTTATGATCCTAATTTGAATGCCTCAAGTACAACGGCATAGATTGCACCTATTCTTAATTTATCAACTGCGGACCATAAATTATAAAATCTCGATCTTGATGAAGGCTTAATTCTTATAATAATTTCAATAAAAACTATGATTATTGGAACCATAATTAACTCATTTTTACCTTCAGAAATAAACTTTGTGGCAAAATTTGCAAACAAAAAATAGCCTGTCAAAACAGAAATTAGACCAATAGATTTTGACCTCCAAGTATCGCTTAAAAAACCAAAAAATAGATTATTTATTTGATGCGTAATTCTTGAAAAATTAGTTTTTTGCATTGCAAACTGTTATTAAATAATCATTTAGGAAGGAATAGTCGACATATGATTTTTTTAGTTTAGGACCTTTAATTACATTTGCCACATGTTTCCCATCTCCTAGGCTGTCTATAATGCAATCTAATTTGATATTTTTTTCAAGAACTATAGGGATATTAGAAGGAACAAAAATTGTAGGTAAGTTAGCTGCTAAGGAAGATTTCAATCCAGGATTGGAGTCTTCAAATACTATTGAGTTATTCTTTTTGATCCCACTTAATTGAACTGCTTTTAAATAAGGTAATGGATTTGGTTTTTTTAAATCAACATCTTCACTTGAAATAATAAATTCAAATGGATTGAAACCATTAAATAGATATTTAATAAGTAAATCTACTTGATTTCTAGAACTTGAAGTAACAATAAATTGTCTTATTTTTTTTCTGTATAGTTCATTTATCAATCTTAAAACTCCAGTTTTAAGATTAACGGAATTTTTTTTTATTAATTCTAAGTAATGAAACTGTTTTTTCTCATGGATTTTTAAAATTAAATCTTCTGAAAAGTAGTCATTATTTAATCTTGAATAATGGGCGATTCTATTTCTACCTCCATTTATTTTCAATAGTTGAATGTATTTATTAGTATCCCAATTCCAATCAATACCAATATCACTAAATGCATGATTAAAGGCCGGTAAATGAGCCTCTAATTCTGTATTTGCGATAGTACCATCTAAATCCCAATAAACACCCTTGAGATAAGTCACCAAGAAATATTTATTTATTTACGGTAAAATACTAGAGCAATAATTGCTGGACCTGCTAGCGCAACTACAGCTAAAGGAATAAGTGTTGCCATGATTAATGAATATGTTTTGTGATACTATTTTTACAAATAAAAGATAGAACTGTACTAATACGTAACAAGATTGAATTAAATTATGAAATCATGGACTTGTATAGAAAATTGTGGAGCTTGTTGTAAGTTCAGCTTGAACGAAAGAAGTGATCTTACAGACAAACTAAGCAGTAAAGATATCGATTTAATAAATTCGATGACGGCTAAAGACGGTTGGTGTAAGAATTTGGACAGAAAAAATAAAAAATGCTTAATTTATGATAAGAGGCCTCATTTTTGCCGAGTAAATGAATTCTCAATTGCTTTTAATGGTTATTGGGAATCTGGTGATAAGTTTCTTATAGATTGCTGCAAGCAGCATATTTCATCAAATTATGGCTATAGGAGTAAAGAGATGAAGAGTTTTAAAAAGGCAGTTTTAGAAAATGAATAGTAATCTAGAAAAAAAAGAGAACAATATAGAAAAAAGTTTCTTATCTATATTTATTACAACTTTTACTACAATTTTTATTGCTGAACTTGGAGATAAAACTCAAATAGCCACTTTAATGCTTTCTGCTGAGTCAGGTAAACCAATAATTGTTTTTCTTGGAAGTTCTCTTGCTTTGATAAGTTCAAGCATAGTAGGAGTTCTAATAGGTAAATGGTTATCAAAAAAAATATCTCCAAGCAAATTTGCTTTATTTACTGGTTCTTTAATGATAATAATAAGTTTATTTTTAGCCTTTGATACTTTCAAAAATTATTTATAAATGATTTTAAGTTTATTACTATCAACATTTCTTACTGTTTTTGTAGCTGAGTTAGGTGACAAAACACAACTGGCTACTTTAACTATAAGCGGTACTTCAAATAAACCATTAGCAGTTTTTTTAGGATCTTCTTCTGCACTTGTCTTTGCTAGTTTACTAGGAGCATTGACAGGTGGTTCTATTTCAAGCTTTTTACCTGAGATAGTTCTAAAATCTATAGCCTCCATAACATTTTTTATTATTGGTATCAGGCTTTTTATAAACTCATTCGCTATCCATAAAGAAGAAAAAGGAGACAAAGAAAATAATTAGCTTTAAGCTTGGATAAAAAGGTGTAATAATGGTTTATATAACCTAATTAATCTATAAATATTTATTTATACCATGTTCACAACATCTTCAATTATTGATAATTTGAATCAGTCAGAAGGTTTAGAATATAAGAAGTTATGCAGTTCATTAAAAGTAACTAAGAAATCTGATAAAGAAAAATTAAATATAGCTTTATCAGCTTTAGAAAAACTTGAAATTATAAATAAAAATGAAAATAATGCATATACATACACTTCAGATAGCAATCACATATTCGCTAAAATAAGGTGTAGTAGTAAAGGGTACTGCTTTGCCGTAAGAGACAGAAACGAAGAAGATATTTACATTAGAGAAAATCTACTTAATTATGCTTGGAATGGAGATAAAGTTTTAGTAAGGATAATAAAGGATGGTTACAGAAGAAGATCACCTGAGGGAGTAGTTGATTGTATTCTTGAAAGATCAAATCAGATACTTCTCTCAAAAGTTGAAACTATAAGCGATCATGTATATGCCATTCCCATTGATGATAGGATTCTTTCTAAAATAAAACTTCCAAAAGAGGATAAAAAATATTTATACAAAACGGAAAATAAGAATATAGTTAAAGTTCAAATCGATAGATTTCCAATTGGTCAAGATGAAGGATTAGGCCATGTAATACAAGAATTACAACTAAATAAAAATGAAGAATTAGATACAGATTTTGTTTTATCTAAAAGCAATATTGTCAAGTTATTCAATGAAAATGAAATTGGATCTAAGAAAATAGAGAAAAGGGAAAGAATAGATTTATCAGATAAAAACTCTTATTTGTTCAAAAGTTGGAATTCTGATAATTCTCCAATGCTTCCAATGATTCAAGTAGAAGAAGGAAAAGATGGAGAAACTAAACTATGGATACATACAAATAATCTTGCAGAAATAGTAGAACTTAATAGTAAAAAATCCTTAGCAGTATTTTTTGATAGTTTTGAATCATTACCCTTATTGAATAATTGGCAAAACTACATTAATAAAGTTATAAGAAATACTTCTCAATTTAACTTAGGTAAAAAGAATGAAGCAATTAGTCTCTGCTTACATTTAAATAGCGTTAATGAAATAACTGATTGGTCATTTCATCTAACTTTAGTAAAATGCACCCTTGTTGTTGGAAGTGATCATACTGAGGCACTTCAATCTAGAAAAAGTAAAACTAGAATAACCTCTCGATTTTTAAAACCAATAAAGGATCATATCGCGAATCTAGATAAAATTTTAGAAATTTCAACTTCATTCAGACAAAGACATATCTTTGAAGGTAAAGCTGAAATCCCTGCACCACTTAATAAAATAGATTCATTAAATGAATTTTTTATTCACAACCCTGCAGAATATTCGAAAGGATATTTTGAAACATTAAAAAAAGAAGATTGTCAAACGTATCTTTCCCCAATACTACTCGAAGCAAACTTAATATGGTTTAAACATTCAAGTCACTATGGTTTAAAAAGTGCAGGATACCTCTCAAAAGGAATAGATTATATTAATGCAAATGAAATCATCAAATATTCTGAATTTATTGATAATGATATAGAGCTGAATGAAGATGGTAATTTATCATTTAGTCAACTAATTAAGTTATGTGGCGATGATAATAAAAAAAGAATCTTACATAAACTTTTAATTAATGAATTTAAGGATAATGAAGTTACCCTTTTTACTGAAAAAATTGATAATGAAGATCCAGAAAAACTATTTATATCTCCATGGACAATGCCTGGATATGACTTCACTAATCTTATGAACCAGTATTGTATTTTTAATATGATAATAAATGGAAAGAAATCAAAGAAAATTAACATTAATGAAATTAATATAGTGGAAAGTAATTCATTGAATTTAGTAAATTGGGATATATTTAATTCTTCAGTTTCAAAGAATATAGATTTATTATTTAATAAGTTTGTAATAGATAAAATTAATGATTATAAAGACAAAGTAAATCAATACAAATCCAATATGATAAGTATAAAAAAAGTAAGAATAGCCGATAAATTAATAGGTAATATTTATAGTGGTTTTATATTATCAGTGCAAAGTTATGGTTTTTTTGTTGAGATATCAGAACTAAATGTGGAAGGTCTTGTACATGTTAGCACCCTTAATAATGATTGGTATGAGTATAGATCACGACAAAATATATTAATAGGAAGGAAATCTAAAAAATCATATAAAGTTGGAGATGAAATAGAAGTAAAGATAATGAAAGTTGATATTCTTAAATATCAAATTGATTTAGAATTAAATAAAGAAGCTTTATGAAATATATTATGAATTTATTAATCAAATAACAATGAAGATGTTTTTTTAGAATGATATTAAAGAAAAAATTTTTATTATTTACCCTTTTTTTTATAATAATTATTCAAACTTTGTTATTTACAAATAATAACCAGAAGACTTCATTTAGATACTTTAGATGGACTATCCAAGAAGTAACTATAGGGAAGTTAATCAGTATTTCTTTTTTATCTGGTTTATTTGTGAGCATTCTATTAAATACTAATATCACTAGTTATAAAGAAAATAATGTCGAGCAAATAGAAGAGAATTATGAACCTTTAGATAATGAAGAATATCCAAGATCTAATGTGGAGATGCCACCACAAAGGGATATTAGAGATGCGCAACCAACAATATCCGTTAATTACAGAGTAGTCAAAAATACGGAGGAAAATAATTTTAAAAAAGATCTCAATTATTCAAATCCTGATAATAAAGATGACTGGGATAATGTTGATAGTGATTGGTAGAAAAATAAATTAATTAAAAATGTTTTTTTAATTTATAATGGTATAAATAATTTTTTTTATGGAAGAAAATTTAGACAAAAATAATGAACTCAAAAAAGAATCATCTGACAATACTACTAAATCAAACTCTAATGAAATAATGGAACCTAAATCAGAAAATGTTATCAAAATGGATATGAATAATGGTATTTCTGAAAGGAATTCTTCTTCTAAAGTTGTTATAAAAAATGAAATTGATACTCCCGACAAACCCATAACAAAACCAAAAAAAGAAATCCCAATAGAGAAAAAGCCTTTCCAAGAATTTATTAACACACATTTAATTCCTGAACTTATAGAAGAAATTAATCAAAGAGGTTTAGAAATAAACGAAATTAAACTTTCAAACACTAATAGACCTATTGCTGGAGATAAATGTTGGGTAATAAACTGTGAAATTAAAGATACATGTAACTTTTGGTTATCCTTTGAGAAGGATGACATTAGTTCATTAAAAAGTATTTCTTTATCAAAACCTAATCAAAATCCCAGTATTATTGAATCTTTTCTTATCGACGAAAAAAGAATTACCCTAAAATTAATTATTTCAAGAGTATTGCAAAGATTAAATGGACAAAAATTAATAGGAGTTAATTAGAAAAACAATAACACCAAGTTAACTTTTCCCTCGAAAATACAAATCATAGTAAATAATAGTATTATTAACCGAATAAAAAATGGCTCAATCAACTGTTGAATCAAAAAATAAAAAAGATATTAATAACGGAAAGATACCAGCAAAAGAAACAATTTTGTCTCCAAGATTCTATACAACAGATTTTGAGGCCATGGAAAATATGGATTTATCAATAAACGAGGAGGAATTGGAAGCTATATGTGAGGAATTTAGGAAAGATTACAATAGACATCATTTTGTAAGAAATAGTGAATTTGAAGGGGCTGCAGATAAATTAGATCCTAAGACAAGAGAGCTTTTTGTTGATTTTCTCGAGGGAAGTTGTACTTCAGAATTCTCAGGTTTTTTACTTTATAAGGAACTTAGTAAGAGAATTAAAGTCAAAAACCCTCTACTTGCTGAATGTTTTGCTCATATGGCCAGAGATGAAGCAAGACATGCAGGTTTTTTAAATAAATCAATGAGTGACTTTGGACTTCAGTTAGATTTAGGTTTTTTAACAGCCAATAAAGATTACACTTATTTCCCTCCAAGAAGTATTTTTTACGCTACTTATTTATCCGAAAAAATAGGTTATTGGAGATACATAGCAATTTATAGGCATCTCGAAAAGAACCCTGATAGCAAAATTTTCCCACTATTTAATTACTTTGAAAATTGGTGTCAAGATGAAAATAGACATGGGGATTTCTTTGACGCATTAATGAAAGCACAGCCACGCACTGTTAAATCTTTAAGCCAAAAAATTACCATTGGCGGCTCTACTTTTACACACCCATTATTTGACTACTTCCATAGGTTTAGATATTTCTTGAATAATCTTCCATTAACATCAAAGTTATGGTCTAGGTTCTTTCTTTTAGCTGTATTTGCCACTATGTATGCAAGGGATTTGGGAATTAAAAAAGATTTCTACAGTTCTTTAGGTTTAGATGCCAGAGATTACGACCAGTTTGTTATTAATAAAACAAATGAAACTGCAGCTAGAGTTTTCCCTGTAGTAATGGACGTTTATGATAAATCTTTTTATGGAAGATTAGATAAAATAGTAGAGAATAATAAGGTTCTTTCCGATATTGCAAACAGTGATGGAAATAAAGTATCTAAAACTTTTAAAAAATTACCTAAATATTTATCAAACGGTTACCAGTTATTAAGACTATACTTATTAAAACCTCTTGATAGCAAAGATTTCCAACCTTCGATTAGATAATCTTTAATACAGAGAAGATTTATAAACTCATATGCTTTCGTCACAAATTAAATCAAATGAAATCGTTTTTGGTAGTTGCAATAAAGATTTATTAGAAGAAATTATTTTCTACGGCATTGGACTTGGTGCTGATTTTGTAGAAATATTTTTAGAGAATACTGACAACTCAAGCGTTTTAGCTGAAGAAGATTTTATTACAAATGTAAGTCCATCATTTGGAAGAGGTGCTGGCATTAGAATATTCAAGGGGGAAAAGGATGGATTTGTAAGTACAAATAATTTAACAAAGCAAGGCTTGATGAGATCGGTATCTCAGGCTATTGAGATGTTAGACATAACAGATAACAAGAGAGAAGTATTTAACGGTTTAAATGAACATAGGGACTATAGTTTATCCAAGAAAAAATGGATTAATGAAGTCCCATCTATTAATGAGATAAGTGAAAAACTACTAGTCAGCACAAAATCTTTAAAAAAAGATAACAAAATAATAACTAGAAAAGGAAGTTACTCGAGAAATCTTCAAGAAGTAATTATAGCCTCCAGCGACGGAACCTATGTTTCAGATATTAGATTGCATCAAACAGTTGGACTCAATGTAATTGCAAGTGATGCCCAATATAGATCTAGTGGAAGTAGAAGATTTGGATCGTCAGGAATGCCTAATGAATTTAGATTATGGGATCACGAAAAAGCAGCTAATGATGTGTTTGAAAGTTCAATGAACATGTTGTACGCAGATTATGTTGATGCAGGGCAAATGCCTGTTGTATTAGCTAATAAATTTGGTGGCGTTATATTCCATGAAGCCTGCGGTCATTTACTTGAAACTACTCAAATAGAGAGAGGAACAACACCATTTGAGAATAAATTGAATGAAAAAATTGCACATGAATCTGTAACAGCAATAGATGAAGGAATATCAGAAGGATCCTTCGGTTCATTATCAGTAGATGATGAAGGTATGGAACCCGAAAAATCAGTTCTTATAAAAGATGGAATTTTAAAAAAATTCATATCAGACAGGGCAGGTGAATTAAGAACTGGCCATAAAAGAACAGGAAGTGGAAGAAGACAAAATTATTCTTTTGCTGCAGCTTCAAGAATGAGAAATACTTATATAGCTAAAGGTGAGCACTCGAAAGAGGATTTAATCAATAGTATTAGTGATGGTCTTTACTGCAAATCAATGGGTGGTGGCAGTGTAGGTGCTACAGGACAATTTAATTTTGCGGTAGAAGAAGGTTATCTTATTAAAAATGGAAAATTAACTAGTCCAGTAAAGGGGGCAACATTGATCGGTGAGGCTAAAGAAGTTATGCCTAAAATATCAATGTGCGGAAATGACCTTGAATTAGCACCTGGATTCTGTGGTTCCATTAGTGGAAGTGTCAACGTAACTGTTGGCCAACCTCATATTAAGGTTGATTCAATCACTGTTGGCGGAAGATAGGATATGAATTCAAGAGAAATCACAACTCAAATCTCCAAAGCTGCAGATTTCCTAAATCTTAAAAAATGGGATTATGGAGCAAGCTTTTCTAATGATTATTCTGTGCAAGTAGATAAAGGAGAGGCTAAACAACTTAAGGCATCACAAAAGCAAATTTTAACTATAAGAGTTTGGAATCAATCTAATCTGGTTGGTATTACTACAACAAGTGATATTAGTGAATCTGGTATTAAAAAGGCTCTTAAGCAGGCAAATATAGCTTCTGATTTCGGCAATAAGAATGAAACTACAGAATTTTCACCACTAGCGAAGGATCCTATTAAAGTTAAGGATTTTAAAAAAAGAAATCCTGTTGGAATAAAAAAATTACTTACACTTTTAAGAGGAGCGGAAGTAAAACTAATAGAAAGTCATGAATCCATAAAATCTGTTCCATATAATGGTTTATCTGAGAGTTTCTTTGAGAGAGTTTATGCAAATAGTGAGGGTGCCTTTCGAAGTTATTCCAAAAGTCAAGCAGCACTATATTTATATGCAAGAGCAGAAGAGAAAAATAAGAAGCCTCGTAGTTCAGGTTCTGTAAAACTTGGATATGGAGCTGATGATATAGATATAGAGTCGTGTATTAAAGAGGCTTCAAATAAAACAATTTCTCATTTAAATTATTCAACTATTAAAACTGATAAATATTTAATATGTTTTTCCCCAGAGGCTTTTTTAACTATCATTAACGCCTTTAGCTCAATGTTTAATGCTAGAAGCATCATAGATGGAGTGAGCTTATCTAATAAAAATTCAATCGGAGAGAAACTATCTACAGAAGCACTTAATATTTATGATGATGGCCTTCACGAAAAGAATATTTCTTCAACACCATTTGATGGAGAAGGAACACCAACCAAAAGACTATGTCTAATTAATAAAGGGAGAATTGAAAATTTTATACATTCTGAATCAACTGCAAGAATATTTAAAACAACTCCCACTGGCCACGCTGGACTAGGATCAAAAGTCTCAGTATCTCCTGATTGGATCGTAGTTGAAAAATCAGAAGAAAACTTTGATCTAAAAACATCACTAGATCACTCTACTTATGAGGGAGAATTTGTTTATATCGAAGAGTTAAATGCAATCCATGCAGGTGTCAGAGCAAGTCAAGGTTCATTTTCTCTTCCATTTGATGGATGGCTCTACAAAAACGGTAAAAAAATCTCTATAGAATCTGCCACCGTAGCAGGGGATATCAAATATCTTTTGAAAAATATAGTAAATATTGAATCAAGCCAGGAGGTAACAACAAGTGGAATTTCTCCACATATATGGGTAGATGAATTATCAATAACTGGTGACGCGTGAGAATTATATTTTGGGGAACACCTGAATATTCAATTTCGAGTCTTGATATTTTAATTAAATCTAAGCACGAGGTAATTGCAGTAGTTAGCCAACCTGATAAGAAAAGATCTAGGGGAAATAAATTAATATCCTCCCCCATCAAAAACATTGCTGAGCAAGAATCTATAAAAATTTATACTCCAGAAAAAATCAAGGGCAATATAGATTTTATAAATGAACTTAAATCACTTTCTTGTGATTTATTTATTGTTATAGCTTACGGGAAAATTTTACCCAAAGAGATATTGGAAATCCCCAAATATGGTTGTTGGAACGCACATGCTTCATTACTTCCAAGATGGCGTGGTGCTGCCCCAATCCAATGGTCCCTAATAAAAGGAGATGAATTTACTGGTGTAGGAATTATGAAAATGAATGAGGGACTAGATACTGGCGATATATTGTTGGAAGAAAAAATTAAAATCGATAATAACGATAATTTAAATACACTATCTGAAAAACTTAGTATTTTATCGGCAAAATTATTTTTAAATGCTACATCTTTAATCGAAGAAAATATTAATAAAAAAACTACTTCCAAATTAACAAAACAAAATACCCTTGGAAGAGAGATTACTTACGCAAGAATGATTGAAAAATCAGATTTTAAAGTGGTTTGGAGTAATGAGGCATTTAAAATTTCTCAAAAAATTAAAGCACTATACCCAAAAGCAAATACAACTTTTAGAGGTAAGAACCTAAAAATAATTAAAATCAAAGTTTTGAGTAGTGATGAAATAAAAAATGAAAAATACCTTAAAATGAGAAACTATTCAAAACCAGGAATTATTCTTTCTGTCTTAGAAAATGAAGGAATAATAATTTCAACTAAAACTGATCCGATTATTTTATTAGAAGCAAAACTTGAAGGCAAAAACATATCTAGCAAAAATCAATTGATACAACAGTTAAAACCTACAGTAGGTGAATATTTCTCAGATTAAGCTTTAGATTCTTTTTTAGAGAATCCCCAAATGAAAGCAAAAAGAATCAAAATATAAAAATAATAGTCTGGAAGAATGGACTCTTTTATTAACGTATTTAGTAAAAGCTTAATCCCAACAATCAAAATCGCAACGTAACCGGCTGTTTCCAATCTAGAAAATATATCCAGAAGTTTTAAAAAAATCCCAGATGTAAATCTTAATGCTAATACACCAATTACTGCTCCAAATATAATTAATATGTATTGATCGCTAATTGCTACTGCAGTAGTAATACTGTCTATAGAAAATGCAAAATCAGTAATTGAAAGAAGTGCTACAACTCTTAAGAACCTAAGATTATTTTTTTTATTATCTGTTCCACTTTCAGCATTTTCTATATCTGAATTTAAAAAAACATTAGAAAAGAATAAGTATATTAAATAAAAACCAGCAAAAACTCTAATAAGAATATACTTGAGAAGAACGTTAGATAATATGATGAGAATAATTCTAAATAATAAAGATATTGTTATACCAATATTTAAGGCTCTTGACCTTAATTCTGAACTGTCGAGGGATTTAGTAAGAGAAGCTAGTGCGACAGCATTATCAGCCGACAATAATAATTCTAGAGCAATTAATATTGGTAAAAGTGTGAAGATTTCGTACCAGCTATCTACCTGATCTAGTGTTGGTATAAAAGAATTTATTGCGGCCGAATCCATCAAATATTGTTCACAATCAGTATAAAATCTAATATAATAGATCGGATATTTGTAATCAAGATTGATAACTATTAATGAGTTTAAATACTTTAGTTGATTATATTTCTAACTCACAAATTACTTCTGAATTAATAAAAAGAATTTCAAAAAATAATGAATTAAATATTGTTGGCTCAAGTAGATATGCTAAATCAATAATTTTAGATAGCATCGCAAAAAAAGAGAAAAAAAATATAGTATTAATATGTCCTAATATAGAAATTGCATACAAATGGATTGGTTATTTTGAAAGTATAAATGAGAAAGAAGTTTTATATTATCCTCCAACAGAACATCTACCATATGCATCAATTAATAAATCCAAAGAGATTGAATTTAGTCAGCTTACTGTTTTATCCAAATTAATAAAAAAAGAAAAAAAGCAACTTAATATTGTTATATCAACAGAGAGATCACTACAGCCTCATCTAATAAATAAAAACTTATTAATTGAAAACAAGTTAGATTTAAAAAAAGGATTTCAAATCGAGATTCAAGAATTAGCAAATAAACTTACTTTGTTGGGTTATACAAAGGAAAATGTAACTTCAACAGAAGGATTCTGGAGTAGGAGAGGGGAAATAATAGATATTTATCCTGTCAATAATGAGTTTCCTGTAAGATTAGAATTTTTTGATAATGTAATTGAGAAAATAAGAGAATATGATCCCAATTCACAGAAAACATTAGAAAGTATCAATAATGTTGAAATAATACAGGCTGGATTTGATTTATTAATAAAAGATAAGTTAAATAATTTATCTAAAAACAGTATTTTTAATTCAGAAGATATAAATAAAAATAATCTCGATCGCTATTTAGGAATAATTGAAAAACAACCCTCAAATATAATAGATTTTATAAATAGGGAAACAATTCTTGTAATTGATGAATTAGAAGATTGTAAAAAATTTGCAAATAATTGGTATCTTGATTCAGAAAGTAGTTTTGATAATTGTAAGTATGAATTAAATGAGAACCTTAAAAATAATGACATTAATTTAGAGGCCAAACCTAATTTGCATTTAAAGTTTGATGAAATATTAGATAAACTAGGAAATTTTAATTTAATAAAATTTTATGAATTTGAATCTAAAGTAAATATTGATAATAGGTTTTTGTTAAACGATAAAAGATTAAACTCATACTCTAAAAATATAGGGAAATTATCCAATGATATAAATAAAAATATAAAAAATAATGAAAAAGTATGGATATTATCAGCACAGCCATTGAGAACTAGGACTTTACTTTTTGAGCACGAATGTAATACAAATTTCTTAAACAATCCTAATGATACTGATGAAGCATTTAAGTCAATTAATAGTTCAACCCCTTTAATTTTAAAAAATAAGAATAATTATGAAATCGAGGGATTTTATCTTCCGATATGGAAAGTTGTCCTGATAACAGATAAAGAATTATTTTCACAACAATCTCTTTTTAATAATGTATTCATAAGAAGAAAAAAAAGAAGTGTCAATTCAAATATAAATGTAAATAAGATTAGTCCTGGTGATTTTATAGTTCATAAAAATCATGGAATAGGAAGATTTTTAAAAATAGAAAAAATAAATATAACTGGTGATTCCAGAGATTATTTAGTCATTCAGTATCAAGATGGGAAGATAAGTGTTGCTGCTGATCAGCTTGGTAGTGTTAACAGATATAGATCAAGCGGAAAAATAAAGCCAAAAATAAATAAATTAGGAGGGACAGAATGGGAAAGAATAAAAGATAAAAATAAGAAACAAATCAAAAAAGTTGCTGTCGATATTTTAAAACTTTATGCAAAGAGAGAAAAATTAAGGGGGTACATTTACCCAGAAGATGGTCCTTGGCAAGATGAATTAGAGGAATCATTCCCTTATCAACCAACACCTGATCAAATTACTGCCGTAGAAGAAATAAAAGCTGATATGGAAAGCGATAAGCCAATGGACAGACTAGTTTGTGGAGATGTAGGATTTGGTAAAACAGAAGTCGCTGTTCGGGCTATTTTTAAGGCTATTACATCAGGCAAACAGGTAATATTACTAGCGCCTACAACAATCCTAGCTCAGCAACATTGGAGAACAATAAATAATAGATTTTCACCTTACCCAATAAAAGTATCATTACTCAATAGATTCAAAACCGTTAATGAAAGAAAGGAAATCTATGCAGGTTTGAAAAATAACAAAATTGATTTAGTTGTAGCAACGCACCAAATTTTAGGTAAAGAAATAGAAATTAAAAACTTAGGACTACTTGTGATTGATGAAGAACAAAGATTTGGAGTGAGGCAAAAAGAAAAAATTAAAAAACTCAAAAACAACATAGACGTTTTAACTATCTCAGCAACTCCAATTCCAAGAACTCTTTATATGAGCTTATCTGGACTAAGACAAATGAGCCTACTAAATACTCCTCCTCCATCAAGAAGATCAATAAAAACATATTTATCTGAAATAGATATGGATGTTATAAGAACTGCAATTAATCAAGAACTTGATAGAGGAGGTCAAATCTTTTATGTTCTTCCAAGAATTTCTGATATTGATCAAGCTGTAAACAAATTAAAAAATATGTTTCCCAGCTTAAAATTTATTGTTGCACATGGGCAAATGAACGAAACAGAGCTTGAAAATGCAATGATTGCTTTTAATAATGGAGAAGTTGATCTAATGATATGCACAACGATAATTGAAAGTGGATTAGACATCCCTAAAGTGAATACAATAATTATTGAAGATTCTCACAAATTTGGCCTTTCACAACTTTATCAACTTAGAGGAAGAGTTGGCAGAAGCGGTGTACAAGCACATGCATGGTTGTTTTATCCAAATATAAATAAAATTAATGACGCTGCAAAACAAAGATTGAAAGCGATAAAAGACTTTTCAGAACTAGGAAGTGGATACCAACTTGCTATGAAAGATATGGAAATAAGAGGTGTTGGTAGTTTGCTAGGAGAAGAGCAGAGTGGAAAGGTTAATGCTATTGGATATGATTTATATATAGAAATGCTCCATGAGGCTATTTCAGAAATCAGTGGCCAAGAAATACCTGAAGTTAGCGATACTCAAATTGATCTACCAATAAATGCATTTATACCTGCATCATGGATATTAAACAGAGAAGAGAAGCTTGAGGCTTACAAATCCGCTACCGAATGTTCAAATAATGATGAATTAACTGAATTAGCCACAGACTGGGTTAATAGATATGGAAACTTACCCAAAGCTGTTGAGTCTTTAATTATGATAATGAGACTAAAATTACTGGCTAAAAAATGTGGTTTTAATAAGATCAAACTCAAAAAACCAAATATTTTAATAGAGTCAAAATTAAAACAATCAACTTTTAAGATGCTGCGAAATTCTTTACCAAGCAGCGTTCAAAATAAATTTAATTTTGATGAGGGAGAGCAATTTTCACTTATAACCATAAGAGGTTTAGGAGTGACTGAAATTGAAAATCAAATTGATCAATTAATGTTTTGGTTTGGTTTATTTGTAAAAGAAATAAATAATTTTGATAAAGATCTACTAATCAAAAAAGAATAAATCATTAAATATTTATTTAATATCCGCGAAAGAGTAAATTTTCAGTTAAATTGTTAAAAATTTGATACTTAAATGGGCGAATATATAGATATAGGAATTCAAACTTCGATTTTACCCTTATCATTAATTATTTCATCAATTTTAATTGGTGCTTACGCTTTATTTGGAATCGAGACAGAAAATGATGACGATGATTCAGATTCAGGTAGTGGAGGCCTAATGCAACCGATCTGATATTATTTATAATTGACTTGTTTTTCCCTTTTTTTTGTAATTCTAAATAACCTATAAAAAGATCCTATTAATAAAATTAAAGTTATAAGCGCTAAAATAAAAATAAGGATCACTAAAAAAATCTCATAAATATTTGAAAATAGATCAATAATTAGTAGAAAAGATTTATTAAAGTTATTCGGTAGATTTTGTAGTAGCAAATTTTTATTAGGTATTAAATAATTTATATAAATTAAAAAAAGACTCAAAATAAACATAAAAGCAGCCTCGATAAATAGCCTCTTCTTGGATTTTCTTCTTAAACTTAATTTTTTTTTAAAAATATATTTATTAGAGTTCATATTTAAGCTGGGTATTTGTAAATCTGTCATACATCAAGGCTCAAAGAATAATTAATTAATTATTCAGAAAAGAAATTACCCTATGTTATCGTGTTTGTATTTAGGATGCTAATCGGCCTTTATTTAGGATTTATTAATTCATTTTTTTCTATATCTTCAACAGGATTATAAAAATATATAAAAGTGGAGGAGAATAGTATTAAAGAGCAAATTGAAATAATAGGCGGCATAATAAAATTAAAAAATTTAAGTTTATTACTTAAACCAAATCTTGCTTTTTTAGGAATATTATTAGATCCAGTTTTTTTTATTATTACATTTGATGATTCATTTAACTGATCAAAACAATTAATGGTGTCTGACAATAATGAATTACCAATCTTTAAAGTTAATGGTTTTACATTTGGTTTAGAGCTCTTAAGAACAATATTATGGGTGTGGAGATTGTCAGCCTTTATATCAATTAATTTAGACTCATATATTGGAGTTTCGTTTTTGATTAGAAGATTTGAATAAATATAAAATGCATTCATAATAGGTCTTAAATGTTCAACTTTTCCTTCAATGAGTGGTTGATCAGTCATGGATAACTTCCATTGTGAGATTATTGAAATTTGATCTTTATTTTCATTATTTGAATAATCTGGCAAACCGATTACTTCAAGATTCACCGAAGATTGATTAAATGAAAATTTGTTTTGCATCATATTAAAGATCGAATAAAAAATTCTTCAACTTTTGATAACCTTGATTTGAAATACTAAGGGATAAGGTGAGCAAAGACTTTATAATAATTTCATCATTTTCAGTTTGATTTAAAAGTTTTTTCACTCTTATACTATCTATATTAAATCTCTCTTTTATCAAATCAATAAATCTCCTATTAAAATCATTCCAAACAAGAGAATTCATTTCAAGATTTTCTTTAGATTTAAGTATTTCTCTGATATAAGGATATAAATATCTAGACATTTCAACAGTTATTTTAACTAACGCATCGAATTCATCTTGTTTAATATTGTTATTAATATAAGATTTTCTTAATGGATTATTATTTCTTAATTTCCAAATAGTAACTTTATTTGGAAAAACATTATTTAAATTAAGTCTATTTGATATAGCATAAAGGGATTGTAAACCATTCAAATCAATAGTCTCTAGGATTAATAATAATAAATCAAGCTTCTCTATCGATTGCCTTGATACCTGATTTCCTTTAGTTAAAAGAGTAATTTTTCTTGGTTCAAATATAAGACAATTATAACAGTACTATCTTTCCGATTTTTGAAATAAAAATGAATATAACTTATCAAGTTCTTCAATAGTTAGCATTCCATAACTCCATAATAATATTGGTAATGGAGTATTATTTTTTATAGATAATTTTATACCAAGTTCAATAGTAGATTCATCTAAACCTAATACATTAAATAAATAAATTATCATTTCTTTAGATACATAATTATTCATGAATTTTATTTAATACTTGAGTAAATGAGAGATTTAGTCATTTGATTTAGGACTAATTTTCTTGTAAAACTAAATTTATTTAAAAGTAAAAATGAAAATTTCCTAATTGGAAATAAAAAAACGTTTCTATTAGCAAAAATTGATATCAATGAGTCAGTAATAAGAATAGTGAAGATAATATCTAAAATCCTGTTTGAAAAATACTTAAATTTAAATAATATCAATTGCATTTTAGTAATAGCAGTATTTTTATTAAAAAGATCATAAATAGTGTTAACATCTCTCCAACAAGTATTTAGACCCTGCCCACCAACAGGATGAAATGTATGAAATGCATCTCCTACAAAAACTAATTTTTTAAAATTTAAAACTGGTAAATTTAATGATAATGAAACAGGAAAAATATTAAATTCGCCAATTATTTGGTCCAACTTAAATTCAACTGGCAAGATCGTTGATAAATTATCCATTAAAAAATTCTTGTCAGAATTTAACCTTGCAATTGCCTTTAATGTACTGGAGGTCCAAATTACTTGATATAAGTTTTTTTCTAAAGGTAATAATGCTAGTGGGCCTTCATTTCTAAAAATTTCATAAGCACGCTTTTCGCAATGACCTCTAAGAGAAACTTTAAAAGTCAAACAAGACTGATTATAAGATTTTTTTATATCAAAAAAATCTAAGAATTTTTTATCAAGTGAGTTTGCTCCTGTTGAAAAGAATTGATAATCAAATAATATTTTTTTACGTAACAATCTCTGTGGTGTCATAAAAAAAATATTTTCATAATTATCAATCTCTTGAAAAAACACATTCATGAGATCCGAATGTTTAACTACCCAACCAATATTTTCAGCAGAACTTATATCATCATCTAAGTCAGAAGTTGATAAATTGGTAAAAGCATTAATTACGTTATCTGAAATTGAAAGGGTATCAAAGCCAAATAAAAATGGTTCTAATTTTTCCCAAAGTCTGAATTTAGATAAGATTTTTCTTGTTGAGTGGGTAATTGCATAAGTTTTATCCTTATCAATTAATCTATCTTTTGTTAATAAATCAGTTAAAAAAATATTGCAATCAAATTTTGAAAGTGCAATTGAAAGTAATAAACCTGTGGGTCCTGATCCAACAATTTTAAAATTGAATTTATTTTTCATCGAATTATATAAGCATCAACTATTTATTCAAATAAATATAGCAAATTTCTTCAAATGCTGGTCTCAATAAATAGGGGTATTCACCAACCCACAAGTTGATTTCAGGAAGCCAAGCATCGGTCAAATAAAAATCTCTGTCAAAATTACGGTTATCAGATGTTATTAAACATCTAATACTCGAACCCACCCTAATTTGACTATGCTTATTTTCCATAGGAAAACTTAGTTTTTCCAAATAACCATCTTCATCTTCTAATTCAAGTACTAACCAAGTCCTTTTGTTTTCGATAACTTCTAATCGACCTTGCCTATTAGATTGTTCTCTTGAACTTTCAATCTTTTCTGTTTTATAGATATCTGATACATAGCCATCAAATAAAGAAAAAAATTTATATTTTCTTAATTGCAAATTTTTTCTACTTGATTCAAGAATTGGGCCCCAGATAATATATAAAAAGAAACCTACACATAGGAATAACCAGAAATTATTAGTTTGATCTCCAGTCGAACTAATAATTAATGAGATAAATCCACCAATTGAAGAAACTATTACTCTTTGAAGAATTTTTCTTGGATTCCCCAACGCGTACTTAAATTGACTTCCTGTACCAACTGCAGGAATAAGTTTTGAAATTTGACTTGAATTAATTGGAATTAACATTTTAAAAAATCAATTTTTCAAGTCCGTAAACTAAAGTTTCATAATTACCAATTTTTTTTATAACCTGTAAAACTCCAGGCATATATGCCTTTCTATCAATAGTGTCATGCTTAATTGTGTAAGTTTCACCTGGAGATCCCATAATTACTAACTGATGAGCGAGTAATCCTGGTAATCGTACAGAATGTATGTTAATGCCTGAATCTCTGAGTCCACCCCGTACACTTTTCAATGACTCAGACTCTTTTACTAAATTTTGATTAAATTTCTTTGGATATTCTTCAATCATTTCTGCGGTTTTTATACATGTCCCACTAGGAGAATCAGCTTTTTGATTATGATGCATCTCTATTAATTCAATATTGTCATAAAACCTTGCAGCTACCGATGCCGCCTGCTGAAGAAGAACTATACCTACTGAAAAATTAGGAATTATTGCACAACCAACCGATGCTTTCTGAGCAAAAACAGACAAATCTTGTATTTGCGAAGGGCTAAGACCTGTAGTCCCTACTACTGGTGAGACACCATATGCAATAGCTGATCTGGTATTTTCATATACAGAATCAGGATGAGTAAAATCAACCATAACAGGTTTGATTTTTTCATTTCTATAATTTTGACTAACAGAACATAAAGTTCCTTCAAAATCATTTGAAACAAAAACATCACAATTTTTTACCTTCAATAATTCAGAAATATTTGAGCCATTATTCTTTTCGTTTGTGTCGATTGCTGCAACAAGTTCACAATCTGTAGAATTTAATACAGTATTAACTACTTCGCTACCCATTCTGCCTAAAGCTCCAGATACTAGTACTGGTATTGGTTTTTTAGAGTTTTCAATCATTTTTTTAAAAAATTTTTTTTTAAAGGTTGTTACACGCTATTTATATTGCACACAATAACGTCTTTTCATTCGTAGGCTGGTAGAAATACTTAAAGAAAATCAATGTTTACGCAGGTCCGCTCAGCAAACCGCAGAGTATCTCCTGTTGAGGATAACAAACACAAAGTTGTAATAAAAGCAGTTTATGTTGTCCTTGAGCCACAATACCAAAATTCCTTAACGGAAGCTGCAAAGTCAATAAATAATATGAATGGGCCAATAGGTATAGACCTTAGCGGCTATCTTATCGAAGAACTTAGGAACGATAGTAATTTTGAAGATTTTAAAGAAGATATAGCTAATGCAGATATATTCATTGCTTCTCTCATTTTCATTGAAGACCTTGCTCAAAAAGTCGTCGATGCAGTATCTCCATTTAAAGACAAACTTAAAGCATCAATTGTCTTCCCCTCCATGCCAGAGGTAATGAGATTAAATAAGCTAGGTTCATTTAGTATGGCCCAACTTGGTCAATCTAAAAGTATTATTGGAGATTTAATAAAAAAGAAAAAAGAATCAGATGGAGCAAGTTTCCAAGATTCAATGTTGAAGTTATTAAATACACTACCATCAATACTTAAATATCTGCCAGTAGAAAAAGCTCAAGATGCCAGAACATTTATTCTAAGTTTTCAGTACTGGTTAGGTGGTACCACTGAAAACTTAAAAAACTTTTTGTTAATGATTTCTGAAAAGTACGCTGTTTCAGAGATCATAAAAGATCAAATAGAAGAATTCAAAATTCAAGACCCTGAAACATTCCCAGATTTAGGAATTTGGCATCCTCTTGCTCCTTGCATGTTTGAAAGTCTTAAAGAATATCAAAATTGGGAAAACAATAGGAAAGATATAAATCCCAAAGATGACAAAACTCCAACAATAGGCTTAGTGCTTCAAAGGAGTCATATAGTTACGGGAGATGATGCTCATTACGTTGCTGTTATTCAAGAATTGGAATACAGAGGTGCGAGAGTACTTCCTATTTTCTGCGGAGGTCTAGATTTTTCTAAACCAGTAAATGAATTTTATTACGATTCCATAAATAAGGATCAACCTATAGTAGATGGAGTTGTATCTCTAACAGGATTTGCACTTGTTGGTGGGCCAGCAAGACAAGATCATCCTAAAGCTATTGAAGCCCTAAAAAGGTTAAACAGACCATATATGGTTGCACTTCCATTAGTTTTCCAAACCACACAAGAATGGGAAGACAGTGATCTAGGTTTACACCCTGTTCAGGTAGCACTTCAGATTGCAATTCCAGAGCTTGATGGTGCTATTGAACCTATAATTCTTTCAGGTCGCGATGATGCTACAGGTAAGGCTCATACGCTCCAAGATCGAGTTGATGTAATAGCTGAAAGAGCAATAAAGTGGTCAACATTAAGAGTCAAACCAAGAAAGGAAAAAAAATTAGCCATCACAGTATTTAGTTTTCCACCAGACAAAGGAAATGTTGGTACGGCAGCATACTTGAATGTTTTTGGTTCAATTTATAGAGTACTTCTTGAAATGAAATCGAAAGGATATCAAATAGATGAACTTCCAAGTAATTCAAAAGAATTAATGGAAAAAGTAATTAACAACCCTGAAGCGATGGATGGATCTCCAGAGTTAAATATTGCTCATAAGATGTCAGTAAAAGAATACGAAGAGTTCACACCATATTCACAACGACTTGAAGAGAATTGGGGTAAACCTCCTGGGAACCTGAATAGTGACGGACAAAACCTTCTTATCTATGGAAAACATTTTGGAAATGTTTTTATAGGAGTTCAACCTACATTCGGTTATGAAGGTGATCCCATGAGATTGCTCTATTCAAGAAGTGCTAGTCCTCATCATGGTTTTGCTGCTTATTACACGTATGTAGAAAAAATCTGGGGGGCTGATGCTGTTCTCCATTTTGGAACTCACGGCTCACTTGAATTTATGCCTGGGAAGCAGATGGGCATGAGTGAAACTTGCTATCCGGATTCTCTTATTGGATCTTTGCCTAATTTGTATTACTATGCTGCGAATAATCCATCTGAAGCAACAATTGCGAAGAGAAGAGGATACGCTTCAACTATTAGTTATCTTACTCCTCCAGCGGAAAATGCAGGACTCTACAAAGGACTTAAAGAACTAAGTGAACTCGTTGGTTCTTATCAACAATTAAGAGAAAATAGCAGGGGTATTCAAATTGTTAATGCAATAGTTGAGACTTCTAAACAATGTAACCTCGACAAAGATGTTGAGCTTCCTTCAAAAGATGTAGAAGAACTTTCATTAGATGAAAGAGATTTATTTGTTGGTAATGTCTATAAACAATTGATGGAAATTGAAAGTAGATTGTTACCTTGTGGTCTTCATACTATTGGTGAAGCTCCAACAGCAGAAGAAGCTGTTGCAACGCTTGTAAATATTGCATCTTTAGAGAGAGAACAAGAAGGATTAAGATCTCTTCCTGGATTACTTGCAGAATCCATCGGTCTAACTATTGAACAAATTTATGATGGGAATAATAGAGGTGAACTTAAATTTGTAGAATTAAATGAAAAAATCATAAAGACAGCAAGAGAATCCATTTTTGCGATGGTCAACTCTTTAAAAATTGTTGATGGCAGAGTTTATTTAGAAAAATCACTTCTTTCTAAACTTTTCGATTTACTTAAAGTTTTTGGTTTAAATTTACCCACTCCTTGGCTAAGGGTTTGTAAATCAAATGGATTTAATGAAGTTAACCAGAAAGAATTAAATAAATTATTTGATTATTTACTTTTCTGCTTGGAACAAGTCTGTGCAGACAAAGAGATGGATAGCCTTATCAAAGCATTAGATGGTAATTATGTTTTACCAGGACCAGGAGGAGATCCTATAAGAAACCCAGGTGTTTTACCAAGCGGTAAGAACATCCATGCACTTGATCCTCAATCAATTCCAACTACTGCAGCAGTAGCCGCAGCTAAATCAGTAGTTGACAAATTAATTGAAAGACAAAGAGAAGAGCAAGGTATTTGGCCTGAAACAATTGCATGCGTTTTATGGGGTACTGACAACATCAAAACCTATGGAGAATCTCTCGCACAAATCTTATGGTTTGTAGGGGTAAAACCAAAGCCAGACTCTGTGGGAAGAATAAACAAATTGGAATTGATTCCATTAGAAGAATTAGGAAGACCAAGAATAGATGTAGTAGTAAATTGTTCTGGTGTGTTTAGAGACCTATTTATAAATCAAATGGCATTAATAGACCAGGCAGTCAAATTAGCTGCTGAGGCTGATGAGCCTTTGGAGTCAAATTTTGTTAGAAAACACTCATTAGAGCAGGCAGAAAAAGAAGGTACTTCAATTAGGGAAGCATATTCGAGAGTATTCTCAAATGCTAGTGGTAGCTACAGTTCAAATGTTAATTTAGCCGTGGAAAATTCAACTTGGGAAGAAGAAAATGAGTTACAAGAGATGTATTTATCTCGTAAGACATATGCTTTCAATGCTGATAATCCAGGAGAAATGAATCAAAAAAGAGATGTATTTGAATCTGTTATGAAAACAGCAGATGTTACATTCCAGAACCTTGATTCCTCAGAAATTTCTCTAACAGATGTAAGTCATTATTTTGATTCTGATCCAACAAAATTAATAAAAACACTAAGAGATGATGGCAAAGAGCCTAGTAGTTACATAGCAGATACTACTACTTCTAACGCTCAAGTTAGGACACTTGGAGAGACTATTAGATTAGACTCAAGAACTAAACTTCTAAATCCCAAATGGTATGAAGGTATGCTCAAATCTGGTTATGAGGGAGTAAGAGAGCTTTCCAATAGACTTAATTACACACTTGGTTGGAGTGCGACGAGTGGTCAAGTAGATAATTTTGTATATGAAGAAACTAATGAAACATTTATAAATGATGAAGAAATGAGGAAAAGACTAATGGATCTAAATCCCAATAGTTTTAGAAGAATAGTAGGGACTTTACTAGAAGTTAATGGTAGAGGATATTGGGAAACATCAGAAGAAAATATAGAACAGTTAAAAGAACTTTACCAAGAAGTAGAGGATAAAATTGAAGGTGTAAAAGAATAATAATCTTTCTATTTCCGATAGATTTTATCGGCAACTTTTAGAATTTGAGAGTTCATTCTTACATTATGAACTCTCACTATATCGATATTAAAATGAGAACAGATGCAACTTATTGCTAGAGTGCCAATATCCCTTTCCTTGGGATTTTCTTCATTTAGGATTTCCCCTATGAATCTTTTCCTTGAGGCACCAATCAAGATTGGTAAGTTTAATTCCTTAAATACATTCAAGTTTCTTAAAATTTCCAGATTTTGATTTATATCTTTTGAAAAACCAATCCCTGGATCCACAATTATATTTTTTTTAGATATTCTTTTATCTAAAGCATTTTCTATCAAAGTCTCAAGAGAACACTTAACTTCACTCAATACGTTCTTGTAGTTAGATAATTTATTCATGTTTTGGCTATTTCCACGACTATGAGTTATGACAAAAGGACAGTTGAATTTCGAAACTACATCCAAAATTTCTTTATCCCTCCTTCCTCCTGTAACATCATTTATCCAGTTTGCACCATTTAAAAGAGCTTCTTGAGCTACCTCAGAATTAAATGTATCAATAGAAATTAAGATCTCTGGATATTCAGATTTTATTAATTTCAAATATGGTATCAACCGTTTTATTTCAACCTTAGATCCAACTTCTTCAGCCCCAGGTCTCGTACTCTGCGCACCAAGATCAATAATGTCAACACCATTAAGTAAAAAATGATTAACTTGATCTAGAACTTTTTTTGTAGAGTTTAAATCTCCACCATCACTAAAAGAGTCAGGTGTTAAATTAATAACACCCATTATTGAAGTTTTTTGTCCCCAGCCCATAGGCCAAGGGGTTGTTTTATTGATAATTTGCAATTCTTGCAAAACTATTAGGATCTAATGAAGCCCCTCCAACTAAGACTCCATCTATATCACTCATGGACATAATTTCGTCAATATTATTTGGCTTAACAGATCCCCCATATTGAATAATTACATCATCAAAACCTATTAATTTTCTAATCAATGAACATATCTCATTAGCGTCTTTAGCTTCACATGTTTTACCTGTTCCAATAGCCCAAATTGGTTCATAAGCCACTATGAGATTTGATGGATCTGTATTTTCTAAACCCTGTTCAACCTGTCTAGTAATAACTCTACTTGCTTCTCCTCTCTCTCTTTGTTCCAATGTTTCTCCAACACAAACTATTGGAGTAAGACCACTAGATTGAGCAAAAACTGCTCTTTTATTAATTTGTTCATCACTTTCACTAAAATATTTCCTTGGCTCACTGTGGCCAACTATTGCGTATGAGACTCCATGTTCAAGCAACATTTTTGGTGATATCTCAGCCGTAAATGCTCCTTCATCTTCCCAATGAATATTTTGACTAGAAATATCTAAATAATCAAAATCAGAATGATTAGAAAAGGTTGAAATAGCAGTAAATGGTGGAGCAATAACTATTTTACGGTCATCCTGAATGGTTTTTATTAAGGGTATAAACTCCTCTAAATACAATTTTGCCTCAGCACAAGTCATGTGCATTTTCCAATTTCCAGCAATAACAGATTTTCTCAAAATACTATCTCCAAGAAAAATATACTAATATAAATTGAGCTTAATAGGGCAACTATTCAAAAATTAATTCATTTTTTAGAAACATAACTTTATCTCCCCTATTAAGTTTTCTGCCTCTTCTAGTTTCAATTTCTCCATTAACTTTGACTGAACCAGATTTAATTAAAAATTTCGCCTCACCACCAGAAGAAACTAAATTTTGCCATTTTAAGAATTGATCTAATTTCATTGTTTTGTAAATTCAAAGATATTGATAAAGTAGGATAAATAATAAAATATATAATATCTTGCGATTAATACCATCAGTCAAACCATATTCAAATAGGTTTATAAAGGGCTTTATATGCATGCTTATTTACGTAGGTTGTTGGCCATTATTAGCTTATCTCGCAGGAAATTTAATCCCTGCTATTGGGAGCGGCGATCTCTCAAAAGTATCTAACATTATTGTCAAATCTTTATTAATATTTTTAATTCAAAAAGCTGCCCAATTTGGTCAAGATGTATTTATAGCGAAACCATCACTAGAAATTAGTGAAATAATGAGAGGAAATTTATTTAATAAAATTCAAAAAATAAATTTGAATTCTATTGAAAAGATTTCAGCCGGAGATATCACATATCGACTTACAGAAGACGCTGATAGAGTCAGCGAAGTTATTTATAAGACTGCTCAAGATACTATTCCATGTTCCTTACAATTATTAGCTGTAATAATTTATATGATTTACTTAGATTGGTCACTCACGTTATCAACTTTTGTATTAGCACCAATGATTATTCTCTCAGTTAATAGTTTTGGGAGAAGAGTTTTATCAGCATCTGAAAAGAGTCAAGAATCAACGAGTGACTTAGCAGGCTTAATAGGTGAATCTATTAATGGAATGTCGACAATAAGAGCCTTTGCTGCCGAAAACTGGATTGAGAAAAGATTTTACAAGAGATTAAGTGCAAATAAAAAAGCAAAATATAAAACATTGAAATTACTTGCATTTCAGCATCCGATTGTCGGCTTTTTAGAAGCATTTGGGATATTAGCTGTATTAGGTTTAGGAGCAACAAGAATTAACTTAGGCCTTCTGACTAGTCAAGAGTTTAGCAGTTTTTTTGCTGCAATATTGATGCTTATTGATCCAATAAGCCATGTAAGTACGAATTTTAATGATTACAAACAAGCTGAAGCATCTATAAAAAGGTTGAAAAACATTAATCAAGAACCTATAGAAGATAATAAAAAGAATTTAACAAGAATATCCAATATTGAAGGCGAAATAATTTTCAAGAAAGTGAGTTTTGAATATAAAAAAGATAATCACGTTCTTAAAAATATAAATTTAGAAATTAAAAAAGGAGAAGTTACAGCTTTCGTTGGAGCTTCAGGTGCTGGGAAAAGTACAATGATGGCACTAATGTTAAAATTTATAAAACCAAGTATTGGAGATATTTTTATAGATAATAAGAATTTAAAATCATTAAATACCAAAGACATAAGAAATAATATTGCACTTGTACAACAACAGCCTTTTTTATTTTCAGGAAAAATAATTGATGTAATAAAAATGGGTAGAAAATTTACAAAAGAAGAAGTTATGGAGGCCGCAAAAAAAGCAAATGCTCACTACTTTATTCAAAATCTTCCTGATAAATATGAAACTAAAATCACGGAAAGGGGATCGAATTTATCAGGCGGTCAGATCCAAAGGATAGCAATTGCAAGAGCAATTTTAGGAAACCCATCCATTCTTCTATTAGATGAAGCTACAAGTGCATTAGATGCAGAATCCGAATCAGAAGTTCAAGAAGGGCTTAATAGAGCTATGAAGGGTAGAACTGTTGTTGTAATTGCTCATAGATTGGCGACAACTCAAGAAGCAGATAAAATAGTTGTCTTTGATAAGGGTAAAATAGTTGAAGCTGGGAAACACTATGATCTAATAAATAAGAAAGGAATTTATAAAGAATTATGTGAAAAACAATTGATAAAGAGAATTTAATTTTATCTTGTTTATTAAAAATTAAATTCATGAATTCAGAGACTAACGATTCTACTAACCCAGTTTTAACCTTTGAAGGAAAGAAATATTTGATAAATGAACTCTCTAAAGATATCAAAGAATCAATCAGAGGTTTACAAATAGCAGAAACTCAAATGAAAATGCATGAAGACACTTTGAAATTACTATCGATTAGTCGAAACTCTTTAGCAAATGAATTAAGAGAAAAACTAAAAAACTTAGAGTAAAGTTTTATTATTTATGGATTTCTTGTAGTGAGTAAATATCAATATTATTACTTCGAAGAGATTTAATTGCTTTTAAGGCTGCCTTTGCTCCAGGAATCGTTGTAAAAGTTGGGATATTATATTCTAAAGCAGCTCTTCTCAAATATGCGTCATCATGAAGAGCCTGTGAACCAACTGGAGTATTAATTATTAATTGAATAAGTCCCGAACGAATTAAATCCTCTATATTTGGTCTGCCTTCATGTACTTTTAGAACTTCCTCAACTTGAATACCTAAATCAAATAAATATTTTGCAGTACCTTTTGTTGCGACTAATTTAAATCCTAAAATCAACAATTCCTTGGCAATTTCATCAAGATTTTTTTTATCTAAATCATTTGTAGACAAAAAAGCAACGCCCTCACAAGGAACACCATTACCGGCCGCTAATTCTGATTTAGCATAAGCGATTCCGAAATCTTTTGCTAAACCCATTACTTCTCCAGTGGATCGCATTTCAGGACCGAGTAGTGTATCAGATCCAGGAAATCTTTTGAATGGTAGAACAGCTTCTTTTACTGCCTGATATTTTGGAGTAAATTCTTCTGTAAAATTAATATTCTCTAATGTAAAACCCTGCATTAACTGAGTAGCTAATTTAGCAACTGGTTTACCTATAGCTTTTGAAACAAACGGGACAGTTCTGGAAGCTCTTGGATTTGCTTCTAGTATAAAAACTTTGTTTTCATCATTATCTAAATTGGTAACTGCGAATTGTAAATTAATTAAACCAACAACATTTAGTCTTTTTGCGATTAATTTAGTCCACTTTCTAACTGTATCTAATGTCGATCTTGAAAGAGATATGGATGGCAAACAGCAGGCCGAGTCTCCAGAATGAATTCCTGCAGGTTCAACATGCTCCATTAGACCAGCAATTACAACCGAACCTTCTGAATCACATAAAGCATCAACATCTATTTCAATAGCATTATTCAAATATTGATCAAGAAGAATTGGACGATCAGGAGATACTCTGGATGCCTCAGATATATATCTCGATAATTCATTCTCATTCTTAACAATTTCCATTGCTCTTCCACCTAATACATAAGAAGGTCTTACAACCAAAGGAAACCCTATATTTTTTGCTACATTTTGTGCCTCATTTTCATTACTAGCTAATCCGTTTAAAGGTTGCCTAATATTTAATTCTTCAAGTATTTTTGTGAATTCCTCTCTATCTTCTGCTAAATCAATTGAGATTGGCGAGGTACCGAGAATTTTTGATCCAGTTCTTAGTCCATCATTAGATTTAAGCCACTCAAATAAAGGCATTGATAATTTCAGAGGAGTTTGACCTCCAAATTGAACAATCAAACCATGAGGATTTTCAGTTTCTATTATATTTAATACATCCTCTAAAGTTACAGGCTCAAAATATAAGATATCACTTGTATCGTAGTCCGTTGATACGGTTTCGGGGTTACTATTAACCATTATTGTTTTATAACCATTTGTGGAAGCTTGATATGAAGCATGACAACAACAGTAATCAAATTCTATTCCCTGACCAATTCTGTTTGGGCCACCACCAAGAATCATAATTTTTTTTGATTTAAAATTTTCTGAAATCTCGCTTTCAAAAACTTGAGAATTTAAATTAATAAAATAGTCCTCGTAAGTTGAATAATGATAAGGAGTTGAAGATGAAAACTCAGCTGAACAAGTATCAACAGTTTTATAAGTGGGAATGATTTGCAAATCTTTTCTATATTTTCTTACTTCAAAAAACTCAGAATTAGTCAACTTTGCAATCTGTTGATCTGAAAAGCCTAATTGTTTAGCATGTAGCATCAAATCTCTATCTAAATTATAAAGTTCTTTATCCTTCAAAAATTCAATTTCAAAATTTAAGATATTTCGTAATTTTTCAATAAACCATAAATCTATATTCGTAACTTCTTGAATATAAGAGTTAGTTTTTCCAAGCTCCATTGCTTTTTTAACTATGAGAATTCTCTCAGATGTTGGGTTTCTTAAACTATTCTTTAAGTCATTTTCGTTTTTAATTAGATCTAGTGAATCACATTCCCATCCAGAGATACCTTCTTCTAAGGACCTTAAGGCTTTCTGAAATGATTCTTCAAAAGAACGACCTATAGCCATAGACTCCCCTACAGATTTCATAGATGTACTTAAGGTATTTGAAGAGCCTTTAAACTTTTCAAAAGCAAACCTAGGCACTTTAGTAACGACGTAATCAATTGACGGTTCGAAACATGCGGGTGTTTTTTTTGTAATGTCATTAATAATCTCATCAAGTGTATAGCCAACAGATAATAAAGCTGCAATCTTAGCTATTGGGAATCCAGTTGCTTTACTTGCTAAAGCAGAGGATCTACTTACACGAGGATTCATTTCGATGACAATTACTTCTCCATTAATTGGATTAATTGCAAATTGAATATTGCTGCCCCCAGTTTCAACACCTACCTCTCTAATAATTTTCAATGCCAGGTCCCTCAATCTCTGATATTCCTTATCAGTTAGTGTCTGTGCAGGCGCTACAGTAATAGAATCTCCAGTATGAACACCCATTGGATCTAAGTTCTCAATACTACAAACAATTACAACGTTGTCTGCATTGTCTCTCATAACTTCTAATTCAAACTCTTTCCATCCAATAAGTGATTTTTCAATTAATATCTGATTACTAGGACTTTCCTCTAATCCTGTTTTACACAATTCGTCAAATTCTTCAAGGTTATATGCAATTCCACCTCCTACTCCACCCAAGGTAAATGCAGGCCTTATTATTAAAGGATAAGAATTAATTTTTTTTAATACATTTTTTGCTTCAGTTAAATCAGACGCAATACCAGATGGGCACACATTTACATTTATTTTTTCCATAGATTCTTTAAACAATTTTCTATCTTCGGCTTTATTAATAGCTTTTAAATCAGCACCAATTAATTCAACATTATTTTTATTTAAAAAATCTAACTCTGATAATTTAACCACAAGATTCAAAGCAGTTTGACCTCCCATGGTGGGAAGAATTGCATCAGGTTTCTCCCTTAAAATAATCTGAGAAACAATTTCAGGAGTTAATGGTTCAATATATGTTTTGCTTGCTATCTCAGGATCAGTCATTATCGATGCGGGATTTGAATTTATTAAGATAATTTCATATCCAGCTTTTCTTAAAGCTTTGCAGGCTTGAGTACCAGAGTAATCAAATTCGCAAGCTTGTCCAATAACAATCGGGCCAGAACCTAGAATAAGAATTTTTTTAAGATCACCTCTTTGAGGCATAATTAAAACTTCATTTATTTCATGCTACTTATAAATCATCAGATGTTAATCAAGTTACTTGAAAAGCAACATTTGTTTCTATAGTATTGAAAGAAATTAATTTTTTATGAGCGAACTTCAGCGACTTAAAAGTTTGTTGCCTCCAGAAAATGAAAGTTGGGTATTTGTTGAAGCTGCTGCAGCTATAGATCCACCCTTAATAACCCTCGAGGAAATCGGTCGTGACGAAGTAGAAATACAAATAGATTTAGAAAAATGGGATAATTTTGCTATTGACCACAGAAATTTATTATTTTGGCATGAAGTAGGGAAAATTCAAAATGACACAATACCCAGAGATGGCTGGGAAATGGCTGCTCTTGCAATAGGTCTTGGAGGAGCAATAGGGGAGCTATGGGTACAAGATGGATTACTTCTATTACTAGCTCTTGGATTATCGAGTTTTGCAGGATATAGGCTATATATAAAGAATAATTCTGAAAAAAGACTTCAAGACGCTATTCTTGCTGACGAAAGAGCAATAGACCTAGCTTGTAGATTTGGTTATAGCATCCCAAATGCTTATAAAAGCCTCGGAGGAGCTTTAAAGGAGTTAATTGAGAACACTAGAAAAAAGAAAAAAAGAAGTTTCTTTGAAGATAGATTAGATGCCTTAAGAAAAAGTGCAGAAAAAGCAAGATCAGAATTATCTCAGCAAGAAGGTTCAGAAAAATCTGTCTCAAGTGAAAATGTATATGGACAATAAAAGTTTGGTTTATATGGCAGCCAAAGCTTGTGATGAAAAAAAAGCTAGAGATATTAAGCTAATAAAAATTGATAAAGTTTCGTTTATTAGCGAATGGATATTAATAGCAGAGGGATTATCTGATGTACAAGTTAGATCTATAACTAACTCTGTAGAGGGGGAGTTGAGAGAGAAAGCCAAAATTGAACCAATAAGAAAAGAAGGGGTTAGCGAGGCTAAATGGGCTTTACTAGACTATGGTGATTTAATTGTGAATATTTTCCAACCAGAAATAAGAAAATTTTACGATCTTGAATCATTTTGGAGTAATGGAGACGATCTTACATTTCCATAATTATCACATCATGAGCGATTCTAAATGCCCTGTCCCTAAGGAACAACAACCCACAAATGAATTCATTGAATTATCAAAATCAATCATTTTTTCATGGCCAAAGACCAAAAAGTCACTTATTTTTGTATTGATAAAATTTTGGTTAGGTGCTTTTGTTATTTTTCTCGTTATTTCTTCAGGAAGTATATATTTCGAAAAATCAATTTTTAAATACATACTGATAAGTTTTTTTAGCAGTTTATCAATACCTCTTCTGATTTCCATAAGATTATATTTAGGATGGAATCACATATTTAAAAGATTAACCTCTGAAAAAGTTGAGTATGAAGAATCAGGTTGGTATGACGGTCAAGTATGGATAAAGCCATTAGTTTTAAAGGAAAAAGAATCACTTATTGCCTCAATTGAGGTAAAACCTATTTTAAGAAATTTAATTCAAATTCTTTCTATTATCTTAGTCTTAGCTTTATCAGGAATTTTGCTTTTTCAATATAGTAATTTTTAAATGAGTTCAAACTTCAAAAATCTCTACACTTCGAATAATCCCCCTTTACAAGCAACGTTAATAAGAGGTTCAAAAATTGAGTCGATTCATAAAGTTCATGCTGTTATTAGCGATAAAAAAGGAAGGGTTTTAATGTGCGCAGGAAATCCAGAATATAAAAGTTTTATAAGATCAGCTTTAAAACCATTTCAGGCAATACCTTTTGTTAGCAGTGGGGCTGCATCAAAAATTAATAATGCTTCAAAATCAATTGCATTAGCATGCGGTTCACATAGTGGGACAAAACTACATTCGAGGGAAGCCTTCAAAATTTTATGGGAATATGACATCGACATCAATAATTTGAAATGTCCAATATTAAAAACAAGTCCATTAGAACATAATTGTTCAGGTAAACATGCTGCCTTCCTAGCCACATGTAAAAAATTGAATTGGCCATTAGAGAGTTACTTAAAGGGAGATCATCCTCTTCAAATAGAAATATTCAGAATAATTTCTGAATTACTTGAAATCCCCGTAACTGAAATAAATGCAGAACGTGATGATTGTGGTGCCCCAACACTTTATTTAAAGCTAATAGAAATGTCTAAATTATATTCACTTTTAAGCAGCTCCGAAAATGCTGAATTAGAGCAAATCAGTAGAGCTATGACAACTAACCCAATAATGATTAGTGACAACAATAAATTTGATACGGAAATAATAAAGTCCTCTCATGGAAAAGTTATAGGTAAAGGTGGTGCCGAAGGAATTCAGTGCCTTTGTAAATTAAATGATGGAATAGGACTGGCATTAAAAGTTGAAGATGGTTCAAGAAGAGCCAAGCATGCTGTAAGTCTCCACCTACTTAAACAACTAGATTGGATATCTGAATTAAGAATCCAAGACATTGAAGAGAAAGTATTCAATTTTTCTCAAGGAGTGAGAATTGAAGTAAAAGGTCAATTAAAATTCCAAGAATCCTAAAGAAATAAAAAAAACAACACTTCTAGATGTATGCTATGTATATGTCGCGGGGTAGAGCAGTCTGGTAGCTCGTCGGGCTCATAACCCGAAGGTCGGAAGTTCAAATCTCCCCCCCGCCACCAATTTTCATAGCCTCCTTTAAGGAGACTTTTTTTTGCAGCTACAGTGCTTTTATATAAAAAATATTCACTTTATTCTCTAGATTGTGCGTTATTCAAATGGAATTGAATATCCTAAAAAAAGGGTGGCCTAAGGATACAATCAAATAAAAAGAAGCTAAGAGAAGATTTGTTAGATAACTACTTGGAAGAAATAAAAGGGAACACATACTTTTTATATCTGGGGAAGAAGAATAAAAACTAATAAATAAAGAAGACATGTTATAGATTTTTATAACTAAACGACCAAAATGTGATCTATTTACCTATTTATCATTTTTAGTTTTTAAAATATATAAAAATTTAAATTTCTAATAAAATGGTACTAAAAAAAGAAGACAATATTCGAAGCGAAAGCTTTTTCCCAGATAGTAATTATTATCTTGATCTACAAGAAAATTTTAAAGAGACTCCACCCTCAGAAGACCAAATACCTAATATGGGTAGGGATTTTGTATGGCCAAATAGCTATTGGTTTATTGCGGAAAGAACGAATGGAAGATTAGCAATGATAGGCTTCATGGCTGTCATCATTAATTACACTCTATTTGGATGGATAGCATATCCAATACTTTAAGTGAGGAATTATAATTTTGTTAAAAATGTTGTAAATAAGTCTGAAAAGCATTAGCTGCAATATGCCACATTTGTATTAAAAACATTTGCTATTTATTTTGGCTGTTTTTTTTTCAATAAGGCTAGTTTCCACTATTTCGCTTTAAAAATATTTAAATTTTGGAATTGCAATAGATAAAACCCTCTAAGTTATGGCTAATGACTTAAAAGGCATACTTTTATATTTAGGTTTAACTAAATTAAAAGTTTTAAAGGAGAAAACCCAATGGAGTAAATTTAAGCCTTGTTAAATCAATGCATTAAATTTTATAACCAGATTATTAATAAACCGAAGGTCAGAAGTAGAACCTTCCTTTTGCATCGTTTTAAAACAGTCTAAAATATATTTCTTAATTTATATTGACTTAACTATACTTAGTTAAAGAATAAATTAGGATTTTTAAATGCATAAAAATAAGTATTTAAAACTTATTAAAGATCCTTTTGCATTGAAAACTTTAAATCAATTCTTACTATTAGTCCAATAATGATAAAAAATATACCAATAAAAGAATTTAAAGATAGCTCCAAAATATCTACCATAATTTTATTAAACTTTAGCTCATAAATCATTTGAATTAAATAGTTTTAAAATAAAATTTTTAAATACGGATGGAAGTTACCACTTTTCCTTAAGAAGTAAGTTAATAATATAGTGTTAAAAAAACTATTTGTTTAAGAATTAATGCAGGATTTACTACAGCGTGATCTAGGTTCAAATTTACTATCAATCGCTATTATCATAGGCTGGTTGGGTTTATTTTTTGTCTTCTTGAGAATATCAACAATTTCAATAAAAAGAATTCTTGAAGCGATATTCAAAAAATCATAATAATTATTGAAATAAATCAATTATTTAGAATTAACCACATAATTCTTTTGCGAATAAGTATAATAACCTAAAAATGTCAATTCTAGATAAAACTAAAATAGGAAATTCTGTTAAGGTAAATTTAGAACTATCAAAAGATAGGCTTAATCAAGAAATTATTAATGCTTTAAATATTTCTTCGGTAGGGAAAATAATTGATTTCAAAATAACGGACGGAAAGGGTATTGGGGTGGTTTTAGAATTATCTAATGGAAAAGAACAATGGTTTTTTGAAAATGAAATCGACCTCCTTGACGAAAATGGTAATGTGATAAAAAAAATTATTGATAAAAAAGAAAAAAATTATTTAATTTCAGAAGCTTTAAAAAAATTGAAATATGAAAATAAAAATAAGGTTAGAGAGTTACTAAATCCAATTAACTTTTTTCTCTGGTTAGTTGTATCGTTTAAAGATATTTTTTAAATAAATAAAATATTTTCTAAAATAAAGAAAATTTAAAAATTAATTAAATTAAAAAATTTAGGAGATTTTAAAGATAGAAATGGAAAAAAATATAATCGAAGTAAGAAATTTGTATAAGTCATTTAATATTTCCTCCAAAGTGCCAGGCTTAAAAGGAACAATAAAGCATTTTTTTAAAAGACAAACAAAAAGTTTAAAAGTTATAAACGACATAAGTTTTGAAATAAAAGAGGGAGAAATAGTAGGTTTTCTTGGTGCTAATGGAGCAGGGAAAACAACAATTTTAAAAATGCTTTGTGGTTTAATTTATCCAAGTAAAGGTTCAATTTTAGTTTCAGGCCACTTACCGTTTAGAAGAAAAGAAAATTTCCTCAAGAAAATCACCCTAATAATGGGTCAAAAACAACAACTTATTTGGGATTTACCACCAATTGAATCATTTTATTTAAATGCATCAATTTATGACTTAGACAAGTTAGAAGCGAAAAGAAGAATAAAGAAATTATCAGAAATGCTTGAAATAGATAATGAGCTATTCATACCTGTTAGAAAATTATCGCTTGGTCAGCGTATGAAGTCAGAATTACTAGCAGCATTGATACATGAACCAAATATTCTATTTTTAGACGAGCCGACACTAGGTTTAGATATTAATGCACAAAGAAATTTAAGAGAATTTCTTCAAAAATATAATGAGGAAACTAATGCAACGATATGTCTAACAAGCCATTATATGAAAGACATCACATCTCTATGCAGAAGGGTTATTTGTGTTCACAATGGATCAATCTCATATGATGGAAAACTTGATCAATTATTAAAAAGAATATCTCCTGTTAAGGAAATATTAATAGTTTGTAGTTCGGAAGAAGATGCCACTAAATTGGAGAACCTTGGTTTCTCTATTAAAAATAAAACAAAAAATGAAATTACAATAAAAGTTGAAAAAAACTCCGTTACTTCTGCATTGAAAAACATTCTAAATAATTTTGATATTGATGACCTGTATATAAATGAACCGCCTGTAGATGAAATTATTGGAAAAATATTAATTAAAAAAAAATATGATATCTAATTTGATTAACCATAAAATATTCACCTTACTAAAAGTCCAATATTCAAACATGTTGGAATATAGGGTAGAAATTGCATTATGGGCGATTTCAGGGATTATTCCTTTTTTTATGTTAAACATATGGACAAACAATAATCTTAATGAATCAATAAACATTAGTGTAGTTATGCTTTCCAGGTATTTCTTGTGTGCTTTTTTTGTGAGACAGTTTTCAGTAGTTTGGGTTGTATTTAGCTTCGAAGAAGACTCTCTTATGGGGAGAGTATCTCCTTATCTAATCCAACCATTAAATCCATTTTTAAGGTATTTCGCACAACATCTTGCGGAACAAATCACAAGATTTCCTTTCGCAATTATAATTGCATTTTTCTTTTTTATTTTTAATCCAGAAAGTATATGGATCCCAAATTTAGGAATATTAGTATTATCGACATTAGCAACTTTCTTATCTTTTTTAATACAGTTTTTAATTCAATCAATAGTTGCTTGTCTATGTTTCTGGACAGAGAAAGCATCATCAATCGAGAGATTAATATTTATCCCAACTTTATTTCTATCAGGTCTTTTAGCTCCAGTAGCATCCTTTCCCGAATATGTAAAATCTTGGGTTTATTTAACTCCTTTTCCATACCTAATCGATTTTCCGGCAAACTTACTATCAGGTAATAAAACAAATATTATTGGAGGCTTTAGCATGCAAATTCTTTGGATTCTATTATTGATTCCAATATTTAGAAATATATGGTCAGCTGGGACGAAAAAATACACTGCGATGGGATCATGAGCCTGAGAAAATATTTAAAAATTTATTCAAAATTTTTGCATACTTCTATAGCTTCGGAATTGGAATATAAAACGAATATAATAATTGATTTAGTTACTGCAATTTTCAGTTTGATAGGAAGTATTTTTTTATTATCTATTTTCTTTCAAAACAACGGTAGTATTGGAAGCTGGAAATTTGAACAAGCTTTAATAATTCAAGGTATTTATACAATATTGAATGGAATAACTAATACATGGTTCAATCCTAATCTTACTGAAATAGTTAAACATATTAGAGAGGGAACTTTAGATTTCGTACTTATAAAACCTATTGATAGTCAATTCTACATCTCATTAAAAAAAATAAACCCATCTGGCTTGTTAGAAATTATGCTTGGATTTTTCTTGCTGTTATATTGCATAAGAATCAATCAAATAAATTTAAATCTAAGTTTTCTAACTTTATCTTTGGTTACTATAATCTGCTCTATTTCTATTTTATATAGCTTATGGTTTTTTATTTCTACGACTACTATCTGGTTTGTTAAAACATGGAATGCAACTGAAGTTTTAAGATCTTTTCTTTATATTGGAAGATTTCCATTGAATTCATTTTCTTTATCTCTAAGAATATTTTTTAGTGTATTTATTCCTATAGCATTTATAACTAATATACCTTCTGAAGTTTTCCTAGGAATTTCTCAATTATGGGAAATATTACTTGAAGTTATTATTGCAACGATATTTCTTGTTACTTCAAGAAAGTTCTGGTTATTTGCATTAAAATTCTATACTTCAGCTTCTAGCTAAATATTATTTAACAACCTCCCTACAAAATTCCCAAATTTTCTGTTTACTTTTCAAATTAGAAAGCCTGGATAGGCTATCAAAATTAAGTTTTGATTTTTCAACAGATAAAAGTTTACAATAGTATGTAATTTGAAAGTGTCTAGAAATAATTCGTAATTTGAAGGCAACATCGCAAAAGAAAATTATTAGCACGAGAAAAAAAACAGTCTTTAAAATATTTGAAAATGACTTTATTTGACTTTCATTTTCAGTTTTTAGTTCAAGCTTCATTATTTAACTATATGCTGAGGGCACTTAATTGCAGCGACAGCAACTGCTGCAACTTTAAAATTTTCGGACTTCTCGATAACATTTTTTACTTCTAATGGTCCAAATTTATAACTCGCATCACTATAAGAAAGAAGTAAAGATTTATAATTATCATGACCTAAATTTCTATATTCACAGAAATTATCTCCAACAAAGTTCAAAAGAGTTAGTAATGTTAATTCAATCATTTAAGCTTTTTTATTAACATATTCCTTTTGAATAATACAATGCATGACATTTTTAACAAGTTTAATTACTAAAAACACCTAATTACTGATTTTAGATACTAACTAATAAAGTTAAATTTACGTAATAATTTCAGAAATGTAAAACTTAAAAAGACAAAAAATATAAAAAGCACTACCGGTAGTGTATAAACATGATTAATTTTCCACTACAGATAGGGGGTTGCAATTTTCGAGAAATTGGATTAAAAATAAAGTTCCCCATCACCCGGCCCCACAAATGTGAGGCCTTTTTTTTTCTTTTATAAAATTAATTCTTGACTAAAAGATTGCTTTAAACAACTTGTAATGCATAAAAATTTAGGGTAAAACAAAAATTGAATTTATAATTATTGAATATTAAGGACTATATTGGTTTTTTTGATCACTTCGTATGAAATTTATCTATCAATTAATCTTCAAAAAACTAATTATAGATTTAATAAATAAACTAATCCCAACAAAAAAACAGACAACTGTAAAAGTATTTTTTATAAGTTTATTTCCTTTTAACTTTGATAAATGAGCGCCAAAGTATCCTCCTGTAAAAGAACCAATTATCAATAATAGCAATATATTTGAAGGTACAGGTTCTATTCTACTCAGAAAAATAGCTCCGGTGAAATTCCAGAAAATACCAACTGTAAAAAATGTCAGACTTATAGCACGAAGAAAATCCATTCCAAATGTTCTTATTAAAAGCATCGTTACTAGCAATCCAGTTCCTGAAGAGATTGAACCGTTTAGAACACCAATTAGGAAAATAAAAATAAAAAATCTTACTTTATGAATAAAATTAAGTGCATTATTTCCAGAAGACAAACCTAAATCTGATTTAAAAAATGTGTAAAATGCCAGTAACACCGAAATTATTCCTAAGAATAGGTATAAATATTGTTCTGATATAAATTCAACGATCGAAGCTCCAAGAATCACTCCAGGTAGGCCAAAAATCAAAATTTTCCAAACAACATGGATATCATTTTTAAGAGATTTGTAATTTCTCAATGAACCTCCTAGCCCTAATGCTACTGTTGCTAATTTATGACTAGCTAAAGCTTGATAATAAGGAACACCAGATAAAATCAAGGCTGGCAATTGAAGTAAGCCCGCTCCACCTCCAGAAATTGCTGAAAACGTATTAGAAAAAAAGGATATCAAAAATATAGAAATAGTTTTGTAAAGAGAAAAATCATATTTATTTTCTAAAATTGTTAATAAATAAAGCATTAAATCTAAATTCTAATGTTTTATATTTAGTTATTATTAGTATTCTAAAGAGATATAAAGCTTGCACACTTTTATTGTTCTTTTTTAAATCATAGTTAAATAAAAACTGTTATTATAATTTTAAAAATCAAGAATATTATGCATGAACAAGATGCAATTTACCTTGATCAGCTATGTCCAAAGATAAATAACAAAAGTTGGAGAGAATCGCTTTATAAACTTACTAAATATAAATGCATTTATTGCGGTAAACCATCAGAATCACTTGATCATCTTCATCCAGTGTCAAAAGGGGGTATTAGCATTACAAGTAATTGCGTACCATGTTGCTTATCTTGTAACGGTAAAAAATCAGATTCTGAAGTTCTTAGTTGGTATAGAAAGCAAAATTTTTACGATCCTAGAAGGGCTATGGCAATACGAGCATGGTTTAATGAGGATTTGAAACTAGCGTCTGTTTTATTAAACTACTTAAATTAGGACTGAAAAAATAAATTAATTAAGATTCCCAAAATTATTTTAAATCAGGCATAAAAGCACTTCCTATTTCGCAATATAGTATTGAAATTTGTTCAAATTATTCTTTTCCCGTCAAAATTAAATTTATTACTCCTAAAAATTGAAATATTGGAATAATCTTCTTTCCATATAATTGGCGAATCTATAACTTTTCTTTCAGGAGATTTTACTGAAAAAACCAAACCAAATACAAAGAGGATAGTAATTAATATTATTGTCAATACAAATTTGTCTGAAATATTGTTCATAATTTTAATCTATCTAGAAAAATTTTTGTCAGGTGTTGTTTTTTCATATATTTCTAAAAAATATGATTTAAAATAAGCAATTCCCTCCTTTCCGATCAAGCCAAAAGACTGTCCGCAATTATTTACTACTTGCAATGAAATTTGATTTGCCAAGTCATCTTTCTCTATCCATTTTTTTTGAGGATTATAAGAAAAAGAGATAATATTTTCTGTCTTTACAATTGCAGACTTCATCGCTTCATCTTTAGAGAAACCATTTTGAATAGCTTTGCAATATTTACTGGAGAAGTTGTTAGAGATCCTATTTTGTAGCAAGCTTACACTTGGGTCTGACGTATCAAAAGCTAACCCTATTGGAGGGTTTAGTAGGTAGACTAAAAAGAAAAATAAACCAAAAAGGAAGTTCAACAACAGATATAAATCAATATATATAAGTAATATAACAGTTTTTTTTGTAATCTTTTCAATTAGACCTTTTGGGTTTTAAAAGGAAATTAAATTTCAATTTATTAAAAATTATTAGTAATGTATTATGTTCAGCAATAATAGTCAGAGGTTTATTTGACTACTAATATGAATGATTCATTGATGACATTGCTATTTTTCCCTGATTGGACAAATGGACTACCCTCAGATTTTTTAATACTACATTTTTTCGTTGGAGCTGTTATTTTTCCATTCAATATGATTCATGCTAAAGCAAGAAAAATTGACAGTGAGAATCTCCAGGAAGCAGCTAATGGCTATAAAAATGCAGATTCCACTAAATTTTATGGTTACGAAGAAATCAATTAGATTTCCGAAATAGTTTTTATGGAATTAGTTAATTGTGATAATTTCCCTTAATACAGCTTTAGACCTCAAAATTTTTAGTCCTAGTGAACCATTAGGGATATTGATCCTTTTTTTAGGGTTAATATTTACTGGTATGATTTTTTATATAATATATGCTGTAAGCACTAATAAAGAATCACTAGAAGATAAAAAAATAAGGACAAAAAAAGAGACTTTGCAGCAAGAGAAAATAGGAAAGTTATTTCCTAAGAAAAAATAAATTTAATTATTTTATTATTACAAAGAAATTTATTTATATTATTAATTATCAAATCAGTGGGATCTAAAAACATTAGTTTCAGTTCTCTTAAATCAAACATTTATAAAACCCTACTCTAACAACTTTTTATTTTTAAGCGGGAAATTAAAATTGTTATTTGTACATTAAAAATATTTTCATAAATAAAAATAAATGTTAAAAATGAAGAAATGATTTTTAATTTTGGAAAATTCAGCTCAATATCTATTCCTTGCTAGTGGAGTAAAGAATGAAGAAGGGTTTTGGATGATGGGAGTCAAAAATTGTGATGAAAGTATTCTTGCGGATAAAAACCTTTTAGATTGCCACAGAAAAGAGCTAATAGGAAATGAATCAGCAAAAGATATTCTGTCAGCAATTAATTTAAACATTCACAATTTATTCAATGAATTAAAAAATAAAAATTATTTAATTAACAAACCCTCGATGGGAATTTCTTTCGATATACCTCTCGATATATTGGAAAAAATTTTTGATTTTTGGTTTGATATTTATAAAAATCAAGAAGCATGGGAAACTTGTATAGGTCTTCTTAAAGTAAGAAAAAGAATTTCCTTAAAAAACCTTATTGAAAGTGAAAGTTTGAAGGGTAACTCTAAAAAATGGGCTACACAGATTGAAGCTCTTCATACTTATGTACCTAATTCGCTTGGGATTAAATATGTAAATGATCCCATGTGGAAATAATTCCATTTTTTATTAATCGATATATTTACTTAGTAGGATATTTAAGTAAAAATAAAATTATTTAATAATTAAAAATGAATAAGCCATATTCTTTTAGTAACGAACAAATGAACGGAATTGTAGAGGATACTTTCGCTAACATATTAAATGAATGTGAAAATCTAAAAAAAATCACTTGTTGCCCAAATGAGCAAGTCGTTGCACTCTTAAGTGTAATCGCATCAAAATTCGCTACTACAAGTGAAAAAAGCAAGACTTAATGATAAATTACTTTACCTGGGCTGAATTTGATAAGAGCGTAGAACACATCGCTAATAAATGTAAGTTTTTAGATTTCTCCGGAATATATGGGGTTCCACGTGGTGGTTTATGTCTCGCTGTTGCACTAAGCCACAAATTAAAAATAAAATTGATTTCAGAACCAATAAAAAATTCACTAGTAGTAGATGATGTTTATGAAACTGGTATTACATTAAATACCTTCAAAAATATTGAGGGAGCAAAGTTTTTTGTATTATTTAGTAAAAATAAACCAACATGGTGGAACAGTGTACATTTAGCAGAAAAAAGTGAGTGGATAGTTTTTCCCTGGGAAAACACCTTAGATTCACACAGTGATCGCAACAGTTACATCAAAAAAAGAGGTTTGAGTTGAAAAAGAAATTATATTTAGCGAACCCATACGGATTTTCAAAACAAACTAATAAACTCTTGTATGAATTTATTAATATTTTTAATGATTTAAATGTAGAAGTCTTTGAACCTTTTGAGAGAACAAAGCACATAACACAAAAAGATGATAACTGGGCATATCATCTAGCAGAATCTAATTTCTATGATTTAAAAAAATGTGATTGCATTTTTGCAATTGTTAATGGGACACCCCCAGATGAAGGGGTAATGATTGAATTGGGAATTGCAATTGCTCTAAAAAAGAAAATCTTTTTATTTAGAGATGATTTTAGAAATTGCTCAGATAACAATAAATACCCATTAAATTTAATGCTTTTTCTTGGACTTCCTAGAGATAATTGGGAAAAATACTATTTTGAATCCTTACAAGATATAAAGAGTAACGAAAAAGGATTTGTGAAGTGGGCAAAAAATAAAGTGAATTAACCAAAATTTTCGAATTGAATTTTTAAATATATAATTAATCCTGTAAGATGTTAGAATATAATTTATTTAGAAAATTTTGACTCAAGTTACAGTTGGAGAGAATGAGGGAATTGAATCTGCCCTTAGAAGATTTAAAAGGCAAGTATCTAAATCCGGAATTTTTGCTGATTTAAAAAGACTTAGACATCACGAAACTCCCATTGAAAAATACAAAAGAAAATTGCAACAAAGAAGAAAAGCAAGAAGAAGATAATCTAAACTTTTGCATTTAGATAAGCACTAACCTATTAATATTATTTTCTTAGAAATTTAAGTTGAGATATTTAATTATTTCAGCTTTTTCAGCTTTTTAACAAGATTGATACCAACCCCAGATACAGCAAGGAGATCTTTTTCGTCAGCTGAAATAATTGCTTTTTTAGTTTTAAATCCGGCCTCATACAGAGCCTTAGCACTTTTAGCTCCAACACCAGGCAGTGCAGTTAATGTCTCAATATTTTTCTTTGTATTGACTGTTTTTGACTTTGTTTTTGGTTTTGTTTTTAAAGATTTTACAGACTTAGTTTGTTTTTTTTCTTTCTTTAAAGGAGTTTCAGTCGATACCGCACTTTTGAATAGAATTGATTTTAGTTTACCTAGAAATTTAGAAATCATTGCAATAATATAAGTAATAAAATTAAATTTTCAAAAAATAATTTGTCAAATTCCTAATGGAATAAATAATAAACTATAAATATTTGAATAATGTTAATTTATTTACATTTATATAAAGACACATATTTAATATTAATGCAAGCTTATAAGCCATTGCAAAATATATTAAACTACTCAAAAAAATTTAAGAAGAAAGATGTACTACCCAACTTTACAAGTATTTAGCAATAGTAAAATTAGAATCTTAAAAGAGAGTAGAGTATAGAAAATGAAGCTTATATTTATAAGTGGTCCTTCTGGCAGTGGTAAAACGACCTTATCAAAAAAAATAGTAGGGAAAATTAAAAATGGTGTTGTTTTAAATACAGACAATTACTACAGAATAGGTCTATTCAGTAAATTACTCTCAAAATTTGTAAAAGGTTATTTTGATAGAAGCATTAGTTTTAATTATAAACTTCTTAATAAAGATTTTAATTTTATTATTAGTAATGGAATTTCATTCTATGAACGTTCTTATAATTTCGAAAAGAAAATAATAAATAATTCTTTAAACGAAAAAAGTAATATTAAATTTTTAATAATTGAAGGTATTTTTGCTAAAGAATTTTCAAACACGTTATGTAATCAAAATTATTCTTTTTTAGAACTAAAAATCAATAAAAATGACTGTATGAAAAGAGTTATCCAGAGAGATTCAAAAGAAAGGGGGAAAGCAAAAAAACAAGCTGAAGAAGATTTCTTAAAATCATGGGATATTTACTATAACAAGTTCAAAAATAAAAATATAAAAAAAAATACAAATGAATTTACAATTACAGAAAACACTAATATTGATCAAATACTTAGCAAATTATTTGAATGAGTTTTAAATTTTTTCTGCTAATAATAAAGCACTTAAAATTGAGCCTTCAATCCTACCAAATCCTTCACCCTCAAACCAATCTCCGCAGAATCCAATTCTATACTTTGTACTTAACTGTAAAGATAATGGAACAGCGCAACCAGAAGGTTGAGAAGCTCTCCAATGCATTATAGAGAATCCCTCATTATAAGTTAATTGATTTACTGAATTATTTTTACTAAACAATTCATTGAAATTTTTAAATATTTTTTGTTTTAAGTATTCTTCATCATTTGATTTTATATAAGAATTAATAAAATCTGAATTTTTTGTATGAACTACAATTCCTATTTTGTTGTTATTTTGTAACTGAAATATAATCCTTTCAAATTTATATTTTTTCTCTAGGCTTTTTTTTAAATGAAAATATCTATATTTCTTAGAATAAAAATCTTTATATCTATAATTCTTATTTGTATAAATTAAAAAAGTTAGCCTTGGAATAAATAATTGTTTATCTAAAAAATTCAAAAGCAAATCAATTTTTTTATCTTTATTTTGAGGAATAGCTTTTCTTAATGGAATTTGATTTATATTAAATATTTTTAGAGACCTTTTATGTAATAACAAATTTGATGTACAAATAAGATATTTAGATTTGAATTTATCTCCATTCATAGATGTTAATGTCCATTCATCATTATTAAATCTCAAATCAACTATTAAAGTTTCAAAAAATAAATCAATCTTAGCCCTTAAATTATTAGACCCAATTATCTTTTGGGATAATTCATTCATATAAAATGAAGAAAGATAATTATCCCCCAAATAAAATTCAGATTTTTTAATATTTTCTATTTTATGTTCATCACCTAGAAAAATTAATTCTGAATCATCATTTTTAATAAATTTATTTTCTAATAGTTCATTAATATAATTTTTTAATAGAGGATTATTTTTACTGTTACTTATATTAAAACTTGGAGCACCATGGTTTAGTTTCCAACCTCTAAATCTTTTGCTTAATCTAGTACTTGATCTTCCACCAAATCCACGCCCAAACTCAATTAATGCAATTTTTTTTGTAAGGTTATTTTGAAGATACTTTGAAGCGAAAACACATGCAGATATACCTCCACCTATTATTAATAATTCATATGAAAAATTACTTTTCATGATTCTGAAATTGGCATTAATTGTTCTTATTTTCTAATGAAACTATAAACAGCATTAAGTTTTTCTGATGTCACAAAATCAGTTTCAATTAAAGGGGTAATATTATTTTTTTTATAAAAACAAAGTAAATCTCTTGTGAAATCATAAAAATCATCTAAAGAAGATAAAAACTTTTCTGAGATAAGAACTCCTTTCCAAGGACGAAATTTAAACCTTGCTATAAATTGTTTTGATGGAATTAATAAACTTCCAAATAGATTTAATTTTTGATATTTTTCAACTTTATTGAGATAATTCACTTCATTCTGAAGTACTTTTATATCTGTTCCATATTGAAACCAAATTGAATTTATTAATCCAGAAGAGATCTTTTTATCGAACCTTTCTCTTTCATAAGTATCTTTGTAATATTTTTTCAAATAAGGATTATAAGCTATACCTAATTTAACTTTTAGATTTTTTTCTTCTTTTAGTCTGCTTAAAACATCAACTGCATCATAGTTTTTTTTCTTATTAGATCCTGAAACAAGGAGAATTTCATAATTTCTATTTGAATTAGAATTTTTTAAAAAATTTAAAAGGTCTTGATATGATTTTTCTTTATTTTGAGAATATTGATGATATAAACTATAGTGATAAGTCATATTAAATTCTTGGTAATTTTTTGATATATATTTAATAGTTGAATTAAAAAATTCCTTCTTGATAGGCCCCTTACAGGGAATATTTATGTTTTTTATTTTATTAAATTTACAGAAATTAAGTTTATTTTCTAACTGCGAAATATTTTTAAATGATAATTCAAATCTTAAATTAGTAATCATCTAAAAGTACATAGAACTCTATTCGAATATTTTAACTAAAACATACATCTACTTCGACTCTCAATTCTGAGATAATATTTTTTACTTTTTCCCTTAAATTAGATAGCTACTAGTAAAGTAAAATACTGTTTTTATAAAATATAGTCTTCTGAAAACTTTTTAATGTTCTCATTTAATCGGTTCCTGTTATATGTAATTAATAACCAGAACAAGATAAAAAGATCTTATATTTAAAAATATAATATAAGGTGACTAATAAATTTAAATAAAAGAAGGTAGAGGTTTAAAAGTAAATCATTAATTAATTTCTTATTGTTGTAGCAAATCATTTAACCAATTAAGAATTTAATGAACTCGAGAGGTTAGAATATCAAAAAAGTAATTTTAAAAATATGGCAAGCCAAGATTATTTAATTGCGATAGCATTAATTGAGCAGAACCTTGTTAGGGCAATGCCTCTTGGAGGTAAAGAAGTTAAAGATAATTTAGAGGACCCAGAAAATTTCAAGAAACTTGGAGAAGAAGTTGTCTTAAATCTTCTTCTTAGAGTCTTTCAAAGGAGTGATGAAGGTTCATTAAAAAGGGCCTCTGAAGATAAAGGTTTACTTTTGGTTCATATGCATCCTAAAAGGATGCAGAAAGAGCTTCCATTCATTAAATCGGAATGGATAAGAGATGGAGATACACAACAATTCTTAAAATACCTTGGTAATCTCTCTAAAGAGGTATGGACTGCATCATTTATAAAATATAAAGGTATTGAATTTACTTCTATATCAAAAAATGAAGAGATTTAAAATATATTAAAAATATCTCTTTAAAATAATTTTTTATTTAAATTATTATTTTGCTTGGTCACTCTAAAACATTTTTTACCATTACCAAAATCTATTGAGTAATATTCAAAATCATTTTTGATATGCAAGGCACAATTGCCCTCAATACATATACAAGAATCAATAATTTCTCTCTTAATAATATCATTAACGTAAGGTTCTCTCTCTTTCTCTTCATCGAAATGAGGACAAGCAATACCATCAACTATTCCTAGACAATCAATTATATTCAATTCCTTAGCAAAAGAGTCAGTTATTCCCTTCTCAAACCAACAAATAGCTCCAGCACTTACACCACTCATTACAATTCCTTTTTCATAAGCATTTTGTAAGATAATATCTAAATTCCATTCTTTCCAGACTGCTAACATACTTTTTGTATTTCCTCCGCCAACATAAATGATATCTTGAGTTAAAACTTTCTCTTCTAAGTTTTCTGTTCTAGAAAATAAGTCTATATGGCTTGTTATGCAATCTAGTTTAGAAAATGCTCTGTAAAAATTTAGTTTATACACACTACTATCACCAGATGCAGTAGGAATAAAGCAGATTTTTGGTCTTTTTTTACTAATTAAAGAAATTATATATTTTTCAATTTCAAGAGATCCTAAAGAACGGCCAAAGCCTCCGCCACCAATTGCGACTATATTCTTACTATTCATATTAAAAAATTATTTATTTATGAATTTAAGACAAATTACTATTAAAGATCAACTTGAATTAAAGAAGGTTTATTTTGATTCAATTCAATCATTAGATGAAAATACATATAGTAAAGAACAAAAAATAGCTTGGTCTAGCCAAGCTTGGAATAATCCATATTTTGATAAGTCAATAACTGAAGGGAAAGGATGGCTTTTAAGTGAGAAAGGAATTATTGTAGCTTTTGCCACAAGGTATCCAAACAATAGAATCGCTTTATTTTATTGTAAAGGTAAATTCCAGAAAAAAGGTTGCGGATCTAAGTTACTTCATAAATTAGAAGATGAATCTAAGAAAGAAGGTTTAGATTCTCTTTCAACTGAAGCAAGCTTGATAAGTTATAAATTATTTCTGAAAAACAAATGGGAAATTGTTCGTAAAGAAAAAGTTACTATAAATAATATTTTTTTTGAAAGATATAAAATGATTAAAAATATAAAAATGAATTAGTTAATTAATAATGTATAGCAAAAGTAAAGCGATAATATTTATTCAAAGAATTCTAGTTTGGATTTTGTATTTTTTTTCAGGTTTTGTACTTTATTCAAAGAGGGGTAGTTTACCTTCTTTTTTAATAACTTTTTCAAGAATTATTTATCCATTATCCATCTTCTGGCTGCAAATAAGATTAAAAAAAGGAACCAATTTTCTGCCCATAGATTCAAAAATGACGACATCTCAGTTATGGTTTAATTTATTACCAGTTTTTGCATCTCTGTTAACAGTATTTTTTTCTGTAACAAATACATTTTTGTATATTTTAGGAACAATACTTAATTCTTAAGTTGCATAAGTTATTTATATCCTAAATTTCACTAGAAATTTCTCTTATTAAAAACATAATGTAAAGAAATTTGCCTTTTAAATATATTTGTTTAAATTTTAAATAGTGATCAATAAAATCATGAAAAATATTTCATTAAAGGGAAATATTAATTTTGACAAAAAGAAAGATATAAATGATTATGAATTATTCTCTTTAAAAATAACAGATAGTTTATATAAAAAAGATATAGGAAAATTTCTTGAGACCCTTTCCTCTCACTTTATTTAGGAAAAAGATTTTTTTTCTAATCTTCAAATTCAAACAGTACTATTAATAAATAGCAATTTGAGCGATAATAAGTAAAATTTTAAGAAAAAACCAATGCAATTATTTCTTGCTGACTGCCAATTCCCAGATATTGAGAATCAAGTAAAAGCTTATCAATTATTTGTGGAGGCCTGGGAAAACGGTGAAATTTCTAAATCAGATAAAACAGACAAATTTGAGATGTTATTTAGAGTGCATGCTCCAGGTGAAGGTAGGGTAGTTTGTTTATGTAAGGCACATAGTGATAAAGAAATTTTTGCGCATTTTGCTCCATGGAGAGCAAAATTTGGAATTCATATGGAATTTACACCTGTAATAAGTTGTCAAAATGTTGTTGATTATCATAAAGATTTATTTAAAACTTTAGGTTAATTAGCTTAGATCTCAAATTTATCGTGATTAAACCATTTCCCAATCTTCTATCTAAACGAAATAGCAACTTAGTATCTTCTAAAAATAGCCCCAAACAAGAAGAAAACGTTAAATCTAAACCATTAATAATATTTGGTTTTATCCTTTCATTAACTTCGATATTTTTACTTTTATTCACTATTAATAATAAGTTTGGATGATATTTGAGTAATTAGAACTATTCCCTGGGAACAATTATGTTCTATTATAAATTTAAAAATAACTTACTATATGGCATTTAAAGAAGGTGGTATGGCATCAGGTCTTCTCATCATCGCAGTATCAATAGTTTTTGCTGCCGGTTTTGGATTTTTAGTATTGCATTTTGTTCCTGGTACTCCATTTTAAGTTATCCAACTGAATTAAATTCACAAAATATTTTTAAACATTAACACTTTCTAAATCCTGCATTTGATTGTCATCAAGATTAGATTTCTTCCTTAATTGATAGGCATACACTAAAGATCCTAAAGCTATGGTACTAGAGACAAAAATTCCTGATATGAGTATCAAAGCAAAAAGTCCTCCAATTAGTCCCCCTTTTAATCTAAGCAAATTTGATTTAATTAAAAGTATTGATAAAAAAACGATAGTTGCTTTTAGAGAAGAGATTTTCAAAAAAGTAAATGGATAAAGAGGATTCAACAACATTTCTTTGTCAGAATATAATGTAGTTTTGATTCTAAAAATAAATTTTAAAAATCGCATAAAAAAAAGACTCAGATGAGTCTTTTAAAAATCTATATTAAAAATGATGATTTATGCATCAGGGTCAAAATTCTTAAGGTTTGGACCAGCAACAAGACCAACAAGGCCAAAAAGGACTAAAGAACCAATTCCAAAGCCTGCTGCCCAAGGGTTGAAACCACCTAAAGCAAAAGAAGCTAATAAATTCATGATTTTAAAACATAATATCTCCGAGTAAGCATACAGATTTTTATGAAAAATATACCTATATTGAGACATTTCTTCGTAATTATTAGAATCCTTTAACTATCCCTTTATAAAAAATCCACAAAATTTTTATTATTTGTTTTATTATCGAGGAATTACTATTTAGTTGGCACACTTTAAGACCATCAAAAAATTTTTTTCTAATGACTTCCAACTATACTTTTATTTATGATGGAGAATGCCCATTCTGCAATCATTTTGCTGAGCTCCTTGAGATCAAAAGCAAGTTAAATAATATTAAAATTCTTGATGGTCGTAAAAATTTAACTCTGATTAAATCCCTTCTAGCTAAAGGTTATGACCTAGATAAAGGAGCTATTCTCCTGAAAGATGAAGATATCTTTCATGGAGCAGATGCAATTAATACTATTTGCAAACAGATAAATAATCCCTCCAGTAGTTTACTTTTTTTACTTTCTAGAGTGTTTAAATCAAATAAACGAACAAATTTAATATTTCCTTTCCTAGTAAGAGCCAGAAGATTCGCTTTGATATCAAAAGGTATATCAACATCCCTGGTTTAAAAATAAAAACTTTCTAAATATTAAATAACATATTTATAAGCTTCTGTATCAAAAAATGATAATTAATTATTTCTTAGCTAGAACTAGATGGTAACAACAAGTATTAAATGATAGAAAACTTCAATCCCTTTATTTCATTGGGCGGTGATAACCAAAAAGTTAATCATATGGCTGAAGCGGCACTTGAAATGAATTTAACCTGCAATGATTTAAAGAAGGATTTAAATTTAACTGATGGTGATGTAGTGGATATGTTGCAACTAGTCATGGACAGATTTAAAAATAGTAATTAAATAAATATCATAGTTAATTAATCACTATATATCTATTATTTTTTGATGAAAACAGTACAAATTGAGTTTTCGAAATATGAATTAGTTAACTTTTTATGGCCTGAATTAATAGAAGTCTACGGATTTGATAAAGCCAGAAAAATAGTTTCTCAAGCTATTGACTTACAAAAAATGAATGGGACTAAAAATAGCACCATGCCAATCATTTTTTCAGGAACAGGAGGATTAGCTCTAATACCAATACAAATGTTAGAAAAAGAAAACTTTGAAATTAGTTATAAAGATAATCAAGTTTTAATATTCAATCTAAAAAGAAAGTCATTTCAAATCTTAAATGAAGCAAACTAATCTAAATTAGTAATTTCTCGATAAAGCCAAAATTACCTTATAGTTTAATAAAACAATTAATTAATAATGGCTTTTGAAGCGACCTACCTTGGTTCAAATGGTTGGCTTATAAAATTTAAAAAAACCAATTTAATTATTGATCCTTGGCTCAAGGGAGATTTAATATTTCCTCCAGGTGAGTGGTTTTTTAAAGGATCATTAGAAGAAGAAATTTCAATAGATAAAAAAATAGATCTTGTTTTGTTAACCCAAGGATTACCTGACCACTGTCATGTTCCAACATTAGAAATGTTCAGGAAGGATATTCCTATAATTTGCCCTAAAAGTGCTGTTGAAACATTAAAAAAAATTGGTTTTAGTTCAATTAAAATGCTTAAGCCAACCGAAAAGACAAATCTTTTTAATTTAAGTTTTGAAGCAACTGCTGGGGCTCCAGTGCCACAAATAGAAAACGGATATATTGTTAAAGACGATCAAGATAATGGTTTTTATATAGAACCCCATGGATATCTTGATGAAAATTTAAAAAAGCAAAGTCTTGATGCAGTCATTACTCCTACAAAAAATTTAGAATTACCCCTAGTTGGTTCTTTTGTAAAAGGTGCTGATGTAATCCCTAAATTGATTAACAAATTCAATCCAAAATATATACTTTCAAGCACCATAGGCGGAGATGCAAAATATTCAGGTTTTTTGAATAATTTTATTTCAGTTCAGGATTACGAAGAGGCATTAAATTGTAATCTTGTAGAGCTTAACAGTAGGCAATCTATTATGATTTAAATCGATCCAAAAAGATCTTTAATTAAGTCATTTAACTAGAAAGTAAATCAACTTTAAAAGGAGCTCAAAAAAATTAATTCATTTTTTTTTACCTCAATACTTTTATTAGCTTTAAATAGTAGCTATATATGTGAAAATTCAAAGCTTAATCTTGTGATGAGAAATGATATTAATGGTGACTTTTCCATAGTAGAAAAGATATCTGAGTTAAAGCCAGGAGCATTTATAAATATTAATTGGAATAAAAAAAAGCTTATGCTTCCATATTCTCTAAGAAAAGATTATATTTCCTTTACAGATAAAAAATGGGACTGGAGGTATCAATTTAATAAGGACGGATCGCCTGATATTAATAATCCTTCTTTATACGAACTACTACCTTCTGGGGAGATTAAAACACATTTTTGTGAAACAGAAGATAATAGGCCAAACTTATAATTTCAAACTAATGTTATAGATTATTTAACTTCTAAGCTTCTTTGTAAATATGAACAATCCAAATATCCAAAAGAGTATTTCAAGCTATGTAAAACTTGAAGATTACAAGATTTTTGATTATGAAATTCCAGAAATTTTTTTGGACTTCGTAATTATGAAAAATGCTGTAAATGTTACAACCAAATTAAAATTGGTAAAAATAAATAAGAATACCAGAAATCTAATTCTTGATGGTACGGATATATTAATAAAAAAAATATTTATAGATGACTCATTACTAGAAGAGGAATACTACAAACAGCAAAAAAATAACCTAAAAATTAAAAATATAAATAAAGAAAATTTTTTATTAACAATAGAAGGGGTAATTAAACCAAAAGAAAATACATCCCTTTTAGGAATGTATGAGAGTAATGGAATTATAACTACTCAATGTGAGGCAGAGGGATTTAGAAGAATAAGTTTTCACTCTGATAGGCCTGATATTCTAAGCAAATACACTGTGAGAATTGAGTCCGACAAGAATGATTATCCTGTTTTACTTTCAAATGGTAACATCGTAAAAGAAAATGATCTTACAAATAATCGACATGAAATAATTTGGGAAGACCCATATCCGAAACCTTCATATCTATTTGCATTAGTAGCGGGCAAACTTAATTGTGTAAAAGATAATTTCATAACAAAATCGAATAAAAAAGTAAAAATAAATATTTACGTTGAGTATGGTGATGAAAAATATGTCCAACATGCAATAAGTTCCTTACAGAAATCCATGAGATGGGACGAAGATAAATATAACCTTGAATACGATTTGTCATTGTTCAATATAGTTGCAATCAGGCACTTTAATATGGGAGCAATGGAAAATAAAAGTCTCAATATTTTCAACTCAAAACTAATACTCGCTAATTCTGAAACAACAACTGATGAGGAATTAGAGAGAATAGAGGGTGTGATCGCCCATGAATACTTCCATAATTGGACGGGTAATAGAGTGACTTGTAGAGATTGGTTTCAATTATCTCTTAAAGAGGGTTTAACAGTCTTCAGAGATCAACAGTTCACAGCAGACCTTCATAATCATGAAATCAAGAGACTTGAGGATGCAAAATTTCTTAGAAGAAATCAATTTAGAGAGGATTCTGGTCCAACATCGCATCCTGTAATGCCAGAAAGATACCAAGAAATAGACAATTTCTATACGACCACGATATACGAAAAAGGATCAGAAATAATTAGAATGCTTAACAAGCTTGTAAAAGATGAAAATTTCTATAAAGGATTTAGTAATTACATCTCAACATATGATGGGAAGGCAGCAACAATAGACCAATTTGTCGATAAAATTTTAGAGCTTAATAAGGAAATTGATCCTGAAGAATTTAAAGTCTGGTACAAGCAAAATGGCACACCAAAAGTTAAATTCAAGAGAATCTGGCATCAAACAGACGAAAAACTCACAATTGAAGCCTCCCAAAGTAATCCAATAAAGAAGAACCCCTATAATGATTTACCTCTAATAATTCCTATAAATCTGGCTATATTTTTCGGAGACAATAAAAGAATAGAAAAAACAGTTGTTTTAAAAACAAAAAAACAAGAATTTATTTTTAGGAATGTTAGATCTCACCTCCATATCCCTTTAGTGACTTATTTTCGCGAATTCTCTTCACCAGTTGAGTGGGAATCTGACACTACCTTGGATGAAAAATTTTTAATCTTAAAATATGAAAAAGATTTTTTTACACTATCTAATACTGTAAGAGAATTATTCAAAAAAATAATTTTGTGTAGATTAGATGAAAAGCCAGATCATAAAGTTGAAAATAAATTAATAAGCACTTTAATATCATTTATAAAAAATAAAGATATAAATTTGTATCTCTTATCAGAATTACTAAGTATTCCGACATTTGCTGAAATTGAATCAGAGATGGAAAATATAGATCCTCTAAAGATATATAAAACTATTGACGAATTAAATCATTTATTCGGTACCAAGTTAAAAGAAGTATTATATTTTAAGCTTCAAGAAATAGAGAAAAATCTAGATAAAGTTTGGCCAGAAGGTAAAAATGAAAGAAAACTAATCGAAACAATTTGGAAACTACTGTTGCACGGTAATGATGAGGAAATTAAATGCAAAATAATTAATTATGTCGATAGTAATTCGATGACGCTAGCAAAATCTGCATTGAATTCTTTCAGTAGGATTAATTGTCCTGAAAGAAAAATTATTTCAAATATTTTCTTCAATAAATGGAAAAATAATAGTGTCGTTTTGGATAGTTGGTTCTCATTCAATGCATCTATAGAAATTGATGAGAAAACAAACAGCATTGAAAGATTATTTGAAAATAAGTTTTTTGATTCAAAATCACCAAACACTTTAAGAGCTATATTAAATACTTTCGTAACAAGAAATAGTAATTTTCATGCAATGGATGGTTCTGGTTATAAATATATTGCAAAAAAGATAATTGACTTTGATAAATTAAATCCAATCGTAATTTCCCGATTTGTGAAAGTATTTAGCAGATACAATTATTATTCAGAACCTTACAAAAATAATATGGTAGAAGCAATAAAGCAGATTAAAAAAAATAAACTATCAACAAATACTAAAGAAGTATTAGATGCAATAATAGAGTGATTAATTGATGTTATTTAACTAAATATAATAATAACAATTGTAAATATTAGAAATAAAATAAATACAAGATACTTATTAATAAAAATATAATCAAATACATTTTTATTATTATCTTTATTCCACTTTTTATTTACATATTCCTTAGTTATAAATTTATTAGGTCTGCCACAATATAAACATGTTGGGGAAGTTTTTAAAATTAAATTTTTACATTGGGGGCACTTTTTTGTTTCCATAATTTAATCTTACTGAATAAAATTGAAATCAGAAACAATAAATAAAATAAGTAATTTTAATTTATTTATTATATTTTTAATAATTAAATATCATTGCAAAAAAAAATTTGATTCTAACTATTTAAAAAAATTCAATATAATAAAAAATTATTATTTAGTTTGAAATGTTTGCTATTGCACTTGGAATGTCCCCTGTAGAAAAAATCATAGTTGCAATATCTGCTTCAATTTTTATAATCGCCTTTACATGGGTCTCGATTAAGGGAGATTTGAGAAAACTTGCTAATGAACTTATTGAAGATAATGAAAATAATCAGGATAATTAAAAAAATCATTTAACCTACTTTTCATGCAAACTAGGATAATCAATAATATGTCTAATTTCTTTTAGAGAAGATCCATAGATTTTTTCACCATTTAAGTGTACACCAATCCATTTTTCCTTTTGATTAAAAAAATTACTCATAGTAGTATCCCTCTCGAGATAATCTTTATTATCCCAATTTAAAGTTATGTCCCAACCTTTATAATTTTCTATCATTTCGAAATAAAAAACATACTTAAATGATACCTAAAGAGACATAGAATAAAAACAAAGGAAATAAGTATTTTTTTCGTTATTTTTATTTAATATTTATGAAGTACTTACTTTTATTTTAAGAGCAGCTTCATCTGCATTTTTTCTAGCCAAATTAAGGTCAGAATTTGATGAGAGAACAACACCCATTCTTCTGCCTTTTCTGGAAAGTGGTTTGCCAAAAATAAGAACTTTAGTCTTTTCAAATTCTAATGCTTCATTAAGACCTTCATAAATAGGATTTAGATACTCTTGATTAGATAGTATAACTCTGGTTGCAGAGGGTTCTATTAGATCTATACGAGGTATTGGTAAATTCAAAAAAGCCCTTAAATGTAATTCAAATTCATTAATATTTTGACTAACTAATGTAACCATACCAGTGTCGTGTGGTCTTGGGGATAATTCTGAAAATATAACCTCACTTCCTTTTATAAAAAACTCTACTCCGTATAATCCAGCTCCATTAAGATTATTTAATATTCTACTTGTCACTCTCTTAGCTTCAATAATTAAGGACTCCTTGATTTCTATAGGTTGCCAACTGCATTGATAGTCTCCATTAGATTGAAGATGTCCAATTGGTAAACAAAAAATATTTTCACCATTTTCTTTTCTTACAGTTAAAAGAGTAAACTCAAAATCAAAATTAATAAATTCTTCAATAATTACTCCTTTAACCTTCCCTCTTGAATTTGCTTGTGCCTGTTTCCAAGCATTTTGTAAATCATGTTTTGTTTCAACCAAACTCTGTCCCTTTCCTGAAGAGCTCATTAAAGGCTTAAGCAAAAGTGGGAATCCAATTTCATCAGCTTTTTTTTCTAAATCATCAAATTCAAAAATATAATCAAACTTTGCAGTTTTTATTTTTAAATCTCTAGAGGCTAAGTCTCTAATTTTATCTCTATTCATTGTAATTTCTACAGTTCTGGCGTTGGGAACAATATTGATTCCCTCATCCTCTAGTTCTTTTAGGGCTTCAATTGAGAGTGCCTCTATTTCTGGCACAACATAATCAGGCTTAAATTCATTTATAACATTTTTTAAAATAATTTTATCTCTCATATCAATTACTCTTGAATAATCAGCGACTTGCATTGCAGGTGCATTTTCATATTGATCAATTGCAATAACTTCTAATCCTAATCTTTTAGATTCTATTACTAATTCTTTTCCGAGCTCGCCACTACCAAGCAATAAAATTCTTTTTTTAGAAAAAATTGAATCTTTCATATTTATTAAATTTATTCGTCTTCACCAGAAGGATGTGATGATGAATCATTTGTAATTTTTTTATCTTTAGAAAAACTAAATAAAAATTTTCTACCAAACCAATTTTGACTTCGCATGCTATTAGTTATTGATCTTGAAACTGCGCCTAAAAAAAAGAGTCCAATCATTGCCCAAATAATTCTCTCAAAAGCGATTGCAGGTGAAAAACCTTGACCGGAATTAATAATTTCAGTAAGTGGGTCTAAAGGGTCCAAATTTAAATTGAATAATAATATTAATTATAAAGGGTTAAAGAAATGAAAAATTAAAACTTACAAAAGAAATAACCGAAACCATCAGATAATTTAAACACAAAAAAAGATTTACAATGCTATCTTCAAAGGGTAATTTTTTTTTAGTCATGCAAGTAGACGTAAAAAATACCACTGTTCTTTCCTCTGACGGGTCATCTATAAAACTTGGTGAATACTCAGGTAAAGTAATTTTAGTTGTTAATGTAGCTAGTTATTGCGGAAATACTGCTCAGTATGAAGATCTCCAAAAGCTACATGATTTATATTCAAGCAAAGGCCTAAGTATACTTGCATTCCCTTGTAATGATTTTGGGAAACAAGAACCCGGCTCTCTTTCAGAAATAAAAGAGTTTTGCACTACAAAATATGGCGTTAAGTTTGAAATCTATGAAAAAGTTCATGCCAAAGGCAACACTACAGAACCATATACGACACTTAACAAAGTTGAACCTGAAGGAGATGTTGAATGGAATTTTGAAAAGTTTCTGATAGGAAAAGATAGTAAAGTAATTGCAAGATTCAAACCAGGTGTTAAACCGTTTGACGAAAACTTAATCGCAGCTATCGAAGTAGCTTTAGATTCATAAAAACCTTCTTATAACTAAAATTAAATTAATAAGAGTAGAGATACTTTATATTGAATTAATAAAACAATTTATTCTAAAAGATACACTATTTTTAAAATTCAAGCCTGTTTAGTAATTTTTAATTTAATTTAAAATTTTATTAATTATCTGAATCATTTTCTACGTCTATTATTTCATCTTTAACATTTCTTTTTTTAGGTTTAATTGATTTTATTTCTGCCTCTACTATTTCCTGCTTAACTTCACTTTCTTCGGGCTCCTCTGATTTTACTTCTGCCTCTACTATTTCTTCTTTAACTTCACTTTTTTCGGGTTCCTCTGATTTTACTTCTGCCTCTACTATTTCCTGTTTAACTTCACTTTCTTCGGGCTCCTCTGATTTTACTTCTGCCTCTACTATTTCCTGCTTAACTTCACTTTCTTCGGGCTCCTCTGATTTTACTTCTGCCTCTACTATTTCCTGCTTAACTTCACTTTCTTCGGGCTCCTCTGATTTTACTTCTGCCT